>CAYYHV010000170.1:10032-14451 GCA_964471695.1 uncultured Pirellulaceae bacterium
CATCCTGGACAACGATCGCGCATTGATTCCTCCCCTGGTGACGTACGTACAGGAACATGTCTCACGAATGGGAATTTGCCCACCCGCCGATCTGAATCGAATCGGAATCGCCACCGATGAGGCGTTAGTCAATGCACTTCATCACGGCAATCTGGAATTAAATTCCGAGCTACGCGAAGATGGTGATGCCTACTACGAACTTGCCGCTGAACGATGCCAACTGGATCCTTATCGCAATCGACGCATCTATGTCGACTTGTTAATCAATCACGATGTGGCCGAAATATTCATTCGTGACGAAGGGCCCGGTTTCGACCCGGACTCTTTGCCCGACCCGCGCGATCCAGCCAACCTTGGCAAAGTCAGCGGGCGAGGCGTACTGTTGATGAGAACTTTTATGGACGAAGTCAAATACTCAGATACCGGTAACGCTGTTCTCCTCCGGAAGTATCGAGCCAAACCGGATGAAAATGATGGCTAGTTCCCAACGGAACTCTCGTTATTCCGATGAGTAGCCATCAGCAATCCCTCTTACTAAACTTGGCAGCTATCCCGCCAACGGCTTATCATTTCTCAGTACGGACCGACCCGCATGACAACCCTCGGACGCCAGATACTGGCAGAATATCATAATTGCGATCCGTCGATTCTTAATGATGTATCGGCAATCGAACATAGCATGCTGGAAGCGGCTCGAACTGCCGAAGCCACCGTCATCAATAGTACCTTCCATCACTTTTCTCCCTTCGGCGTTTCCGGTGTTGTTGTAATTCAAGAAAGCCACTTGGCAATCCACACCTGGCCCGAATTTGGATACGCTGCCGTAGACATCTTTACGTGCGGCGATGTCATCGATCCCTGGATATCGTACAAGTACCTCGAGAAAGCGTTTAAAGCCGACTTTGCGTCTGCGATGGAAATGCTGCGCGGACAAGACGGCCAACTGCGAAAATCTGATTTCCAGTCAACGGACTTGGTTCGCGACGAATCGACTCCGAAAATGCAACAGAATCGCAACGTGTGGTTCACCGAACGCAACGAAGATATCGCCATGTCATTGCGACATCGAGGCGACAAACTTTTCAGCAAAAAGTCGGATTTCCAAAAAGTCGAAGTCTACGATACCTACGCCTATGGACGATTGCTCACGCTGGACGGACTGGTGATGACTTCGCAAAAAGACGAATATGTCTATCACGAAATGATCAGCCACATCGCGATGCAGTCACATCCTTCGCCCAAACGAGTCCTCGTAATTGGCGGCGGCGACGGCGGGGTCGTCCGTGAACTTCTGCGCTACGAGCAGCTCGAACAAGTCGTCATGGTAGAGATCGACCGAATGGTTGTAGACGCCTCAAAAGAGTTTCTACCCGAAATCGCTAGTGAGTTCGACAACCCACGACTGGAACTTCACATTGACGACGGCATCAAGTACGTCCAATCGGCAGCCGACGAGTCCTTCGATATCGTCATTGTTGACAGCACCGACCCCGTGGGGCCTGGCGAGGGCCTGTTCACGGCTGAGTTTTATACGGACGTTCATCGCATCCTGAATTCCAACGGGATCATGGTGACGCAAAGCGAGTCACCGCGTTTCAACACCAAGGTCTTCCAGGAGATTTTCGAGTGTTATCGAGGCATCTTCGGAGCGGACAATGTACACTGCTACCTTGCCTATGTACCGACTTACCCAACCGGAATGTGGAGCTTCTCATTTTCCACAAAGGGTAACATTCACCCCACCAACTCGATGAACACCGAAGCTATCGAGTCGTTCTCGCGGCAACATAACCTACGCTACTACAACGCCGACATTCACAAGGCGGCTTTTGCCATGCCTGGATACGTCCGAGAATTGCTTGGCTGAGCCACATGCTCGGCAGACAAGATTATCTACCCGAGAAACTCGTGGTTTGAATTTCAGAGTTGACGTCGCCGGAAAACGAACATCAGGGCACCAACGCCAAACATCATTAGCAAATGCGACTCTGGTTCTGGCACGATCGCGCCCGGCACGGTCCTGCCAAACTGAGTTCGCCAGATGTAGTAGTCCTCCATCCCTACGATTCCGTTGCCATCGCCATCGGCAAGTGGGTCATTCGACCCCAGCAGATCACGCCATATGGTGAAATCGGCCGCATCAACAATACCGTTTTGATTGTAGTCGGCCGCGGCGGCCTGGTCCGTCTCCAAGATCGATATCGTTTGATCGACGGAAACGTCGAATAGCTGCTGAATCAGACCACTACTCCATTCAACCTGCACAAGGTCGACATTGCCTTCCAAGTCGCCCAGCCCAAAATGAGCCGTGTGCTCGTTTTGACTGAGAAAGCTGCTGCCTCCATCAACTTCCCAAACAAGTCGTCGATCCGGATCCGAAAGGTCTGGCGTCACCGAAATCCAACCACCAATGCCGTCGCGATTTGACAACGTTCCTTCCAAGTCGACTCGCAGGAAGCTATTCGTATCGTCGCTATCATTACGATAAAGAATAGGTTGCGCTTCGTTATTCACGATAACCACGTCGAGGTCGCCGTCGTTGTCATAGTCAAAATGCACCAAACCTCGTCCCTGCTGGGTATCCGTAATTCCCTCGGCATCCGAAACGTCGGTGAAGACTCCGTCATCATTGCGCCACAGGAACGTCCGGTCTTCGGCAAATCCAATACCAGTGAATCCATTCGTGGCAATTAGATCGAGATCGCTGTCGTTATCGTAGTCGATGAACGACGTGCCCCACGACCAGCGAGAGTCGCGAACACCTGCTTCTTGTGTCACGTCGGTAAACTGTCGATTTCCGTCATTGCGATATAACCGATTCCATCCACCAAAAGGATTCGGAGGAGCATTAGGGTCTGGCGTAATGTTCGTGATGAACCAATCCAAGTCGCCATCCCCGTCATAGTCGCCGAAGGTCGATCCCATGCCATTGCGGTCCGTCCCCACACCGGCAGCCAAAGTCCCATCTAAGAAAGTCCCGTCCCCGTTGTTCCAGAATAGCTGGCTCGTATCGAAGTCCGATGCAATGGCGATATCCAGCAAGCCATCCCGATCGAGATCAACCATCCTTGGGGAAAAACGCCACGTTTCGGCTCGGCGATATGCATTCACTCCCGCCTGCGATGTAACATCGTCGAAGTGCCACGGCTGTTGACTGCCTCGATTGCGAAACAACCTCGATTGACTGTCGTCCGAATCATGCCCCCAATCCGCCGTGATCAAATCCAGCCAACCGTCGTTGTCGTAGTCACCAAACGAAACGCCCTGACCTTGCCGAATCACCCCATTAGAAAGCGCAGCAGTTCGATCTGCACCAGCATCCGTAAAGACACCGCTTCCATTGTTTAGATACAGATAGTTGCGCGTTCCACCAGTCGACGTCATGTAGAGGTCCAAGTCGCCATCGTTATCAATATCACCAGATGCGACGCCGTTGGTGAGTGTCGGAACCTGAAAGCCCGCTGCAGCAGTTTGCGGACTGAACTGGCCATTCCCCAAATTTCGGTACAAGATGTCGACGTCATTCAACCTCGTAAAGACAAGGTCGGTAAAGCCGTCGTTGTCAAAATCACCCGCAGCGACGCCGCCAGTCATAAAGGTGTTCGCAGCGACTCCCGCGGACAGCGCCGCCGTAGTCTGCACATGATTGATCCCCGCCGCAGCCGTCTGATCCGAGAATCTCTGAGCCGCTGCCGAGGTAGTAAAAACCAGAACAAAGAGGGCCGCTTGATGCGCTAAATTACGAATTTCCGCACCAAATAGCTCTCGATAGAAAGTCTCTGAATTCATTCCTAACATTAACTCTTGACAACTTTGTAAGATGGGATGATGATGCGGTCTGTTACGAAACGTTTTTCACTTTGTTTCTGAACGTTTTACCACATTCTATCCTCGAATTCGGAGAGACTAATGCGACGATCAACAAATTTTCTTCTTTCTTCCGCTATTCTACTAGCGTGCCTAACCGCTACAGGTTTTGGCCAAAATCTTCTTAACAATGCCGGCTTCGAAGATCCTGTCGAAAGCATCGGCGGTGCAGGACCATTCACCAACTGGGAAGCATTCAGCTTGGATGGCGATCAAACCGGTGGTGGCGATATCGCCAACAACAGTACAGCTATGCCCCGCACGGGAACTCAATCGCTCGAGCTTGCTTTCCTTGGAGTGGCTAACTCATTCGCTGGTGTTTTCCAAGACGTATCGGTTGCGCCTGGCGAAATGGTCAATTTCTCGGGATGGCACAAATCTCTTGGCGATGCTGGCGGAATCGAAATCCGATTCGAATGGCGTGATTCTGTCGCCAATACAGAAATCTCTCGAGACAATGCTCCGGCCCCAATGCCTGGAACTGACTACGAAATGTTCTCGTTCGATGGCGTAGTACCAGCCGGAGTCGATACGGCTCGCGTGGTTTACAAC
>CAYYHV010000171.1:0-12519 GCA_964471695.1 uncultured Pirellulaceae bacterium
TTTGCGCCGCATCGACGACTCCGCCGACGCCGACGCTTCCTCTGAGGAGGCATCGGATTGAATTCCCCCTCCGACGACAACGAAACGCGGCGAGGCCCCATCGCCTGGATGGCCCGCAACTCGATCGCCTCAAACCTGTTGATGGTGATCCTGCTGGGCGGCGGCATCTGGTCAGCGATCTATATCCAGAAAGAAGTCTTTCCGGAGTTCCAACTCGACATCGTCGAAGTCGGCGTCGGCTATCCCGGCGCCGCACCAGCAGAAGTCGAGCAAGGGATTTTGCGCCCAATCGAAGAGGCCGTTCGTGGCGTGGAAGGAATTCGCGAGATCACCAGTCGGGCTAGAGAGGGCTCGGGCGAAGTCCGTATTGAATTGGTTGCCGGCCAACAGCGCATGAAGGCGTTTCAAGACATCGACCAAGCGGTCAGTCGCATTCGCACCTTCCCCGATCAGATCGAACAGCCCGAGGTGAGCCTCGAAACGCGGCAACGGGAAGTCATGCAAGTCGCCATTTATGGTCCCATCGATATCTGGGGGCTGCGTAAGCTTGCCGAACAACTTCGCGATCAACTCCAATCGCATGAGCAAATCACCCAAGTCGAACTCAGTCGTGTGCCGCAGTATGTTACGCATATCGAAATCCCGCGGCAGCGATTACGTGAGTATGGATTGACGCTGCCGGCCATCGCCAACATCATACGAACCGCCAGTCAGGATGTCGCGGCAGGCTCCGTACAGACCAGCGCGGGCGAAATCCTTCTACGCGTCAAGGCGAGGAAACAATGGGCCGATGAGTTCGCCAAAATCGAAATCGTTTCCGGCAGCGATGGCCCGTCCGTGACGCTTGGCGACTTGGCCATCATTCGCGATGGCTTTGAAGAAGTCGGCTTTCATTCGCAGTTTAGCCAGACGCCTTCTGTCGAAGTGAACATCTATCGTGTGGGTACGCAATCGCCTATCGACATCGCGAAGGCGGTCGAAGAAACCATGCGAGACTTTGAAAGCGTCTTGCCGCCTGGCGTCGAATGGCGCATTGACCGAAATAACGCTGAAGAGTTTCGTCGACGTTTGTACCTCGTCCTCAAGAACGCAGCCATGGCGGTCGTCATCGTTCTGGTGATCCTGTCCCTGTTTCTGGAATTCCGCCTCGCATTCTGGGTCATGATGGGTATGGCGGTTTCCTTCATCGGGGGCATCCTGTTGTTGCCACTGGTCGGCGTCAGCATCAACATGATTTCCCTTTTCGGCTTTCTCGTCGTGCTTGGCATTGTTGTCGACGATGCCGTGGTGGTGGGCGAAAACGTCTACGAAAAACGTCACGGGCAAGACGACTTTGAGGCAGCCGCAGTCACCGGCACAAAAGAAGTCGCGGGTCCGGTGACGTTCAGTATCTTGACCAACATCGTGGCGTTCGTGCCGCTGATGTTTATCCCAGGCGAGACTGGAAAATTCTGGGGACCGCTTCCCATTGTCGTTATCCTAGTGCTGTCGCTGTCGCTGCTCGAATCATTATTCATCCTGCCAGCCCATTTGGCTCATTCACGCCCCCGCACGCCTCGCAAACGTGGAATGGGAGCTTTCCTGCAGCGAGGCCAGCAAGGATTCAATCAACGTTTTAATCGACTGGTTGAAAGCATCTACGGCCCGATCCTCTTCTTCTGTTTGAAGTATCGGTACATTACGACGTGCGCGGCTCTGGGACTGTTTCTTGTCGTCGGTGGCTATGCCACGAGCGCTCATATGGGCATGATCCTCATGCCCATCGTTTCGGCGGATGAGATCGAAGCCGGGGTAAGGATGCCTGTGGGAACGACGCAGAATCAATCGGCTGAGATTGCCAAGGCGGTGACGGACGCCAGCATGCGAATGTTCGACGAGTACAATTTGCACGAGGTCGCCGAGGGCATCAAAACCAACGTGCGCGGCCAGGATTTCATAGACGTTGAGATCGTCATGAAGCCGCCCGATCAGCGCAACATGACGGCCGAAGAAGTCATTGAGTTGTGGCGAGACTCGAGCGGCGATCTGCCCGGCGTTGCTCAGGTAACGTTCCAAGCCGAACGTGGCCCCGGTGGGCATCGCGCCGATATCAGCGTCGCACTCAGCCACAGCGACATCGACGTTCTCGAAAAGGCATCGAAGGCCTTTCTTGAACGCGTAGAGCTATTTTCGAACGTGCGGGATATTAGCGACAGCTATCGTAAGGGCAAGTCGCAGTATGATTTTCGTTTGCGTCCCGAGGGCAGGGCACTGGGGCTGACCGATCGCGAGCTTGGGCAACAGTTACGAGGCGCCTTCTTTGGCTCGCTTGCACTGCGGCTCTTGCGAGGAACCAACGAAATCGAAGTCCGCGTGAAGCTCCCTGAAGACCAGCGGGAAGATATCCACAACCTTGAGGACCTCATCATCCGCACACCTTCGGGAACCGAAGTGCCGTTGCTCGACGTCGCCGACGTGAAGAAAGAGATCGCCTTTTCTTCCATCAACCGACGCGATGGGCGTCGTGTCGTCCGAGTGTCGATGGACGTCGAACCCAAACGGGCCATTACCCAAGTCATCGAAGCACTTCGAGAGGAAGAACTTCCCAAGCTGCGTGAAGATTTCCCCGGCATGACTTGGACCTTCGAAGGGAGCGATGCGGAACTGCGTCGAGCGACATCTTCCTTGTGGGGTTCCTTTGGATTGGCGCTTGCCGTTATCTACTCGTTGCTCGCGATCGCCTTCAAGGGGTACGTACAACCCTTAATCGTTCTGGTCGCGATTCCATTTGGCATTGTTGGCGCAGTCCTGGGACACATCTGGTTGGGGTACGATCTGTCACTAATCAGTCTGATGGGCGTCATCGCACTTTCAGGCGTTGTCATCAATGATTCCTTGATCATGATCGACTATGCCAACCGGCGTCGAGGAACCAGTACGGCGATGGAATCTATTTCTCAAGCTGGCTTGCGGCGCTTCCGCCCCATTCTGCTGACGACGCTGACCACTTTCGGTGGATTGATGCCGTTGATCTTTGAGGACTCGCTCCAAGCCCAGTACATTATCCCAATGGCAATCTCCCTGGGCTTTGGCATCCTCTTTGCTACCGCCATTATCCTCGTTCTCGTCCCTTGTCTCTATTTGATCCTCGAAGACATGCAGTCGCTGGTCATCGCCAGGAAGTAGGGTTGGGGCGTTGCCTCTCGCTCAAAGCCGCCTCTGTCACAGATGGCTCGTAGTACCGGCTTTAGCCGGAATCTTCCGCCTGAAGGCGGTACTACAAACACGCAACTCAGCTTTGACGTACCACTAGACGCAGTGGATCAAATCAAAAACTGCGTAGCAGCAGCGAGCGGCAAGGATCACAGTTGTTCTCCGATTCCTACTTCCCTCGCTTCCAATGCCGAAACAAGAGCCCGTCTCAAGTTCTCACCGTCCGTTCTGGCAAGCATTCGCCCAAGAAGATGAAAGGAGTATCGAACCAACAAGAACAAGACAAATATGACTATCGCGTTCAGGTGAAACCGTGACCCTATCAGCACAACTCCGACGATGAATACCCATAGGATACCCAGAACGACTCTGATCAGTCCTCCCATTACTCCGTGCGGCCCCGCTTTGAATCGCCCGACCAGATGAGTCACATCGCCGTCCTCGATCAATTTGCCAACGAAGATTGGCGAAAAGGCGCTATCGGGAACATAGTTGCAGCCAACCACTACTTTTTCTGGCGTTGCTCTGAATACCACCCCGTAGGACATGAGGGATCGGGCCGGTGATTCGGTCAGCGGCTTCAGTCGCTGAATGCATTCCTCGACCGACAACGTCGTTTCCAATCGAAACTCAGCGTCGCGTTGAAAGAAGCTTTCCATACATCCACCAAGAAGAGGGCTAACACCACTAAACGGAACTTTTCTGTTGTTGAGGATAACAAGCCGTATCATACAGCTTAAGAGCGGTCGTTATTCCAACAAAGCCTACGCCTGTCTTATTTTCTATCAATTGCCTTGCGTGCAAATTCGGTTGCATTCAGAATAAGTCGGTTGTGACTCGGGCCATGGAATGCAACGCACGTAAAACGTAGCAAGACCGCCTTCTTGTCGAAAGCGGATTCTTTCATTCGCGACGGCTCTTGTAAATTGGGGAACAGAATGCGTCTTCCGCACATCGGATTGATTGTCACACTATTGGCATCACCACTCGCGGCACAAACCATCGGACTCAGCTTCGCCGGTGACAACGGCGGTGGAACGGCGAATCAGATTTCGGCAAGCGATCCGGCGGGTGTTGTTGCCGCATCGAATTGGAATCTCGCCAACACGGTTTCCGGCTCGCTTAATCAATTGACTGACGGTTCAGGCTCGGCGACGGGTGTCAGCGTAAGTTGGTCTGCGAACAATACATGGGGTGGCATCCCAGGCACACCGGGCTCGACGACATCCGACGAGTTTATGGTCAACGGCTGGTTGGACGATGGCGGCGGTGGGGCCACAATCAACTTCAGCGATATCCCCTTCGCGACGTACGATGTCTATGTCTACGGTTCGTCCGATGTCGGCAACAACGGACGTGGGCTGACGACGAACGTAAACGGCCAAGATTACTTCAGTGGTGGAGTCTTCGAATCACTCACCGCGGGTTCTTATTTCAGTAGCAGCGCTGGATTTGTGAATGCCGCGACGACTGCCAACGACCCAACTTACTTTCGCATCAGCGGGCTTTCCAATCCGACATTGAGTGTGACAGGCCAACGCAATACGAACGGTCCCGTTTTGCCTGGCGGGTCTACAGACTATCGCGGCGGCATCTCGGGTATTCAAATTGTGCCGAATGCAGACGCCACCGCCACGCTCATGATCAATCGCGACACGGGAGAAATCTCACTCAACGGCATGGGCGGCACTTATGAGTTTGCCGGCTATACGATGACCTCCGAATTGGGAACTTTGAGCGAAGACGCTTGGGTTTCCATCGCCGGCAATTATGACTCGATGGGAGACGGAAGTGTTTCCTCGGATGCTTGGAACATTTTTTCCGCAACAAGCCAGGAACTGTCTGAGGGAACGCTGGGGCAAGGAGCCGTCGATGCAACCGTTCCCATTTCGCTCGGCGAAGGCACGTGGCGAAAATACTTTGACGAAGATGTTCAGATGCAGGTGCTGGACCTCAATGGCAATGTGAATGTCCTCCAAGTCACCTATACCGGGAACGGCGGACAACCGTTTGCCTTTGGCGACCTGAATTTTGATGGAGCGATTGACGCACTCGATTGGCCTACTGTTCGCGACAACTTCAACGCGGCTTTGAGTGATTTGTCGTCAGTCGACAACTACTACGCTGGCGACTTGACGGAAGACGGACAGGTCGACCTTGACGACTTGTTAGCATTTGAAACGCTCTACGATGCGGAAAACGGAGCCGGGTCATTTGCACGACTGGTCCCCGAACCCAGTTCATGGACCCTTCTCCTGTTTGGCAGCTTGGCATTTTGGCGTCGCAAACCAAATCGTCGGCCCCTCTGAGACTGATCGTTGCCGACTCAAACTATAAGACTCAAGAAACAACACCCGCTACGGAATGGAAAATCTAAAATGGCACAGCGTCGCAAGAACCCAAAGGCGAGCCGGTCGATACATGGAATGCGCCAACGCCGATGTTTGCAACTTGAAGAGTGCGAGCCGCGTCATTTGTTGGCAAGCCTGCATGAGTTGCCTTTGGATCAACCCGTCTGCGAAAATTTTCCGCAATCGTCGTCGTTGTTAGTTTCCGTCGAATTGTCTTGCGATCAAGTCGCTTTACCTGAAACAATTCCGCCGGCAGTCGCCGAAGCCGCGCGGGATGTGCTCCTCAACGGCGTTTCCCAGATTGACCGTGTTGGGTCACCGGGACAGATTGGGCTGTTCGATCCCCCCGGCGCCTCGGTGGACGAAGGAACATTCAGCATTATTCACGATGGCGACTACCGCCCGATCGTTGCAGGGGCAGTATGGGGCTCGGGCAAGATCGTCGCCTTTGGACACAACGGCTATACCGACTTCTCCAATGCCGGCAACAATCTCGACACCGGTCAGTTTTATAAAAACAGCCTCGAGTGGCTAAGCGGAACAACGAATCAGACCATCAACATCGTGACGGATTCGAGCGGCACACGAAGCTGGTTGCTCTCTCAGGGCTTTACGAATGTTACCCAGCGCGGCGATTGGGAGAACGTGCTTGGCGCAGCAGACGTACTGGTAACGGAACTAGGGCGGAATGTCTCAACAGCCAAACAGAACGCGGTAAGCAGCTTTGTCCAAAATGGAGGCGGTTTGGTAACGGGCGGAACCGGCTGGGGGTATAAACAGTTAGGAGCCGACTTGCCGACGATGGATGGCAACGTCATCCTGCGCAACGCTGGAATCGTTTGGGCCGACGGATTCCGTGATGGTACGACGAACGCCACGAACCGATCGTCCGAATTCGGTAACGCGACGACCGCGCTGGACTTTGCCCAACAAGTCTGGAACGGAGGCGCCGGGTCGCAGAACCAACGCAATGAAGCCGGCCAGGCACTGAAGGCAGTGCAAACAGCTCTCCCCGCCGATCACCCGCTGATGGTGCAATTGAGCGCGGCGTTCACATCCAGAGCAGGGCAGGTGAGCGCGACTCCCGCAACGCCTGTCAGCGACGTTCTTGATCAAGCCGTGTTGACTTGGGAATCCAATCAGCTGCAAGCAACACCCGTGACTGATGTCGAGGCTCATCATACCGCCACTGCAGTTTACGGCGAGATTCCAGCCAACGCCCCGCGAGTCACAGAGACTGTGGAACTCGATACCAGCCGGTCACGTTGGCACGCGACCGGACTGTACGCTGCACCTGGTGAGGTCGTGACCGTTACGGTCCCCGCTTCTTTCGTCGGTCGCGGATTCGAAATTCGTTTAGGAGCACATACCGACGACATCTCACCGCGAGACGACTGGTTCCGACTGCCCGTCGTACATCGTTCTTATGAAATCAACCAAGTCAACGTACAGGTCGCCAGCGCTTTCGGTGGCGCGCTCTTCCTTGACGTTGGATCGACGGCTCCAGAGCTCGGCATCGCATCTATTACCATTGAAGGAGCTGTTGAAGCTCCCTATTTTAAACTGGGAACGCACACCAACGAGCAATGGAATGCAACCTTACGAGATCGCCCGGCGCCGTATGGCGTTTTTGAAAGTAACGGCGTGATCATCGTATTACCCAAGCACCAGATTGAATCTGCAGACCTCACTCAAGCTGAAGAACTCGTTTCGTGGTGGAACGAGGCCGTTGTATTACAAGACGACTTGGCCGCTCAAACCAACTTTCGAACGAGTGCAGAACTGATCAACGTCGATGTACAAAACTCAGCCGGGGCGGCCCACGCTGGGTTCCCAATTCAAGCCTACGAACGCTTCTGGGGCAACCTCGCTGATTGGGACGACCTCCGCGTCAACGGATCATGGGGCGACTTTCACGAACTCGGCCACAATCACCAACGCGGTTGGTGGACTTTCTCGGGCGACGGTGAAGTCTCGGTAAATATTTTCTCGAACTATGCGATGGAACAACTGGCTTCGCCCGAAGCCAGCGGATTCTGGACTTTTTCCATGGACCCGGTCGCCACCATCCAGACGGCCATCAACGACGTACAGGAAGGCGGCAGCTACTCGAGCAAGTCAGATCGCTGGTCGTTCTGGTTCCAGTTGGCTGACGGATTCGGGTGGGAAACTTACCGCGAGGTCTTTGCAGGATACGAAGCCGACGCGGCGAGTTCTCCCGGCGACTTGCCCGGCAACGACGCAGAGGAAAAAGACCAATGGTTCCAACGTTGGTCCAATCAAGTCGGTTATGACATGACGAACTTTATGGTCAACACCTGGGGGCTGGCAGTGAGCCCTTCCGTGCAAAACGCAGTGGCTTCGCTGCCGGATTGGATGCCGCTGGCAACAAATGTTGGCGATTTCCAAGTCGAACCCAACGCGAATCGAATCCTCAATCTAGCCGATGGCGGGCTTGGGATGGATGGCGTCGCCACTTTCGATGGAATTGTGACACAACCAACGCTAGGCACACTACAAGCCAACGGGGATGGAACGCACACCTACCTGCCAAACAGCGCCGGCACGGACTCGTTTGTTATTCGCTATCGCTCCAGCGCTGGCAACGTTCAGGACTTTGAAGTCAGCGTGATGATCGGTAACGGGTTTGTACCGGGTGACATTGATTTAGATGGTGACCTCGACACCGACGACCTAGTCGCATTCATTGCCGGCTGGGGTACCGACACGTCGAACATGACTGACGAAGAACGGATCATGTCCGGTGATTTGAACCTTGATGGCACTACCAACCTCGCTGACTTTGGTATTCTCCGCAACGCGTGGAACGCACAAAACAGCGCCACGCCATTCCGCAAGGCTTGGAACTCTGCCACAAGCAACGGAACGATTCGTCGAAGCACTAACAGTGAAGACAACAGCGATTCGTCCCGTCGTGACGAGCTTGGATGGCAGCCCATCTCTATCCAGCGTTTTCAACGTTAAGCCGATCGTGGCTGAATCCGCGAGAACGAGGTTCAATCATCAAAGATCTTGCTTCTCGCCTGCTGCAGAATCGCGAGCGTGGCGGGGTGCTGTACTCGCTTCTCAACCGAAATGGCAAAGAACTGATCGATAACTTCGGGCAGTCGCCCAACCAGCGACATCCCGTACTGCTTCTTGACCTCTTTTTCGATCGCGGTCGGAATCGGCACCACCCCCAATCCCGATTGCCCGAACACTTTCAACAAGGCGCTGTCTTCAAACTCTGCCACAATGTGAGGATGAATGCCGTGATCATCCAACCACAGATTCAGCGAGCGGCGAACGGCGGTATGATCCGTCGGAAGCAACATCGGTGCCCCGTGGAGCGACTTGGGAAATCCACGTCGATGTTTCTTTGCAATTTCGGGAATCGCTAGAAATGACAGTCCGCACTCGCCCAATTTGTGACTGTAGACTCGAATGTCGATTGTTGGGGGAGCCGGCGCATCTGAAAGCACCAAATCCATCTTGTGCAGCGCCAGATCGGCAAGCAGTTGCTCTAACTTGCCCTCATAGCAAACGATCTGCAATCCATCCGGGTGGTGAATCGCGGGTTTGAGCAACTCAAAGGCAATTAACTTGGGCACCACATCCGGCATCCCAACAATGAACTTCTTCAGTAGTCCTGATTTTCCGGTACTGACGAAATCGGTAAGCTCGCGGCCGATGGCAAAGATTTCATCCGCATACTCGAAAACCTGTTGACCAAACTCCGTCAACTCGAGATAGCGGCCTTTCTTCTGAAACAACTTCTGACCAACCGAGTTCTCCAGTTCTCGCACCTGCGCTGTAACCGTGGTGCGTGCCAGATGAAGTTTTTCCGCAGCAGCCGACACCGTGCCTTCTTTGGCGACATTCCAAAAGTAAAAAAGGTGATGATAGTTCAGCCATTCCATAGCGAGAGTATACGTCGATAATTCCGACAGTTAAATATCGAAACACCGAATCTCCCTATGGTCGTGATTCGATGAGAGAAATCAACGAAGCAACCCGACTAATGCGTGTTTTACGTCGGCTACACCATAAGGTTTGGGGATAACCGCATCAAACCCAGACGCTTTGTGATCTATATGCGCTTCGCCCGCAGAATACCCGCTGGACACGACGATCTTGGCAGACGAATCAAAACGTCTCAATTGTTCCTTGGCTTCGATGCCACCCATTCCACCTGGGATCGTAAGATCAAGAATGGCAACATCAATCGGATCCCCAGCATCCGCACGTCGCTTGTAGCATTCAACCGCTTGAGCCCCATCCGCAACCTCCCACACCTGACATCCTAGTTGTCGGAGGATACGACTCATGGTTTGCCTTACGAGATCGTCGTCATCCATAACGAGAATGTTGCCAGAAAGCGTTGTCTGGCGATCGGAAACGGAAAGGACATCTCGCGCAGCAACACTCACATCGTGTGGAAGATAGATGGTAAATCGAGTACCAGTTCCAAGCTCGGAATCCACAGTCAGTCGACCACCGTGACTTTTTACGATGGAATAACACAGAAACAATCCCAGCCCGCTTCCCTCGTCACGCGTCGTGTAATAGGGCTCAAACAGATGCTCGAGTGATTCTTCTGAGATTCCTTCACCACTGTCAAGAACGACAATACGCAGGTACTTCCCATCTTCCAACCCAACGTGGCCAATCTGATCGATCTCATCACAAGCGATGCGCACATTCCCACCATCCGGCATTGCTTGCCGAGCGTTGATAACGAGATTCTGAATGAGCTGTCCAATCTGCCCACCATCGACATTCATCACGGGACGTTGGAGAGAATTCAGGCCGACCAGTTCCAGCGAAACATTGCTCCCATGAAGGCCAAACTCGGCAGAATCCTTGATGATTCCGCAGATATCATTCGGTTCCCGAATCGGGCTGTGTCCCTTGGCAATCATAAGCAATTGCCGCGTCAACTCGCTTGCGCTCTCAATGGCTTTCATCGCCACTTGCAGTCCCTCTTTGGCCACGCCATCAGGCAGTGAGCCGACCGTGAGGTCGACATTGCCCATGATCGTAGTGAGCAGGTTGTTAAAGTCGTGGGCAATTCCACCAGCCAAAATCCCAAGACTTTCAATTCGTTCTGTTCTTATACGTTCATCGAGAATCTGACGTCTCAACTCATCATTGGTGCGCCGCTCCAAAATGACTCCACAAATGCTCGCGCAGGTGTCGAGTAATGCCCTATTAAAGCCATCTGGAGAACGAGGTTCAAAACTCGAAATTGCAAATGAACCAATCGCGACGCCATTTGAATTCAAAATGGGAAACGAGAAACACGAGCAAATGCCAAATTGTTTTGCGATGTCAACAATATTAGACCAACGAGGATCCTCGTAGGTATTGCAAACGTACATGGCTTCGTTGTGAAAAACTGCGTTTCCACAGGAACCGTCGCCCGCTCGAAACCCATTGAACGACACGATGGCTTCGTCACTAAGACTGGGGCCACTCTCTACAAAAAGGGCTTCTCGACTATCATCGTAGAGCATCACTGAAGCGACGGCGTTGGACGTAAATGATTCAGCCAGAAGGCAAAGCTCGTCCAAGAGTTGGCCGTAGTCATTACCAATGACAGCCTGACGGAGCATGTCGCCTTGCAATGAAAGAATCTTCTGCAGGTCCGCGGTAGATAGAGACGGATTCTTGATGGTCGGATTCTCAAACGCGGACCTCTCAGTCACAACTCTTCCTCGCATCTTTCAATAGCGGTCAATCCATCGCCGATTGTATCTTTCGCAAGATGATGATTCAATTGGCGCGGGTCGACAGCCGCTACACGGACACAGCAAACCGTCAGTCACGAAGCAAGCGATCATTCAAGCCGGAATCGGCTTTAGTGAGCCGCTGTGCGATTTCGTTCCAGAATGGCCGAAGAAGGTTCTATGACTCCCCACACCAGTCCAAGTCGCGCCAGCAACAGAATTCCCCAATAAATCAGATCGGGTTTCCACCAGACTAATCCCTGATTTGCTGCGTTCATACAATGGTGATGAGAATTGTGGTATTCCCCGAGAGTTAAGACGAGGTAGATCGGATTGTCATGGCTGTTGTCGGGCGTCTCAAATGGCCGTGGCCCCCAAGAATGGCCACCTGTGTTCCCTATCGCCATCGCATGAAATAAGAGGGCAGTGCTGGCGATAAATCCCCAGTAGAACCACGATAAACCACCAATCGCAAGTAGCGCTACGCCCAGCACCAACGGCGGCACCCAATAGTTACGGTCCAACCACCGAAGCTCAGGGAACTTGCTAAAGTCCTTCACCAACGAGAATTGCGTTTTTGAGTGCCGGCGCGACACCAGCCATCCGAAGTAGGACCACAAATAGCTGTCCGCAATCGGGGAGTGCGTATCGCCTTCTTCGTCAGCAAAACGATGATGATGCCGGTGCCACGATGCCCACCAAAGTACGCCGCGCTGCGCCGAACTGACTGCCAACAACGCGAGCAAGAACTGAAACACTCGCGTTGTTTTGAAACTACGGTGTCCAAAATAGCGGTGATACCCAGCCGAGACACCAAACATTCGCAAACAGTAGGACAAGCCGAACAGTCCAGCCGCCTCTGCATTAAACTCTACGAAAAACAGTCCGGCGATCGTTGCGACATGCAGGACGATGTACCAGCTGATGATCACGAAGTCATATTTCGGCGTCTGAGCGCTGGCATCATTCATTGTTATTCTGAGTCCTCTCCTGACGACACTAAGCCGGATCGCTCCAAGTGAGAAACGTACAGCGACATAAGGTCTGAGTCGACGGGCGGACAGGATATCTTGCTACCCTTGAGACCATTGGTGGTGTGGGCACAGTCGTATCGCAACTGCAAGACGGCTGGGACCGCGTCGGCTGAATCCCCCTCGATGACCCCCGGCATAAATGCCTTCGTAAGCAAACCGAACACGTCCGAAGGAAGCGACTCCATGCGGGCCGTTACTTGATCACGCCAGTAT
>CAYYHV010000171.1:12529-14401 GCA_964471695.1 uncultured Pirellulaceae bacterium
CCAGTATTCGGCAGGCATGCGTTCGATGGGCAACTCGGTGTCTTTCACAAAATCAACAAACGTATCCAGCCGCAGTGGCTCAGGATTGACCAAGTGGAACGTTTGCCCGAAGCATTCTTGCTGTTTCGATAGCCAAACCATAGCTCCTGCCACATAGTTTACCGGCGCGAGATTCAACTCGACGTCGAGTTGTGGAATCGTTCCCAAATGGAAACACCCAAGAAGCATGACATGGATCATGTCTCCCGTGTTCGAGTTGCCAGTGCGACTGTCACCCGACACTCCGCCAGGACGGTAGATAGCTACGGGCAATCCCTTCGCGCGTGCATCCGCAACGACTTTCTCCGACATCCATTTTGTCTGGGAGTAGCCATCCTTCAGCGTCGAAAAAGCCGGCAGTGGCTCCTGTTCCGAAACGACCTCCCAGGCTTTGCGTTTCACCGAACCCTGTACGGCAATCGTCGAAACATAGTGCATCGGCTTCAGCCGCTTGGTCATTGCCAGCCGAATCACTTCGTGCGTTCCCAGCACATTCGCATCTCGCATGACTTCATAGGTATAGGCAAAGTTGAGCACCGCACCATTGTGATAGATCACATCAATATCAGTGGCCAATTGTTCAAATTGCTGATCGGACAGCCCCAGCTTGTGCCGAGATAGATCACCCACCACCGGAACAATCCGCGACTTGAACTCGTTTGCGTCCAATCCATATTTCTGAAGATTCTTGATGATTCGCTGCAAGCCGTGCCGCGAGCTCGAGGCTCGGACGAGGCAGTACACATCGGCTCCCGTTGTGCGTAGCAATTCGTCCAGCACGAATGCGCCCAGGAATCCGCTGGCTCCTGTCAACAAGACGCGGTCCATCTTCGTGAAGTCGATGCTGGTGTCCTCTGGGGCCACCACGTCATCAGCCAACACGGCATCGGACGCATACTTCTTCTCCGTCGGGTCCATCAACGGTGGAGCATCAGGTCCCCGTTGGGCATCGATATAGGCAGAGAAGGCCTCGATCGTGGGCTTGTCGAGTGCAACCGATAACGGAATGTCGATCCCAAAGACTTCGTGGAGCTGCGCTCTCAGGACACTCAAGTTTAGCGATTGCCCACCCGCCAGGAAGAAGTTGTCATGGATTCCAATCGGCTTCACATTCAACAGTTCCTCGCACATTCGCGTAACGTAGTGTTCCGTTTCGCTGCGTGAGGCAACGTAGCCTGAGTACTCAATGCTATCGACTGCGCCTTGGTCCGTTAGTTCCAAGTCCAGACAATCGGTCACTGGCGTCATCGGATTGTTCACGACCGAATTCAGTATGTGACTGAATGCGTCATGAATTTGGGAAATCGACTCCGCACTAAACAGCGCCGTCTGATATTGCCAACATCCGAAGACGGTCCCGCACGCTTCTTCCGTGCGAAGTAAAATCTCGACTGGCAACCGATTGCTGGAGTAGTCGACCGACTCAAGGGTCAGGCCTTCGATTCGCACTTTATGTCCCGCTTGGCCCAACATAAACGGTTGAAGTTCGCTACCTTCGCTGCCAAATTCACCGTGCATTGCGAATGCCGCTTGCACTAGTGTCGGTCGCGCTAACGTACGAGGCAGTTCCAACTTCGAAAGAACTCGAGCCAAAGATACATCTTGATGTTCTGTCGCATCCGCCATCAACTTTTCGTTGCGATTCAACAGTTCGAGGAACGTCGGAGCATCAGAGATGTTACTTCGCAACGCCACGGGATTCGCCAAACAACCGACGACGTTGGCGAGGTCATCCGCAGCTCGCCCCGACATGGGACTCCCCACCACCAATTCGCTTTGACGGCTAATCCGGAAAACGTCTCGGACAACAGCAGTGCATCGTATCCTTTCCAG
>CAYYHV010000172.1:0-14371 GCA_964471695.1 uncultured Pirellulaceae bacterium
GCGCCATGCATCGCGGTATGGCTGTCGCCGCAAACGATCGTCATGCCGGGTTGGGTCAGCCCCAATTCGGGGCCAATAATGTGAACAATACCCTGTTTGGCATCATTCAAGTCGTACATGCGAATGCCGAACTCTTTGCAGTTGTTGCGAAGGGTATCGACTTGTTGTTTGGAAATGGGATCGGCGATCGGCAGCGTGCGATCCGTCGTTGGAATATTATGATCAGGAGTCGCTACCGTTCGGTCCGGACGGCGAACGCTACGTCCTGCGACACGTAAACCCTCAAAGGCTTGGGGGCTGGTGACTTCATGGACGAGGTGCAAGTCGATGTAGAGCACCGTGGGTTTGTCGCCTTCGACATGAACGACGTGGTGGTCCCAGATTTTCTGGAAGGTATTGCGCGGAGCGGCAGTAATCATCACAAGTCTCGTTGGTTCAACGGGATGGTCAGGAACACGCCAATGATTGGGGCATTTTTAGCCCAGCGTTGTTCGACGAATACGACAGTCGATGCTGGGACCATCGCCTCAAGTGAACCGAAAATTATAAGCTAATTTCGGTTGAGGTAACAGCGGCGTACCGGCCACCTGTGGCCACTAAATACACCGCCGGATCAGCTCAGTCCCGTGCCGACGCATGAGCGAGGGACCGCATTGAGACCGTTGGTCAGGAAGTCCATCGCTCACACGTCGGGTTGGGATCCTACTCTGCAAGCCGTGCCTGGTTCTTGAGTAACTACGCGGCGCGACGACGCTTGCCACGGATGGCGAGTTGATCGCTGACGTCACGAGCCGAGAGCATTTGAAACTCTCCGGCGGGCGACTCGATCAAAACCTGCGACTTTTGGTGCAACATGCGAGGCAGGAAATGCCACGCTCGATTCACAGAACCTTCGTCCTGATCGGCTGAGATAAGGACCCAGTCCGTGCCGCGAAGATCATTGGCACATCGCGGGAGCGCAGAAGCCGCATCGCCCGGAACGAGCCGAACGCTGACGCCAGTCGCGCTCAACCGCGAGTGAACCTGCTTGAGGGGAGTCGCGTTTTCGTCACGCGCCTCAAACATGTCGATTCCTGTGTAGCGAATCGACTCGACATCGTGGAAGCGTTTTGCCATCTGCAACAGCTGCTCGGCTCGTTCGCCATCGTGGACTCCGATCTCAACAATGCGATGCGCTTGGTGCGCTTTCATCGCTTTGGCGAGCTGGCGATCCAGTGCAGAGTCATTACGGGAGAAACCGAGAAATCGCAGAATACTTGCAGCAGACACGGGCAATCCTTTGCTTCCGAAGGGGGAGATGTCCTGAGAATACGCATCGGCCATTGGTGCGATAAGATTTGGATGTCTTTGTGCTAGCAGAATAGTCGCTACAACCGTCATCTTGCCGACTGGTCAATCGGCTCGACGAGACATTCGCCAATTCGCAGGATGATCCTGAATGGTATGAGCCGTTGGGCCCTAGCCCCGGTTGTGTTGACCTCGGCTGGACCACTCGTCCAGCAATTCCCGAATTGCGATTTATTGGCGGTCCCTGAACGATCCGCACAAATACCCGCTAGTAAGTCAGCAGTTTTCAGCCCTGCTCGCAAGTGCCAAGCGGCTGATAAGTGAAAATCGAGACTTGCCTTTCGATGCCTGCGAGCGAATGATTGGCCGGTTCCAAATTGCGCTCTCTTTTGAATCAATTTGGAAACAGATCTCTGCGTTGATGCCAAACATCAACGGTTGCGTTTTCAACACGCAACATTGCGCAAGGAAGAGCGTCGACTCTCGCGACGCGCGCAAGACATTTCCCAAGCCGTAACCTAGGTTTTCATAGGCCCAAAAGGATTTCGGTCGCACAATCCATCTCCCCCATGGATTGCATGAGTTTCCCTCGAAATGTCGCTCCCCCGAATTTAATTCGCTGAGGTCGTGCTGCGCACTGCCAGAAGCATTGACGCACAACCGTGGAGTTCCGATGGGAAAGCAGCTCGACCGAAACCGAACGACTCAAACTTTCGAACGACTCGAAGGCCGCGAAATGATGACGGCCGACGGCATTCCAGCCCTCACGGACCATGTGCTGGATGATATTCTTCTCGAGTCGCATTCAGATCAGGTATTCGGCTATGGCAGCGATGACGTTGATTTTGCCCATAACGAATTGGGGCTGAGTGGCGTTGGTCAGACCGTTGTAATTATTGACAGCGGCATTGCATACGATCATGTGGCTCTGGGCGGTGGGTATGGCGAAAACTACCGAGTCGTTGGTGGATACGATTTCGCGGAAGACGATGCCAATCCCTACGATGATGCCCCCGAAGGTTTCCATGGCACGCACGTTGCCGGCATTGTGGGGAGCGATGATCCGCAATACACCGGCGTTGCTCCCGGAGTCGATTTGGTGGCTTTGCGAGTCTTCGACGATAACGGCGGCGGCAGTTTCCGTTGGGTCGAGTCGGCGTTGGATTGGGTTCACGACAACAAAGACAGCTTTGAGCACACAATCACGACAGTGAACCTCTCACTGGGAGCCGCCTACAACGGTAACGAGATTCCCAATTGGGCCATGTTGGAAGACGAGTTCGCCCAGCTGGAACGCGATGGTATCTTCATCTCAGTGTCGGCCGGAAACAGTTTTTCGACGTACGACGTCGCCGGCTTGAGTTACCCCGCAGTCAGTCAATACGTTGTTCCCGTTGCAAGTGCCGGGGCGTCGGGGTTACTAAGTGGATTCAGTCAGCGGAACGAACGAGTCATCGTGGCTCCTGGCGAGCTGATCACCAGCACGGCTCCGGATTTTGTACATGGCGCGGATGGCGTAAAGAACGACTTCTCTCGAGCCTCAGGGACAAGCATGGCGGCTCCCTATGCGGCGGGAGCCAGCGTTCTGATTCGTGAGGCATTGGAGATTGCCGGCCATGTGGATATCACGCAAGACGATATCTACGAGCATATGCTCGCGACTTCGGATCAAGTCTTCGATCCGTTGACCCAAGCCAGTTACTCGCGATTGAATCTGGAACGCGCTCTGACGGCTGCGTTGCCTACCGATGACTTTGGCAACACTGCCGCCGATGCGTTAAATATCGGTACGCTCTCGGGAATGTCCACCGTTGACGGCATTTTCACCGCGACCGACGATGTAGACTTTTTTACGTTTACGGCTGGATTGTCAGGAAGCGTTTCTATCGACGTGTCGGACACGCACTACGCCGATACGGCTTTGCAGCTTGTCGGTGGACCGATGACGGGTGACAACCTGCAGTTCGAAGTCGTGGCTGAACAAAGCTACACCGTTTCGCTGGCAACCAATGAAGGTATCGGATCGTTTAGGGCGGAATTGAACCTGACCTCCAATCAAGTCGCCAGTGAAGAACTTGGAGCCATCGACGCTCTTGCGATTACAGACGCCGTGACAAACACCAATTATCGTTTCTCCGCTGCCCACTCCGCAGAATTGACGATCACAGCCGCCGGTTCCACCACGGGACAACTGCAACTATTGGATTCTGATGGAAATCAGATCGCCAGTCGCAGTTTTGTTGACGGCAATGCCAGTCTTCAGACGACGGCAGTTGAAGGAGCGTCGTACGCCGTACGCTTCGTTGGAACAGACGCTCCCACTAACGTGCGTGTAACCAACCTCGTCGCCATCAACAACGGACAAATCGACTTGTTCGGTACGGCAGGCAACGATCGTTTTGTCGTCCAAGCCGGATCGACTGTCACGGTAACGGTGAACGATGAAACCTATACGGCTCAGTCACAATATCTAACGTCGGTCGAGCTGCACGATGGTGACGCCGCCGATGAATTGCTCGTGTTCGGAACGGACGGCGACGACGCGGCGATCATCGAACACAATCAAGCCACCATCTTGGGCGCGGATTACCTGCTGCAATTGGATGGTTCGGCCCGTTACTCGCTTGTCGGCAACGCGGGCAACGATGCGGTAACGATATTTGATACCGCGGGCAACGATGTCTTTACCAGTCGCAAACAATATGCCTTGCTTACCGGTTCGGGACTGCGTCATGTTGCCAGTGGATTCGAAGTCGTCACGGCTCATTCTGTCAACGGCGGCAACGATCTGGCGCTGTTTCACGACAGCGCTGACGACAACTCGTTTGAATTGCGAACGGACTCGGCCACGATGAAGCACGAGGGTGTCGAAGCCACTGCGATTGGATTTGGCAAGATGCAAGGATTCGCTGGGGAGGGTGGCGACGACACGGCAACCGTCGTGGGATCGGTTGGGAATGATCGCGTGATCGCTCGCCCCGACACAACCTATCTTGAACAGGGTGGACAGCGACATCTGGCTCGTGGCTTCGAATCCGTCGAAGTCGATGGCTCGGCCGGTGGTCAAGACGTTGTTTTGATTTATGATTCAGCGGGTGATGATCAACTAACCATTACTGGCGATAATGCCGAACTGCGTGGAACGTTCTTCACCCTGCGGCTGCACGCTTTCGACGCGATGACTGCGATTGCGAACGGTGGCGGCGATGACTCCGTCGTGTTCCAAGACACCGCCGGTGATGATCGCTTCATTGGGTTGGACAACGTATCGATCCTTCAGGGTGAGGACTATCGACACGTGGCTCTCGATTTTGAAGACGTGACTGCAATTGCAACGCATGGTAACGATCAAGCCGTGCTGTATACCAACCCCGACGGTTCCGATGTACTCGAAGGCAATTCCACGCTCAGTCGATTGAGCGGCAAATCCAAGATCACGACGGTTGCCGGTTTCGATGATCTGGTGATCATCGGCGAGACGGCTCAGGAACCCATCGGTCAAGGCGCTCTCGATCCTGACCCGGCGACTCGAGAAATTGCTTACGCTCCTTTGAGTTTTGTCGAGTTCGCAACGGGCGATTCGGCATTAAAAAGTCGCGTCCAATCGGACAGCGAAGCCAACAAGTCCGTCCACGCCGAGAGTGTGGCCGATGACGTTTCCGTCGTCGCCACGGAGGCGCCGCTCCCATCGCATCAGGCCGACCGGGCACTTGAAGACGAATCGTTAACCAAGCGACGCCATCGCCATATTGAGCAGATCGCTCAAGGCGCTCATGAGCATGATGCTGACAGATTGGCCTCACTCGCGTTTGAAACCATCTAGCGTTTCTGAGCAAGGATGTTCGGTCCGAATCTTCGTTCCACCGGTAAGAGGCGAGGCGACAAAAAACCTCGCTGCCGCCGCTTCGGGGCCATTTTTGATTCACTTCGACACCCATGGCGAAACGCCATAGGCTTAGTGCCGTCGCCCCTTCGGTGTTGAAGTGCGCGTCGCTCACAGATGGTGCGTTCGTTGCCTAAGCGGCTTTGCGTTCTCGCGCGGACGCTTCGGGGCGAATAACAACCTGCACGTGGTACTTCACACCATCTTGTTCGAAGTAAGCCGCCTCTTCCCACGAGCTCGTCGTCAGGGCGCGTAGCGTGCGAAGCGTCTGGCGAACCGTTTGTGGGCGATCCAGGTTCAGGCATTGGCGATTGGCAAGGTCACGTTTGGAATGCGCCGTGCCCCGCCCTGCTTGGGGCTGACGAGGCATCATTCCCGATTTAAGAAATGGAATCGCGTCTCGGAAGACTTCAAGTTCCAACTCAAGGACACGTTGGTACAGCGAGTCCGCAGTGTCATTGGCGTGAACGTCGACTTGTCGCTGCAAAGCCACATCGCCGGTATCGACGCCTTCGTCCATCCAGTGAAGCGTTGCTCCATAAGGTGTTCCGTCGGCGATCGCCCAGCTTGGAGTGTGCCAACCGCGATTGTAGGGCAAGTAGGCTGGGTGCAGATTCAACGTTCCCAAGGTTGGGATCGCCAGCACGTCGGCTGGGACGATGTAAGGAAAATGCACGGAGATGATATAGTCCGGTTTGAGCGCAGCGAGCTCATTGATCCCTTCGGCTTCGCGAAATCGTTTGCCGCGGATGATTGGCACATCGACATCGAGGTTCGCGACGCTGCTCGCCATGTTTTCTGCCCACTCATCGGCTGAACGTCCTTTCGCCAAAAGCAAGGCGCAGGGCACAATGTCGGCGTCGAGCAGCGTATGGAGCGCCTGGTATCCGAGGTGGCGATTGGCTGCGAGCGCGATGCGTGGTGGGTGGGTGGTTTTCTCATCCATGAGTTTGTCTCATTGTCGTTGAAGAACCGGAGTCGCCTTAGGAACCATTTCCATTAAACTCCGGCATGGTGGCGTGCCCTTCAGCCGAGATGCCGCTCCGCTTGAGGACGCCGAACACTGTCATGAACAAAATCTTGATGTCCGTCCAAAGGTTGTAGTTGTCGACATACCATAAGTCGTAGGCAAATTTCTCGTCCCACGAAATGGCATTGCGACCGTTGACTTGTGCCCATCCTGTTACGCCTGGCCGGACTTCGTGGCGGCGGAATTGTTCGGGCGAATAGCGTTTAAGGTATTGTTTGAGCAAGGGGCGTGGCCCCACAAGACTCATGTCGCCTCGCAATACATTCCACAGCTCAGGAAACTCATCAATACTCGCGGCTCGTAAGAATTTCCCGAAGGGCGTGAGACGCACGTCGTCAGGAAGCAGCTCCCCGTTCTCATCGCGTGCATCAGTCATGGAACGGAATTTGGTCATCCAGAACAGTCGACCATTCTTGCCTGGGCGTTCCTGTCGAAACAGCACGGGACGTCCCAACTTGGCGGCTACCAATATCGAAGTAAAGAACATGATGATTCCAAGCATCGGCAGCATCGCGAGGCTGGCAACCACGTCAAACACGCGCTTGCCCCAGCGGCTGTACCAATCGTCGGCTCGGTTCATGGGTTGTTCGAGATTGTTCATAACGTCTTGTTCAATTGGTAACTTCGACTTTACGCCAACATGGTCCAAACGAGTCGCGTTGAGAGGATGGCGGACCGTTTAGCAATCGAGTCCGCCGGATTCTCCAGAATCCGGAGAATCGGTCAACGGAAATCATTTGCTAGCGAATTGTAGGCAATTGCGAATGCCTTGTGTCGCATTTTTCCATTATCCATAGGGTCTGCCCAAAGCCGTTGACCCTGCCAGCATGCCGCGACTATAAGTTCCCGCCCGATCAGGGTGTGCACACCACGAATTTCTTACCAAGTCACGGATGACTCGGCACAAAGTGTACGAACAAGAATGAGGGATTATGGATAGCGTCTCCGGAATCCTGCTGACGATCGCGTTTTTGATCGTCATTCAACTACTCGTCGTAACGGCGACGGAGCGGACGCGTGCGCTGGTGCCGTGGCGAGCCATCTTGATGTTGTTGGCGTTGATGTGGTGGGCGACGCCTATGCTCAAAAAGGCGTACGTAGACGACGTTTTTTATCCAACGGACAGCTTGACCCACGAGGATGAAGCCCGCGAAATCGCCTACTTGATGCGCAGTGGCGATTGGGATTCGGCTGGAGAATACTTCGGTTTTGGCAACGAAGGCTATCGATTCGTCCTCGGAAGTTTCTACGCGCTGACGGATGCTCCCGAAGTCGTCACCTATGGAATTCACGGCTTGCTCGGATTCTGGGGCATGCTCTCCGTGCTTGAGATGGCCGTCGTGCAAACACAAGCCCGCAAGGTTCCACTGTGGGCAATCTTAATTACCCTCGCGAACCCGTCGGCGATATTTTGGACGACATTTAATCTGAAAGAAGGCGCGATGTTGTGGGGGCTTTGTATGTCCCTGCGCTTTGCCATGCGCTTTGGTGAAATCAGACGCAACGATTCGCTGGTGTGGCCCGTTCTGGGTGTGCTCACCGCCGGCTTTCTAAGACCACACATTATGGCAGCCTATCTGGCGGCCATTGGAGTCGGTGTCGCTGTCAAACAGCGCCGGGCTGGCATGGCCGTCGCAACCACCTGTGGACTGATGGTTGCGTTTTCACTCCTGAAGATCATGGCTCCTGTGATCTTTGAGAATATCGCGGCCGACGGTTTGAGCACCACGATGACGGAGAAGTTCCACGAGCTTAACGCGGGTGAAGGTTCGGCGATCACCTACTACTATGGCTCGCCGATTCCTCTTATCAGCGGCTATATTCTGATCAACCTGCGACCGTTTCCATGGGAAGTTTCTGACATTACGACGATCGCAGCCGGAGGAGAAATCTGGCTAATCTCCTTTGCGTCCTTTCTATGCTGGTACGGGCTGCGCAATCGAATGCGGCTGTTTGGAACGTCCTATGTGATCACGATGGTGTTCGCGATCCTGGCCTTATCGTTCTACTTTTCCTACATGTACAACATGGGATTAATGGTTCGGCAACGCGTCATGGCCTTCCCGGCTCTGATCTCGATGGCAATTCTCCCCGGATTAGCAATGGTCAATCGTTCGACCATTCTGACGCAGTCGTCGACTGACAAATCGACAAGCATGGAAACGGCCGAGCCACGAATACAACGTGGTCCACGCATGTTGCCGCGCCCTGTTCGCACACGCCGTGGCCGTCCATTCAACTCGCCTGCTTTGCGGAGGCGAATTCGGTGATTGCTCCCGTTCCGACAACTGCGAAATCGGCAATCCGTTATCGAACTCTGCGTACCAATGTGGCTTGGACGTTTCTCGGGAACGTTGTCTATGCTGCGTGCCAGTGGGCGACTCTGGTTGTGCTGGCTTGGATGGGAACCAAAGCTACCGTGGGCGAATTTGCGTTGGCGATGGCAGTCACGGCTCCGGTGATCATGCTCGCGAATATGCAGTTGCGATGGGTCCAAGCCACGGACAGCAGTCGTGAACTCGACATGCGTGATTGCGTGATGCTGCGATTGGTGTGCATCGCTATGGCCTTGCCGATCGTAGCCATGATCTGCGTTTGGTCCGATTATTCGCGCGAGACGACTTGGATCATTATGGCGGTGGCGATCGCCAAGTCGATTGAGGCTGTTTGTGACGTCTTTTATGGATGGTATCAACAACACGAGCGGATGGAGTTTATCTCCTATTCCCTCATGATTCGCGGGCCAGTCACCGTGGCCGTAGTCGCCGCGACTTTCTGGTGGACGCAGGATTTGTTTGCGGCTTGTGCGTCGATGGCGGTGACTTGGATGATCATCTTGGGCGTTTTCGATTTGCCCCAAACGTTCAAATTCAGTCGCGAAGTCGCTGGTGAAGCGTATTTTCCCCGCTTCAATGCGAAACAGCTTCAACGGATTTTCATCCGCGCCTTGCCAGTCGGATTGACCGCCGGCGTGGTGGCCTTGCAAGTCAACATTCCCCGTTACTTCGTTGAACATCACATGGGCAAAGAAGAGCTCGGCGTCTTTGCGGCGATGGCTTACGTCCTGTTAGCGGCTGAGACGTTCATTCGCGCCGTCAATCAATCAGCCATGCCACGGCTGTCACGTTATCTCGCAGATCGCAATGAACGCGGCTTTCGCGAAGTCGTTTGGAAGCTGGCCGGTATCGGTACCGCCTGCGGTATCGTGGCCGTCATGATGGCGATGTCGGTTGGAAAGCTGTTTTTGAAATACGTGTATGGCGCTGGATATGACACCCAACCTGGAGTCCTCACGCTGATGATTGTCGGCGCAGCCATCGCCTTTGTGACGCGTCCGTCCGAAGTCGGTTTGCGGAGCATGCGTCGATTCTGGTGTGTCTTGCTGGTGCACGCCTTCGGCTTACCGGTGTTCGTGGGCATCTGTGCGTGGCTGGTACCCAGTTATGGATTATGGGGAGCCGCCTGGGCCATGTTGGCTCAAGCCGTTTGGCATGGCGTTGCAACGGTTGTGATCTACTCGTTGTGGCAGCCGGAGTTTGAACCCGTGGTAGTCTTGACCGAAAAGCTGAAGGGGCCGCACTTTCTGCGTCCCAAAAAGAATCGCCGGTCTTCGCACCGCTAGAGATGATTTTATGAGCCGTCCATTGACTCGACCGAACCTGTTCCTGATCGGCGCACCCAAGTGCGGCACGACAGCGCTGCATTCCTACTTGCAGACACATCCGCAGATTCATTTGCCTCGGATCAAAGAACCCCACTACTTCTGTTACGACTTTCCGGGATTGCGTCGATTTCCATCGGAATCCGAATATCTGTCGTTGTTCTCGAATTCGTCGGCCGAACATCAGTATGTCGGTGAAGCGACCAGTCGCTATTTATATTCTCAACAAGCCGTGCCGGAGATTCTGCGTTTTGATCCGGATGCGAAACTGATCGCTATGTTGCGTAATCCAGTGGAACTAGTCCACTCGCTGCACAATCAGTTGCTGTTCCAGTTCACGGAGACAGAGAAGGATTTTGAATCCGCCTGGCGTTTGCAGGATACGCGCCGCGATGGTCGCTCGATTCCAAACAGCTGCCCCTGTCTTGATGAGTTGATGTACGGAGAGGTGGCGAAGCTTGGTAGCCAGATGCAGCGGCTGATGAAGATCGTGAATCCTGAGAATCTGCACGTCATCCTCTATGACGACTTTCGATCAAATCCAAAGTGCGTTTACGAAGGCGTGTTGGATTTTCTCAAAATCAAATCCGATGGTCGCGTTGAGTTTCCGCGAGTCAACGGTAGCAAGTCGTTTCGGTCGGCTTTGATCGGCAAGCTGATTGTGGACCCGCCGTTTCCGCTGAGCACCGTAAAACGTGGATTCAAGCAGACATTTGGCTGGAAAGAAACTCATGTCGGTCGCTGGCTGTATGCAAAAATTACCATGCCCAGCCAAAGGACACCTCTAACGGATGCCATGCGGGACGAACTCGCGGAGTATTTCCATGACGATATTCAACTGTTGGCGACGGTCATGCAACGCAATCTTGATGGATGGTGCAAGACCAGGGAAACCGACTTGATCGGGGCATAACGATGCGAATTTTACATTTGATCAACGCGCTGGAGCCGGGCGGCATTGAAACATGGTTGCTCCGTATGCTGAGCGAAGTTCCACGACGGCGAATCGCAATGGACTTTTGCTGTAAAGGAACGGGACCTGGCAGTTTGGCGGATGAGGCTCGACACTTTGGAGCCTCGGTGACTCACTGCCCGCTACGTATATCACATACCGAGTTTGTCGGCGGCATCCTGCGCACGCTGCGCACTGGAAAATATGACGCGGTGCACAACCATCTTGACGTGACGAGCGGTCCGGCGACTTGGGCAGCCAACATGGCGGCTGTGCCGACGATCACCAGTTTTCACAATACGCAGTTTGCTCCACAAACGTGGACGCGCAGCCCCGGTGTTCGGCAACTACGCGAAATTTATTCTCGATTCAGTATTGGGTACAGTCTCAAACACTCCGCAGCCATCACTGGTTGCTCGCAAGCGGTGTTGGATTCCGTCGTGCCGGACAATGCGACAAACCCCAGGTGCTCGAAACTGTACTATGGAGTCGAATCGCACCCACGGGCAACGGAGGATGAACGAGTCGCTTTTCGCCGTTCGGTTGACGTAGATGACAAGTCTCCATTGGTTTTGCACGTTGGTCGATTTTTCGAGCAGAAGAATCATCCTGGGCTGTTGCGGATTTTTCAAACGATTCAGCGCGAAATCAACGAAGCAACGCTCGTGCTCGTCGGTGATGGGCCGGCACGCCCGGAGATTGAAGCGCAGATTGACGAGTTGCAGATTGCCGATCGCGTTCGTGTGTTGGGACGTCGTAACGACGTCCCCCGCATCATGACCGCGTCGGACGTTTTTCTGTTTCCCTCATTCCACGAAGGTTTGCCCGTCGTGTCGCTTGAAGCCTGTGCATGTGAGCTGCCACTGGTAGGTTCGAAAATCCCTGGTACTACCGAATCGATTGTCGATGGCGAGACGGGCCTGCTACACGACGTCGACGACGAAGCAGGCATGGCCGAGTCGGTCATGCGACTCCTCCGCAACCCGGCAGAGGCTGACCGTATCCGCCAAGCGGCAAGTCACCGATTGAAAGAACATTTTTCTCAAGCCGCTTCCGCCCGCTCACTGACTGAGCTCTATACGAAGGTTGTTGAGCAACATCGTCAGCGGAAACGTAGCGCTTAGCTTGCCCGATTTGAGATCTGGAATCTGAGATCCGCCGAAAACCGAAAACCCGTTTCGCACCCGTTCGAACTATGCCACGACTGCTCCACATCACGACCGTCCCGCACACGCTCCATTTCCTCGTCGGGCAGATTGGGTTCATGCAATCCCAAGGCTTCGAAGTCGAAGTGGCTTCGTCGGCTGACGAAAAACTCGATATCTTTCTTGAGCGGGAACCCGTCACTCACCACGCAGTCGAAATGAGTCGAGCGCTCAGCCCGCTTCGTGACCTGCAAAGTCTTCGACAATTGGTGCGCCTGCTTCGCGAGCGGCAGCCCGACATCGTGCATGCTCACACGCCCAAGGCCGGTATGTTGAGCATGATTGCCGCGTGGATCACCAACGTGCCCGTGAGGATTTATCACGTTCATGGGCTACGTTTTGCCACGCTGACAGGTTGGAAGCGAGCGCTGCTGATTAGTTGTGAAAAATTAGCTTGCCGACTCGCGACTCAGGTGCTTTGCGTCAGTCGATCGGCGCGAAGCATGGCGATTCAAAATCAGTTGGTAGATCGGAAAAAGATCAAAGTCTTGTTACGCGGCAGTATCAATGGAATGGATACCGAAGGACGCTTTAATCCGAACAACGTGGACTTCGAAGCGGCGCGTAGCCTACGAGAAAAGCTGAATATTCCGCAGGATGCCGTCGTCATCGGGTTCCTTGGACGCTTGGTGCGTGATAAAGGGATTGAGGAACTTGTGGCAGCCTGGCAGGCGATCCGTGACGCTGCCCCGCACGCACGGTTGTTGATTGTGGGTGATCACGAACCTCAGGATCCGATCTCCACTCAAGCCAAGGACACGCTCGACCACGATCCGCGAATTCATCGAGTCGGCTACGACCCGGAGACTCCACGATTGTTTGCTACGATGGACATCTTCTGCCTGCCGTCGTACCGAGAAGGCCTGCCATACGTTGCCCTCGAAGCCTCATCGATGCAGTTACCCGTTGTCGCGACGCGTGTCACCGGTTGCGTGGACGCAGTTGAAGACGGGCTGACGGGTACACTCGTTACGGTTCGAGACGTCGAAGCCCTTGCCAATGCCCTGCTCCGCTACCTTGCGGACGAATCACTTCGAAAATGGCACGGTGCTGCGGGGCGAAAGCACATTCAGGAGAACTTTCAGCCGACTGAGATGTGGGTGGCCATGAAGAAAGAATACGAACGGCAACTTGGCTTTGAAATCGCCCCTCAAAAGCCGCTGCGTGATTTGCAAGCGGCCTGATCAATTGTCGGTCACTTAGCGACGTTGACTCATTGCTATTTCTCGATCCTGTTGGCGGGAATTTCCAGCCCATTTTGAAACAAAGTCACTTTGGTGCTGGCACCTTTCTCCGGCAGATCGAATTTTAACGTCGCCTCGACCGCATCGTACTTCCATTCAGTTGGACTGGTCGGTTTCAGCGAAAGAAATGTTTGTCCCGTCAGTTGTGCCATCATGTTGCCGCGTTTGGTTTTGACGGTGATAAACGCTCCCGGCGCAATCTGGTACTTGCCGGCTAGACGATCAACTGGCGCTGCATCAATGTCGGCGGCTTTTTCAAACGTCTTGGGTTTCACATCCATGCCGGAGCATGCCTGGAAAATCTGTTCGCCCAATTGATCGACTCCCGACCCACCCGCGTTGCTCAGCAACACGACTCCCGTCTTAAACTTGCGACTGACCAACATCATGGTTTGATATCCGCCCGTTTGGCCATTGTGCCAGCGCGTCGATCCGTCGCCGGCAATCATCCAACCCAGCCCCATGGCCAAATGCCCTTTGCCTCGTTCGAGCTGCTTCTTGAATGCCAAGTCGAGTGCCTTACCGATATCATCGTCTGATGGCTGCAGGTTGGCTTTCATGAAACGCATCATGTCCACAATCGTACTGCGTATCCCGCCGGCTCCGGCCAAGGCCTGAAAATCCCATCGCGAATCTTCAATCAACGCAGCGTTGTAAGGTTCCGCGAAGTTTCCCATCTGCTTAGTGGGCACTCTTAGCGAGGTGTTGACCATCTTGAGAGGTTTGGCAATCCGACTCTTCAGCAAAGTTTCGTAGTCCACGCCAGCGTTGCGGGCGAGCAAGTCACCCAGCAGACCCGCACCAAGATTGGAATATTCACTGGCTGCCTCAGGCTTTCGGGTTGGCGTTACTCCCTTCATATAATCCGTCAGGAGCTTGCGATCGTAGCCATCAAACGGATTCATCGGGTCAGCCGGCGCAATGTTGATCGGCATGCGAAGCAGTCCCGACATGTGCTGTGACAGGTGTTTGAATGTGATGGAGCTGCCGACGTCCGGGTTCGCCTCCTTCAGTTCCGTCATCACCGAGTCGATTGAATCGTCCAGTTTGACTTTGCCTTGATTGACGGCATCGTCGACTTTGCGACAACGCACGAGGCCGACGTCGTC
>CAYYHV010000173.1:0-6543 GCA_964471695.1 uncultured Pirellulaceae bacterium
CCTTATCGCGTCTTCGCTGCGCGTCCCGATCACGGATCATCTGCAATAGTTCCGCCATACTCATATCCTGTTGCTGAGATTCGCCCTGCCCGTCCTGGGAATCCTGAGGCTCGTCTTGCTGCTGATCCTGATCTTGTTCTTCGGGTTGATTATTCTGTTGCTGTTCCTGCTGTTGTTGATCCTGATCCTGCTCATTGTTCTGCTGCTGGGGTGGTTGAAGCAAGGCCAATGCTTCCTTCAGCTTTTTGGCTGCTTCGTCTTGTGGCTCGCGAACCTCCTTCAATTCAGGAGAATCTGCCCGCATCGCTTGTCGCGATTGTTGCATGGAACGGGACGCTTGTCGCACCAAGTCCGAGGCTTGTGCCATTTTCTCAGCCGCTTCTTGTCGTTGTTGTTGTTGCTCCGGCGATTCTTGACTGTCATCAGCCGTAGGCGGTGCCGGTTGAGTCGCCTGGTTGCGAAGCTCCTCGGCAATCTGCTCCGATATCGCTTGAAGCTGCCGTTGTTCGTTCTCAAGCGGTCCCATCTTCTGCTGCTGTTGCTCAGAGTCCGGTGTCGCCGCCAACTCTTGCGTCTGGTCGTTTAAGTTTTGCTGTTTCTGGGACGTCTCCTCAAGATGTTCAACCACGGAGAAGAACAGTCGCCGCAAATCCTGCAATCGCTCAGCCGCTTCGTTCGCCGCTTCGGCCGGGGTTTCGGAAGTTTCCGTGGTTCCCGACTGGGTCTCCAACTCTCCTTCGTCAGATGCCTCGTGGCGCTCGTTAGTGGTAGGTGATTCTGAGTCCGAATTCTTCCCGCCGGATGATTCCCCCTCTCCACGATCGTTTCCGGGTTCGCTGGCATCGTCAGTCGAGCTTTCGTTCGTCTCGCCCTCGCTCACCTTTTCGCCCTCGCCCTTGCTCCCTTCCAAATCGTCTTTCTTCGCTGGCGGGGCATTCGATGAATTCGCATCGTCCAATTGGCGAGTCACGTCGTTCATCTTGTTTCGCGCCGTGTTAAGTAAGTCTGCTGCCGTCTGCAGTCGGGCACGCTCTTGGGCTTTTCGCAGTTCCTCGTCACTTTCTTCCGGTTCCTCAGTGGTCGCTTGAGGTTTGGGCTGTTGCGGTCCGATCTCGCCCTGCCCTAAGGCTTCTCGCTGCTGCTCAATCTCATCACTCATTCGTTCCGCACGATCGAGATTCTGAGCCTGCATATTCTTTGCGACTTCGCGAACTGCTTCCTGTTGTTGCTCGTTCAGTTCAGGCATCGAATCGAGTAGCTTCTCAATCTGTTTTTGCGTCGAATGCGAGGCCTCAATCAGTCCTTTCAGATCGAGAAACAGTTCCAGCGCCCGGTTGAGTTCGCGAAAGGCATCGGTTTGCCTTTCATTCGCCAACCCAAAATCATTCTCGTCGATCGCCGTTTGAGCATCCTCAAACGCGTTCACAGCCGATTGCATAATCTCCGGAGCCGCTTTCAGCCGATCAAACTTCTGTTGTTCTTCCGCAGGCATATCAGGGCGCTCATTCTCTTCGGAGAAGACGGCTTTGAATTGCTCCGTCAACTCGGCGGATCGTTCCGTCAACGACTGCTGCGAATCGACTAGCAACTCCCTGGTCAGCCACTTGGGGCGCCTCGCCGACGCTTGTGGGTCGTCAGAGTTTGACGTGTCCGCCACCACTTTCGTTTGGGCGTAGAGCGATTTGGTATCCGTCACCAACCGCTTCAGAATCTCATTTGGCGGGCGCAACATATCGCGTGCCCGCTTGAGTTCATCCAAGCCACGAGTCGCTCGACGGAAAGCTCGCTGGTCGTCGCGGCGACGCATTTGACTGCGGGCTTGTCCAATCCGCTGTGTCCCCCGTGCCAGGTAGTTGGCGACTCCCTGCAACTGCCCACCACGGACTCGCTGCTCCTGCGTAAGCTCTTCCTTCTCCATCTTGGTGATCGAATCGAGTTCCTCGGCGACTTGTTCAGCCAGTCGTTGCAAGTCGGAGAGAATCTGTCGCTCATTCGTCGCGAGCCCGCGAAAGTCTCGGCGATATATCTCCGCGTCCGGTGGTGCGGCGCCCTCTGCAGCCAGACGTTCCACAAGCTGCCCCGTCGTTCCAATCAATTCTCGCTGCCGCCCCACCAACTGATCTAGCTGGGCTGCAATGTCACCCTGATCCTGTTTCGCTAGCGAGTCAGCCAGTTCCAGAGCCCGGCGCATTACCAGTTCGAGATTGTGGCGAGCCTCCATGTTCTTGGGGCGTATATTTATCGCTTGCCGAAACCAGTCGGCGGCGGCTTGGAGATGCACCAAAGCCTGTTTCGGCTCGGCCTGCAACAGCCCGTCGGCTCGATTGACTTCCACCCACCCCAGATTGTACGCCGAGCGATAACGGACTTCACCATCCGTCCCGGCGTTGCGACGAGCCAATTGGAGTAATCGTTCGGCTCGATCCGCATCCGAGCTCATTAGCGTTAGCGATGTGTTGTACGTTCCCCGCGGGTCACGCTCGGCGTCTTCCTGATCCTTCTGCTCTGACGCGAAATCCGCCTCGGCCCTTTCAACGTCTTCCGTCACCGTCTTATTCGTCGAATCAAGTTCCGGCGACAAACGACCATCGTTGACGGCTTCGATCACCGACTTGGCGGCTGATTCCGCATCGCTGTTTGCATCATCCGTCGCATCGTTGCTTCCGGGGGCTTGAGCCAGAAGCGGTCGAGTCTGTGCGTCAACGTTGGACACGCAAAGCATGACGCCAACGAACAGCACGGCAGCTTGAGTCGTCGATGAGGAATAAACGCCATCCGTCATCGAGGCGGGCAACCTGGCGGCTCCGTTACCAATTCCGAAGGAGAGCAGCAATAACAAGAGGCTGCTGAGCACAAACCATTGAAAGGCTTCGTTCCGAATGATCTGTTGACTGGATTCCAGGGTACCACGCATTAACGGCACGATATGTTGGGCGTGAATGGATCGCAAATCAAGCGCCCCCGTGCCAGCAGGAATATAGGCACCGTCCGTCTTGAGCGCAATATCGCGAAGCATGTCACCGTCAAGTCGACTGATGACCGCATTGCCGTCGCTGTCCGTTACAAAACTTCGCCGCCCGGACCGCCGATCGGTGACTTGAATCTTGCTGCCAATCTCATCACCAAATCCGATGGTGATAATCTTGATGCCTCGTTCCCGAGCCAGTTCAGCGGCTTGCATCGGAAACGAGTCGTGGTCCTCGCCATCGGTGATCAATAAGATGACTCGTGATATATCCGCGGCCTCTCCAAACCCATCGACGGCTTTCCGAATGGGCTCTTCCAGTCGCGTGCCGCCCATGCCAATCGTATGCGGGCCAACATTGGCCATCATCAATTTGAGGAAACCAAAATCCGAAGTCATCGGGCTGACGACAGTGGCTTTGCCGGCAAAGGCGATCAATCCGACTTGTTCCCCCTGCAGCAGATCCAGTAAGTCACCAACTTCGGCTTTGGCTCGTTCCAATCGGTTGGGTACCGTGTCTTCGGCCAGCATCGACTTGCTCACGTCGAGACACACCATAATCTGTGCGCCAACCTGAGGCAGGTTCCGAGTCGTCGATCCCCACTGGGGACGCATGACGGCCAAGTTCATGCCCATCAGTGACAGGAGCAAAAATGCCAGCGCCGTAAGCCGTCGGGTTCGAGAGGTCGCCGTGACCAGACGCGATTGCATGACGCCCGACAGAAACTTGCCCAACGCCGTTCGCCCTCGAAACTCCAGTGCGATGAGGACGCCGGCTAGAAGCAGAATGCCCCACAGCAGGTGAATCCACCCCGGCTCGGCAAATCGAAATTCATTCATCATGGCAGCCGCCGAAAGAAGGTAGCATTAAAGATCGAGGCGACTGCGACGAATCCCATCGCAGCCAACAGGAAATTGCGGAAGTGCTCGGTATAGTTTAGATATCGCACCTCATCGACTTTGGTTCGTTCCATCTGATCGATCTGACGATAAACATCCGACAGGGCTTCCACGTCGGTGGCTCGGAAATAGGAACCACCCGTCTTTTGTGCGATGGATTTTAGCGTCGCCTCATCAATCTCAACGGGCGAGGGCCGAAGGATGGTACGGCCACTAAACGGATCGCGTACCGGCATGGGAGCGTACCCGTTCGTGCCGGCTCCGATACAGTAGACCTTGACCTTCTGGTCGGCAGCAAGTTCAGCCGCTTTGAGTGGGTCGATGATACCAGCGTTGTGCACACCATCTGTAAGCAGGATCGCGACTTTGGATTCGACTTCGCTCTGACGCAATCGTTCAATTGCCAACCCCAAGCCATCACCGATCGCCGTACCATCTTCGCTACGATCTTTGACAATTTCGACGGTCTTCACCAGCGAAGTCAAATTGAGATGGTCCGAAGTCAACGGGCAGATACTATCCGCGAAGCCCGCAAAAGTCACGAGTCCCACCATATCATCGGGCCGTCCATTACTGGTTTCGCCTTGGTCACCAATAACAAAGCGGCCAAAGACATCTTTTACGACGTCCAGTCGATTTTGCGATTGATCATCCTTGACCAGGTCGCGAGCATTCATGGACCCGGAACGATCCACGACCATCATGATCGCAATGCCTTCACGCGTCACCTTGGTCTGAGCATCCGGTGTACGTGGACGAGCCAGCGCCAGTGCTAACGCGACGACTGCCAAGGAAAGTAACAGAGAGGGAATCCATGTTAAACGCTGACGCAGGGTGGCTGGTGTTCGATCCAGCAGTGTGAGCGAAGAGTACTGCACCGAAGAACGAATACGAGTCGTCCACCAGAATACCAGTGGACCCACTAGTCCAAGTAACAGAAACCACGGGTCGCGAAATTCCAAACTAAACACGACTGGCCTCCGTCGCGGAACCCGTCGGCGATTTCACATCGTCGTCTGGCTCCGATTCAACGACTTCGACCAACGGCGAATTTTCGCGGGTGTCTTCGAGGAAGTTTTCGGCATGGGCCACAGCCCGCTCAATTTCGGACGGGTTCGGCTGCAACCCCGCAAACTTGACCAAGTCGGCTTGCTTCAAGAACTGCTGCAGCAGACTCTGATGCTCGCCGGTCAGCTCACCCGAATCGCTAACGGTTTCCAAAAACTCTTCCGTCGTCAACTCTGGGGCTCGCAAGTCAAAACGATCCTCAAGATACTGCCTGACAATCTGCGACAATTCGACGAAGTAGCCGTCAATGGCTTCGCCCTGCGGAACGGGCCCTGTCGTCAATCGATCTAGTCGTGACCGAGCGATTTCATAGGCTGATTGCCGACGAACGCGCTTGCTGCGAGCCGCCCACCATTTCATCACAAACGGAGCCGCAATCAATAGCGCCAGAATGCCCAATCCAGCAATCCACGACAACCTCTGAGTCGGCGACATCCCCAGAGCCTGCAGTTCACCGAGCGGCGGCTTCATTTCATACGAGGCATTACGAGGCACAACCGATTGGACTTCGAAATCTAATCTCGGTGTCAGCAACTCATACGCATCCATTCCTTCCGGGGCTTGCCGCTGTCCATCACGCCGATCCACAAATTCGATCAAGATCGGCGGGATCGATTGCTTTCCGGAAACCGGCGGCTGCAAACGATATTGTTGCGTCGCCTGAGTCTGCCCCGTCTCAAGGACTTCGTTCTTGGGGACAAAATCAAGGATCGTGAATCGGTCCAGCGCCTCGCCGAACTCAGGCATGAGCAGCTCTACATCCTTTTCAGCCAACACGGAAATCGTCAGTGTTACTGGATCGCCGATCAGAGGCTGTTCGGGGGTAAGCTCAAGCTTCGCGAGCACCGGACCAAGCTGCTCGGATTGTTGCAGTTGAGCCAACGCGGCTTGCGCAAGCAACAAGATGGAAACGAATACCAGCCGCCGATTGATTCTGTACACGCTCATCGCATCCTCCGTTCTCTCATACGGAAGAAACGCGCGAGAGGATCGACGACAGAACCGGCAGCATCAATGTGGATAAAGTCGATCTTTGCGCTCGCAAACGTTGATCGCAAGGTCTCAATACGTTCCCTGGCAAGGTGGCTGAGCGAATCGCGAACGCGACTGGAGCTGGTATCGTATTCTCCGGATTTACCTGTTTCAGGGTCGGTTAGCGTCACCAACCCCACATTGGGAATCTCCAACTCACGCGGATCGGTAATCAGGACGGCAATCACGTCGTGCTTGCGGTTCGCCGTTCGAAGCGCCTGTAAATAATCGTCGTCGAAAAAGTCGCTTACGACGAAACAAACCGTTTTGCGTGATTTGACCGACATCAGAAATTCCATCGCACCCGCGACGTTCGTCGACTGACGCGCCGATTTCCACCACGCACGTCGCCGCCCAAATGGCAACCATCGCCGTTTGCGCCTGGTTTGCAGCGCCTTCTTTTTGCCGTTGGTCGTCGTCGGTGACTCGTCCGTCCCGTGCGTGAGGACTTCACGAATGACACGCAACGAGTGCTTTTGACCTTTTCGAGCCGGGATATACTTTTCGATCCGACCGTGAAACAACGTTAAACCGACTTTGTCGTCGTTCCTCGTGGCTGAAAAAGCCAGCAGAGCGCA
>CAYYHV010000173.1:6553-7812 GCA_964471695.1 uncultured Pirellulaceae bacterium
TGCTACGGCTGGCCGATCCAAAATCCTGAGACGCAGAAACGTCCGCCATCAACATCATCGTAAGCTGGCGTTCTTCGACGTATCGCTTCACAAAGGGCTCGCCCATTCTGGCGGTAACGTTCCAATCAATCGAGCGAACGTCATCGCCGGGAATGTAAGGTCGGACTTCATCGAATTCGATGCCACGTCCTTTGAAGACCGAAACATACTGGCCCGCCAACACGTCAGCCACTTGCCGGCCGGTGCGAACCTGAATCTCACGAACGCGTTGGATAATTTCTCGGGCAAGCATAGTTATCGTAAGGCGTTGGTTCCCCAGGTGGTCCGTTAGTGTGGTGGTCGGGTGGGCGTGGCGCGGGTTGTAATCAGTCGCGGAGTCTCCGGGACAAGGGTGGCTAGTGCCTTGCGGCTCACACTATCGTATCCGCTTGTCGCCATACGACCCATCGCAACACAGCATCCGTGCATGACATTACGGAACAGGGACGTTTTCGAGGATCTGAGTGATGACGGTATCCGAAGTTTTGCCTTCCGCTTCGGCTTCGTAAGTCAGGATTACGCGGTGACGAAGAATGTCCATCGCAATCGACTTGATATCGTGCGGAGTCGCATAGCTGCGACCTTGCAGGAATGCATTGGCTTTGGCGGCTTTCATCAGATAGATCGAAGCCCGAGGACTGGCTCCCGTTTCGATCATCCCTTCGAGCGCCGACACACCCAGCGCGGCGGGATCACGCGTGGCTCGTACTAAGTCCACGAGATAGTCGCGGACCTTGTCGTCCACCCAAATACGATCGACGACCTCTCTCGCCTCCATCAGTTTGTCGGGCGACGTCACGGTGCGGATTTGTGGAATCGGTTTGCCGCTGGCCATCCGGTCGACGACTTTGATTTCCTCGTCGCGGTTGGGATACTCAATCAAGACTTTGAACATGAACCGATCGACTTGCGCCTCGGGAAGCGGATACGTCCCCTCTTGTTCGATCGGATTCTGAGTCGCCAAAACAAGGAACGGTTCCTCGAGCGGGAAAGTTTCACCGCCAATCGTTGCTTGACGTTCCTGCATGGCTTCGAGCAAAGCCGCTTGGACTTTTGCCGGTGCTCGGTTGATTTCGTCTGCGAGAATGAGATTCGAAAAGATTGGTCCCTTCTTCACGGAATAGACCAGATCCTTGGGATTAAATACCTGCGTCCCAATCACATCCGCCGGCAGCATGTCGGGCGTAAATTGAATCCGGGAAAATCCCGTATCAATCGCC
>CAYYHV010000173.1:7822-14280 GCA_964471695.1 uncultured Pirellulaceae bacterium
CTTACGGTGAGCGTTTTCGCCAAACCCGGCAAACCCTCCAGCAGAACATGCCCGCCCGTCAGCAGCCCAATGAGCAACCGATCGACCATGCTTTCCTGCCCGACAAGGACGCGGGCGACTTCGTTCTTTAGATCCGCACAGACTTGTGCGTAGACCGATATTTGTTCGTCTATTTGATTTGTAGCCATCGAAAAGACTGTTTCCTTACACCGACGGTTCTTGCGAGATTTTCTCAGGCGGGAACGATTCCTTCGATCCATCGCGGCCTAATAAGCACTTCGCGACAGTCGCCAGCCGACAAATTGGACATTCCCAACCGTCACGACCGCTAAATAATACGGGAATCCTACCCACCACCACAATTGGCGACCCCATGTAATGGTCGAATTGCGTTAAATTGTTGCTATGCCCCCGGCGCTTGCTAGTCGTCTTGGATTTGCTGGTTAGACTGAGATTCGGGGGGCTTTCGGCAACATTCCGGAGCATAGTCGTGAAAAACAATCGATACGCAAGATCGTTCATTTGCCTGTTCGCATGGGTAGCCATATTCACCCAAGCTGCCTTTGGGCAATCTGTCGCACAACAGTGGAATGAAGCCTTGTTGGATGCGATCCGCTTGGATTTCCCGGCGCCAACGGTCCACTCACGAAACTTGTATCACACGTCCGCGGCGATGTATGACGCGTGGTCGACTTTTGACAACTCCAGCAAGGGACACTTCTACACAACCAAACATACTGCCGGCAACGCCGAATCGGCACGGCATGAAGCTATCAGCTACGCCGCCTATCGCGTGCTATCTCAGCGATATTCCATAGCCAATGATCCGACTGCGTCGCAAGCCATTTTCGACGGCTTGATGGGCAACTTGGGTTACGACCCGAGCATCACAACCACCACCGGTAATTCACCTGCCGCTATCGGGAATCGTATTGCGTCGCAGATCCTGACGCAGACATTGGGGGACGGCTCGAACGAATTGAACAACTACGTTGACACGACGGGTTATACGCCGATCAACGAACCGATGACCGTTGACTATCCGGGAGTCCTGCCTGCGCTTTCATCCCCACTCGCCGACCCGAACCGCTGGCAACCGCTCTTCGTGGATTCGGCTTTCACACAGAACGGTTTGGCCGGTACGGACCTGCAAGAATTCATCGGTCCTCATTGGGGCAGTGTCACGACTTTTGCGATGGGTCGAAACGGAACCAATGGCCCGTACAGTTGGTCAGATATCGACCCGGGGCCAGCGCCTCTGCTCAACGGCGTCGGCGATCAAGAATATCGCGATGACACCCACTTGGTCATCAACTACAGCCGCTCTCTCGATCCCACCAAAGGACCGGGCGCCCAGGTGATCAACATTTCGCCCAGCGTAAACGGCAACCGACCACTCGGAACGCACAACGATCAAGGACATGCAGTCAATCCTATCACGGGACAGCCTTACGCAGATAACTTTGTGAAGACTGCCGACTACGGTCGTATCCTTGCCGAGTTCTGGGCAGACGGTCCCGAATCGGAAACGCCTCCTGGTCACTGGAACGTACTGGCGAACGAAGTCGCTGCGAACCCACTCTTGGAGAAACGCATCGGTGGTCGCGGCCCGATCGTCGACGACTTGCAATGGGATGTGAAGACTTACCTGGCACTCAACGGGGCTGTTCATGATTCTGCCGTCGCGGCCTGGGGAGCCAAGGCCGAATACGATTACGTTCGTCCCATCACCAAGATTCGTTACCAAGGCAGTTTGGGGCAATCTTCGGATACCAACCTCCCCTCATATCACCCTGACGGATTGGAACTGATCCCAGATCAAATTGAACTCATCACGCCCGAGAGTATCCAATTCGGTGGCAAGCATCGTAATGTCTACGACAATGCGAACCAGGATGGCGAAGGCAATTTCGTGTTCAACTTTCTCGAGGCCGAGTTGGTGGGAAAGGTCGCGATCATGTCGTGGAATCACGAGCCTGACGATCCGACCACGGAACTGAGCGGAACAGATTGGATTCTGGCGCAGAACTGGGTCCCCTTCCAAATGGACAACTTTGTCACGCCAGCCTTTGCCGCCTATGTTTCCGGTCACAGTACATTCAGTCGAGCTGCCGCTGAAGTGTTGGCAGAGATCACGGGTAGTGATTTCTTCCCGGGTGGAATCGGTGAAGCGACTTTTGATACTGATTTCCTCGACTTCGAAGTTGGCCCCACCGAAGAAGTCACGTTGCAATGGGCGACTTATTTTGACGCAGCCGATGAGGCTGGTATCTCACGATTGTGGGGTGGAATCCACGTGCCCGTCGATGACTTTGCCGGACGCGTCATGGGTTCAGCAATTGGGCTGGACGCCTTTTCCTATGCGATGTCGTTCTACACCGGCGCGGGCGACTTTGATAACGATGGCGATTACGACTGTGCAGACGTCGACGCGCTTGTCGCGGAAATCGCCAACGGAAGCAACGATGGCTCGTTTGATTTGACCGGAGACGGCGTCGTCGACTCCGCAGACCTGGAAGGATGGCTGGCCGAAGCCGGCGGATTCAATCTCAACTCCGGCAATTCCTACTTACTCGGCGATGCGAATCTTGATGGAGTCGTCGACGTATCGGATTTCAATTCTTGGAATGGCAATAAGTTCACGGAGAATGCCAGTTGGTGCAATGGTGACTTTACAGGCGATGGTTTCGTTGACGTAGCCGATTTCAACTTGTGGAACATGCACAAGTTCCAATCTGCCGATCCGCCAGCCGCCGTGCCAGAACCAGGTAGCCTGGCACTCATGGTGATAGGAATGGTTGCCTTTTTCGCGCGTCGCCGCCCTCGCTAGCGCAGTGAGATTTTCAACGTCGGATCAAGCGACGTTTTGGCTTGGTCAAACGTCGGTGGACCAAACTGCCCACGAGCGTTATTGGAAAATCCATAACGCTCCTTGGGAATTCCCAACGCTCCCTTCGTGAGCGTACCGTTGTTGTCGGCGTCTTGATAAACGGCGATGGCAAAAGTCGTCAGTTCAATATCCAGTCTCGTCGTTACCGTTTCACCATCTGGCTGCACGACGACTTTCTTGGTTGCTTTCTCATGATCCGGAAAGCCGTCCACACCCGCGAAGATCGCCACGCGGATCACACCGACTGAGGGCTTGATTCCCGTGACCGTGAGTTCGACGCCTGTCGCAGTCGTTGAGTTTCTGGAAGTCGCCGGGATGGGGTTCTCAATCATGGGCGGATCAGCACTAGTTGGCTCAACGTTTGGTGATTCAACCTTTCGTGATTCAACGTTGCCCCGCAACGGCGCCTTGCCGGACTCCGCATTGTCCAAGATTGGCACCGTACCTGATGGAATCGAAACCGTTGTGTCGACGGACGTATTCCCTTGCTCTTGAATCCACAGCCACCCCGCCGCGACTGTACAACCAACGGCGGCGACCATGAGAATGATTGAGCGTGCGTTCATCGTGAGCCTATCCCCGTTCCCAGCGAATGGCCAGAATCCGAGCTGCTGCAGCCAGGTAGAGCGCGATACTCCCAAGCACAAGCAACTCCAATCCAAGTTCATTGACGGGCATATCGTACCAGAAGACCTTTTTGTATCCGTCCAACGCCCATGCGTTAAACGTCATCTTCCCTAGTTGTTGCATCCGCTCACTCATGATGTAACGCGGAATCATGCTGCCGCCGAGCGCCGACATCGTCAAAATGACAACGACGGATACTCCATTAAGTTGGTTGCGAGTGCGACAGACGACCGCCAGACACAACGCGAGGCTGGCGGTCGCAGCCGCAGTCGCGAAGGTCATTACAAGAAAACCCGGAATGTGCCCAAGCAAGTCGACTCCGAATACCAGTTGAGCCCAAACGAACATTACGGTCAGTTGAACACATCCCAGCAGCGTAATGTAAACCCACTTTCCGGCCAGCAATTGGGTTATACTCAGTCGACTGCTGAGCAGCCGATCTAATGTGCCCGCTTCATTCTCTTCAAGCAGACTTCCACCCGCCCCGACGGCTGAAAACAAAAGAAACATGACGGCAATACCCGCGGCGTACATCGCGATCTTCGGGTTCGATTTGTTTGACGCAAACAAATCGACTTCCGTGAAGCCAACCAACTCGGCGGCTTCCACGGATTCGTTGACAGATGCAGCGGGCAAAGGACTGGATGACGCCACGGGCGGACCAGACGGTTGTATTTTCAATTTGGCTTGAGCTTGTGCTACCGCTTGTGCCAACACGGCACGGACCATCTGCCGACTGACGGGATTGCTGCCTTCGCTCACCAATTCGACCGTTGACGATTCGCCGGCTTTGCAAGCCGCTTCCATCCCCTTGGGAAAATAGACCACGATATCGACGCGATGATTTTGAATAACTCGACGACTGATGCGGTCCAACGGCCAGTACTCATCCGTTGTCGTAAAATCTGGTTTGACTTCCAGAGCCGTCTGTTCCCGAAGCGCGTTGCCAGCATCTAGGGTGAGCGTGGATGCGTCGTCGTCAACAATCGCAACTTTGATACCCGTCACACCGCCGCCGATTCCTCGCGTAAAGATAAGCGCGAAGATCGAAAAGAAGATGATCGGCACGATAAAAATCAGCACCAATTCCTGTTTGTTATTCCACAATCGCTGGAGTGCGATCGTAAGGACCGTTCCAATCACTCTCTCAGCTCCCGCCCGGTGAGGTGCAGGAAGACATGCTGCAGTGTTGGACTTTCCATGCTGATGGAATGGATTGGCTGACCACACGACTCGACCGAACGCATCACGTTCGAAAGCTCGTTGGCTGAATGGGACAACACCGCCGTCGCCGTTTCCCCAGTCGCGGGTAGATGAAATCCTTCCGGTGGCTTTGCCGGTCGGCCCTTAAAGCGAACACTAAGTTGCTGATGCTGGCCCACCGTAGCGGCCAACAGTTGCTCGAATGTCCCCGAATGAATCACCCGACCTTCATCCACGATCGCAATTCGATCACAACGGTACTGGGCTTCATCCAATTGGTGTGTTGTTAGCAAGATGGCTGTACCTCGCGAACACAGCTCGCGCAGCATTTCGTAGATACGTTCGCGACTTTGAGGATCCACGCCCACCGTGGGTTCGTCGAGCAACAGTATTTGCGGTTCATGCAGCACGCTACACGCAATGTTCAAACGCCGCTTCATGCCGCCCGAAAACGTCTTCGCCAGCTTGTGGGCTCGATCGGTCAAGTTGGCCCACCCCAACGCCTCAACCACTCGATCTTCGAGATGATTGCCACGCAATCCATGCAACCGTCCAAAAGCCCGCAGGTTTTGCTCAGCCGTCAAATCCTCATAGATCGCGAGACTTTGAGGAACCACACCGGGCAATTCGCCGGGTAAAACTTTGACAGGATGATAAGCCAACTCGCCGCTATCCAAACGGGCTCGTCCAGCCAGACATCGAATCATGGTTGTCTTGCCGGCGCCGTTGGGTCCTAGAAACCCAAGCAGCTCCCCCGGGTACAGCTCAAACGATGCCCCACGCAACGCATGAACGGTTCCGAACGATTTCTCGGCGTCTCGAACAGTGAGAATGGGTTCGTGGTTCACAGCAAGAATTGTCGTACTACGAATGGATTGGGAAAAGGAATGCGAAGTGAGTCATCAATGAATTACGAATACTGGCGACCACGCCAAGTCGATTGTTGCCCACGATATCGTCCCCACAAGGATTGCCATTGAATGGCGAGAAACAATACCACGGCAACGGGCAGCAACAAGGTTACGAATCCAATACGGTTAAATCTCCAACCTATGATGGCCCAGGGCACCAGCGAGACGATCGTGGCCACGACGGCAACGGATAACGTTTGATCATAGAACAAATTTACAACGACCAATACAGCCGGAAGTACATAGCCAAAAACCATCAGCACCGTGAACGGAAGAATGCGGATTGGGTTGGCAATTCCTTCGTGGGCATTCTTCAACACACCGGCCCAAGTCGCGGAAAATCCCTCATACATCCGACAAGTCGCCATGTCGCTAGCGTCGAATACATCCGTACGATAACCCGACTTCCGAAACGCTTGCGGCAACAGGAGTCCATCGTGTAAGGAGTGGCGAATCGCTCGATGCCCCTCACTGTCAAAGTAGGCGTCTCGCCGACACAACATCAACTGACCACACCCCGCGGCCGCAGATTCCATCGACGAATATCGCATCAACACAAACGGCAGGTATGTCAGCAGCACAAGGTACATCTGGGGAATCAACAAGCGCTCGCCCAGAGTACGCGTCAGCTGACGGGGAAAGCCGCTGAGTAAATGAAGCCCGCGGCTTGTTGATTTGGCGATGACTCGAGCAACCGCCGTGGCATCCAGTCGCACATCGGCGTCGATAAATAGCATCCAATCGTGCCTAGCGGCTTCGGCGAGCTGCCAACAAGCATACTGTTTGCCGCACCAACCATCCGGCAGCGCGTCTCCTCGAATCAAGCG
>CAYYHV010000174.1:0-14275 GCA_964471695.1 uncultured Pirellulaceae bacterium
TTGTATCCAAAACGGCTTGCATTACGGTGAAGGTGTCGCCGCTCAAAGCCAACTTGTCCGCGATAATCAGCGTGGTGATTCCCATCACGGAACTCAGTGCATTCCCAATTCCCATCCGGAATAGAGATTCGATAATGATGCCGAATAACGCCGCCCCCCAACCGATAAACACGGCTGATGAATAGAGATTCGTTACGGGTGGACGCCCCGAAATGTAGATCCTGGCGCACAAAGCGAAGGTATGCACAATGAATGCCAGAATGACCAGACAGAAGGCAGCACGTTGCAGTGAAAAATCAGAATTCCCAAAGGCCATGACACACCAACCGATCAGAGTCAGTACGCCTGCGAGGAAGTAGATCGAGTAAGCCGTTGTGAATGGATCAAAACGATTGAAGAACGTCTCAAACTTTACTTTCGCAGGATCATACTCCTCAGGTGGATTACGTTCGAGCGCCTTGAGGTACGTAGCGACTTCACGGTTGAAGGTACGTGCATCGCCCTTCGAGTATGCGCTGATCATTTTCGTCCACGACTTGACTCGTTCGTCAGGCATTTCATTGGAGAAGATGCTCTTCACATAGGCTTCGTTCGCTGCAGCAGCAAACGGCAGCCATAGTTTTTGATTGCTGATGGGAACGACCAAGGGCGGCTGCATCGCGATCAACGTTTCGTTCAATCGAGGTGTTGCCTGAGCCAACCTGGCAATCTCTTCACGACGTTTCAGCGCATCGTCCGGGTCCGCCAAACTCTCCTCTTTCGTTGGAATCCGCGGAAAGGGAATCGGCAAGAAAGAACTTTGCAGCTTGGAGTACGACCGCAATCGGCTATCGGTTTCCAGCAGCTTACGCTGATAAAAACTCAGATCGCTCGCATCCTTCTTGGCAATCCCACGGGCTTCGATGGCTTCTTTCTCAAAAGCCTCGATCCCCTTACTGATCTCCGACACGGAGTATCGAAAACGATTGCGGCGTTCCAGCCCCAGTGTGGTTTGGACACTCAAATTGGGAATCAGTACGACTTTGTGCTCAATCGCTTCGGGCGACTGAGTCATCACGTCGAGCAACCAGCGAATCGCCGATTCCTTCTCAAACTCCTTGGGTTGGTCCGCATCGGGAACCAGCAGATATGGCTTGTCAGAGATCGTGCGAAGCGTGTTGCGTGCCAACGTTCCGATCGGCTTGACTCGCCCGCCAAATACGACGGGAATGTTGGCGAACTTGTGCAGTTCCATTCCATGATGTTCGACCGATCGCGGAGCAATCTTCCCGACGACGTACAATAGCATCAGCAGCACGAACGCAGCCGGCAATCCCCAGTTGATGGTTAGCTGGCGAAGTCGCTGACCGCCCGTCAACGTTGGCTTCTTGGCTTGCGCCTGTTCCTTCGAGCCCGACTCGACATCTAGAGACCGGGTATTCAATCGGTTCAGAAAGCGAATCAGCGTAATCAGGAAGTGATAGAGCATTCCTACAAGGGCCAACATACAGGCTACGTAGGGAATCATCCAACCATTGTTGGTTACGACCTGAAGCGTCGTTGATTCTTCCCCGTTGCTGTCGCGGTTGTACCCGCTCTGATAAAAAGTCTCGCCCGCATATCGCAATGGATTATTCATCCAGATACGAATCTTCTCACGGGTAAAGTTACGAGAGTTATCCTTCAACGATACCCAGGACGAATAATCCTTGGGCGTCGTGGTCCCGATATAGTCGTCCTTGCTCACATCCTTGAGCGTCAACTCATACGGTTTGTAATTGCGTTTGTATCGAAGCAGAAGATCATACGACTTGTCCCCGACTTGAATCGTTTCCGGTACAGGCGCCGGTCGGGATCGAAGCAGCACATCCGAATCGCCAAAATGCTGGGCCAACAGGTATGTCTGCGATTCGGCGCCCGCCAATTTGGGCGTCACTTTCACATAAGCCGCAGAAATGTCGATTGCCTGATCTGCTTCGGCACCACCCGCAGAACGTGCCGGGTCCGCCAGTAAGCGCAATCCGGCTCCCATGGTCGCTGGGTTTTCATCATTCGGTTGTGGCGGTCGTAAGTTGGCATTCTTGAGAAACTCAACCACCTCAATATCGAACGGTAACTGATCATCAGAAATCGTCGAGCCTTCGCTGAGCATCCATTTCGGAATAACCGTCACGTTGTCATGATCTGCAGGCGACCGGTCGATGACCGCCAACTCTACCGTACGCGCATCACGGGCAAACTGCGTAGACTGACCTTCGACGAGTGTAATCTGTTCTTCAACGGCACCGAGTCCAACCAGCAACTCGCCGAACATCAAGAGCCCAACGCCCAAGTGAATCAACACAATGCCGCCGCGTTTCTTAAAGACCATCACACAGCCGATGAGCAAAATGACTCCAGCAGCTCCGCCTTGAATCAGTTGCCAGAGAATGCGTAACGAAGAATCCCCCAAACGAGTCGTATCGCCAGTCGCCACGAGATAGACCGCCGCAATCCCCAGAATCGCACTGATGACAATCAACCCGATAAACCGCGCCAGTGGTTTACGATCAATGACCAGTGTCAAAATGACGGAGCCAATCCAGGTCACGCACAACGCGACTCGAATAAGCGTCCACAGTTGATCCCATGCCAAAAGCGGTTTTCCCTGCAACCCATTGGCATTGTGTCCGCCGAGAACAACCAGCGTCGTAAGAAATGCTCCAAGCGCCACTACGCCCAAGCCGACCCACAAACGGTTTCCTTTTGCCTGTACTTTGAATCGCGAAATATGGGCCGCCAACAGGTTCGCGGCTAAGGCGGCGCCGAGCATAGCTCCACCGGGAATATAGATTCCCCCACGCAACCACTCGGGACGATTGGGGAAGAACGAAAGCGGCATGAGCAGCTTAAAATCCATCCATGCGAACCAAGCGCGGAAGTACTGATCCATGACTTCCCACATGTTCATTTCGACCTGAGCAAGGGTGCCGACAAAGATCAACAGAATTGACAGGCCGAATAGAACAACCGTAAGTCGCAAGGATGCTATGGGCGCGAGCATCGTTTGAATCGACTTCCAAACATCACCCGGCGCCTTATCCGCGGGGAAATCGGAACTCGTAGTCGGTGTAACTGCAGACATCTATATCTCCTGAATGCGTTCTACTTTGAGAACTGCACTGATTTAACAAACAACTCGAAGTTCTCTTTTTCTGCCGCAACGGTTTCTGCATCGCCCATCATTTTGAAGAACCATGCGGTCGCATCGCGGATTGCGATTACCGCCAACGTCGATTTTTCCGCGCCGACGAGTTCGACGTACTTCGATTCGATCCCACCAACGTCGATGTCTTTGAGCGATTCCGCCAAGCCGGCTTCATCAGTTCCCGCCAACCCAACTTGCCCTCGCCACCGATTCACATTCGGCAACAACGCGGCTCCACCGGCTGCCAACGTACTAACCGTAAACTCAGCTTGGCCATCATCCGTTTTTACATCAAAGGCGGCTTTCCGCATCGAATTCATGCGGCCCTGCGTCCACGAGTCGGGTTTTGTAAAAGTTATCCCAGGATCAGCCGCTGGCTTTGAAGCAGGTGCCGTCGGCGGCTGCGGCGCTCCATTGGCCCCACCGCCAGCAAAGGGCGCCGCACCAGGCGATGGTGCTCCGCCAGCAAAGGGCCCCATGCCAGTTCCGCCCGAACTCATCATGCCGGCAATATTGACGTAAGTCGCCTTGGCTCCACCCAGCTCAATCTCTTCAACATTCTCAGCCAATTCGGCTTGGCTGATGTCTTCAAGCTGAAGTTGCTTTCGCCAGCGATTTACATTTGCCAGAATCTCCTGAGGAGCCGGAAGCGAAATGACTGAAACATCCAAACCCGGCTGGCCAACATTGATCGTTGCGAAACGCATGCCCGACCCAGGTTTCTCCAACCAGCGCTCGGGCAACGTCCACTTGGGGCGACCGCCTTCGAATTCGATTGATTCGATAAACTTCCGAAATACGTCGGCACGTTCCGACACCGGCGACTCGTCACCAACCAACTTGATAAACCAGACGCGGTCGCCTTGTTCAACCAGTGCCACCAGCATGCGTGCCGGTTTGGATTCCGCGGCTGGTTTTGTCGCCGCGCCACCGCCCATAGCACTGCTATTACCGTAGGTCTCTTTGGCCACTTCGTAGGTTTGAATTGGTTCACCTGGCTGGCATCCCATCAGACTGAGAAGCACACATGCCATGATGGCTGTCCATAATCGGGGTATCATATTCATTCAGTCTTTTGTTCAGGTAACTTCGTGCAACCTGCGGGCGTCCGCAGTCAACGTTTGGCAGCAAGAGGCCAAGGCAGGATTGAATAGTGTATCGCCGATACGCAATTAAGTTAACGCGTATGGCATGCAAGGCAGGAACCAATGACGACCGGCGACTTCTCCGGAGCCACATGGGATTGCAATCCGGCCGCATGACATTCCGTACAGCAATCGTTCGCCTTGGAGGCATTAGACGAGTCGCTTCCAAAAACCAGCGAAACACACTGTTGCGGTACGCCAATACCCGTCAAATACGTCTCAGGCGACTTGGCGGCTTGCCCCTTCCCAGGTAACAAAACCAACGACAAGAGAAGTGCACCCGCAATGGCCAACAGGGCAACCATCGTCTTTTGCAAGGTCGAGGGCCGCTCCCGACGACTTATGCCAGCGAGTTCTTCATCCGCCGTCGATTGCTGCCCCCTTGGTTGGTCAGCCGCGAACCGAACCGAATGCATGATGTCCGCAACACGAGCCTCGGACGACACGCGATTTATGCTTGAGCCCACGTTGAGATCACTCAGCGAATGAATCCATTCAACGGCTGGTAGAATTTCTCCACATTGAGCGCGGCAATTCTCGCAATCCGCCAAATGAGCCTGAATGTCCAAGTCATGATGCCCATTCGCCGTGCTGGTTAATAGCTCAAATACCTGTTCGCAATTGATCGTTGTATTCATATCGTTACTCGCTTCAACTCAAGATCAACGGGTTAAGACCCCATCCGCGTTGTCTGGTTAGTCGTTGTGGCCCTCGTTCATCATTCGTGAAAGCCGCTCCAAACCTTTTCTTACTCGATTCTTGGCCGTCGCCAAACTGACGCCCGCTGATTCCGCAATCTCATGGAATTTCAGCTTGGCGAAAAATCGCATCCATATCGCGTCGGCTTGGTCAGCATCCAATCTGGCCATCCTGTCATACAACTGGGCATACGATTCCCGCGACTCCATCTGCTCCAATGGCGCCGGAGCCGTCGATCTCGGTTCATCCAGCATCGGTTGCGTCCGATCGTTGGTTTTTGCCATCTGGCGATAACCACGGTGACACTTATGAATCAAAATCGTGACCAACCAGGATCGAAAACTTCGATTCGTATCAAAGGACTTGAGCGCACGAAACGCAGCAATAAACGCCTCGTGGACGGCTTCCTCAGCAATATCACAGCGTCCCAATCTTGCCGTTGCGATACGCATCAAGTCCGATTCATGGCGACGCACCAACGCCTCGAAAGCATCGACCGAGCCGTCAATGACGACTGCGACGATCTCCTCGTCCGTCCGGGTGTCAGAAGCACGAGTCAATCGCGAACCTCTATCCGTTTGATGACTTTTCGATTTCGTTGGTTGCCGTACAGACATATAGTCACGCACTGATGGAATGGGCTAAACGAAAATCAGAAAATTCGCAGACACCCAAGGGGAGGGAGGATGACCGAATTATAGGGAGCCGCCACGAGAAATGGCACCGGAACCGGCCGCTAGCTGAGCCAATCCTTAAAGACAAAAAAAAAGTCCCGCACGAATGCGGGACGGTGAATGATGGATCAACGCTGTACCAAATACGCAGTACGATGCGACTTATCCACCAAACATGCCAATTACAGCGTCCATTAACGAACTATTGAGCGAGAAGGTGCTGTTCCAGCTCCACATGTTACGTACGAGATCCGTAATCATCATCCCACCCAAAGCCAGGATGAGAGCACAGATTCCCAATCCAATCACATTCCAGATCGTGTAGGGAGCTTCCGCAGCCGCCATGACTCCACCAGCCCCTGCCGCGGCTCCAAGTGGAGCCACTTCGGCAACGCTGGGCCCCAAGTCGGTACTCAGTCCGACTTCTTCTTCGACCTCGAATCCATCCGTAAGCAAGGTCGCTTCGTCTTCGCTGATCTCGTCCGTATCGAGGGCAATCACCTGCGAGCCACTGTCTTCGTCCAGCGAATCGGCGCCTTCGACTGGTTCAAGCAGAAAGTCGTCGTCTGCCATGATCGTAGCGCCCTCTAGCTCGACGGCTTCGTCGCCAAGGTCGATCACATCATCGTCGGCTTCGCCCAACTCCAAAGCATCAATGTCCGATCCCATGGATATTTCGTCAGGGGTATCTTCCAAGGAAATCCCGCTATCCGAAGGACTGGATAGATTGATTCCGCTGCCGCTGGCGTCAAGCGTCACGTCGCTGTCGATGCCGCTCATCCGCAAGTCGGTTCCCGAACCAGTAATGTCCAAATCGAGCTCGGAACCGTCCCCGAGATCAATTCCCGAGCCACCCAGGTTAACATCGCTGGCATCGAGAGATAGTTCGGCACTGTCGTCCAGGTCGATCGAATCATCTGATTCCAACTCAAGCACCATATCGTCATCCGACGACGCTGTAACCTGGACTTTGGAATCGTCACTGGTCAGCTTCAAGCTGCTCCCGCCTGACAAATTCAACTCGCTGCCGCTGTCGCTGATTTCCAAGTCGATACCGCTACTGCTTTCCGATAATTTGACGGAACTTCCAGCCGGAAGGGACAGTTCGCTGCTGCCCTCACCGAGCGTGAGTTCGCTACCGTCGTCCAATTTGAGCTCGCTGCCACCATCAAGCACCAGCTCACTGCCATCGTCCAGTTTGAGTTCGCTGCCGCCGTCCAGCGTGAGTTCGCTGTCGTCACCGCCCAGTTTGAGTTCGCTGTCGCTGTCCAACTTCAACTCGCTTCCGCCATCAAGGCTAATGTCACTCGCATCGTCGAGAATCAACTCGGCGTCATCCGCCTTGTCGCTAACTTTTAGATCGGCATCCGAATCCGGCAATTGGCTGCGTCCAATGATCGTACTCGAAGCGCCAGGATCGGATTCGCCAAGTTCCTTTTCACTCACGAGCACTGAATCCGGGCCATCCGTGTCTTCTTTGCCGTCATCAACGGGAACGATGGCGTCAAGATCGGCATCAATATTCACGACGGACGAATCCCCCGAACCGATCGGCGGAATGGGCAAATCGACACCGGATGCACCGCTGACATCTTCCACATTCAAACCAAGCGTATTTGCGACGCGCTCAATCTCAGATTGCTTGAACTTCCAATTCGCACCGTCTCGATAACCGAAGACTTCGTTCTTACTTCGCATTTCGGTCAACTTCTCGGGCGTTACTCCGAGCATTTCGGCGGCTTCTTCGAGCGGGATCAACTTTGCCATTTGTCGATTTACCTATCGTTCCTAAGTCTGGCTCAACTAACGTTGCTCCAGGAGTGCCTTTATTTCTTTCGGTTTAGGGGCTCCACCGTTGAATTCATCCATCATCAAATCCCAAGCAAAATTCCGCACACTTCGGAGCGAAATCTCACCGGTTTGATCATCGACACGGTATGAGCTAATCACCTTCTGTCGGGTGTCGACCAGCACGATCATGCCTTTGTCACCCATTTGTGCCAGCAGGATTTCCGATCCGTCGTTCGGCGGTATCACACTGCGCTGGCCATACGCGGTCGATTGCAACTGACTCATCATTAACGAGATCGCCACAGCAACGATTCCCAACGTGACTCCCACAACGATTTTGCGCATAAGATCCTCCCTTGATCTGGCGTGAAAACACGCATCCTATCATCCTGTTCCATTCTAAAAGCGGCCTTTTTTGATTCAAGCTAAATCGCTGTAGTCATTGAGTTTAGAATTCAACGCCCCGCGTTGGCGGCACGATTCGCATATCCGGCATGAACCTAAAATGCACGGCACTGCAGCTTTCAGTCTATGAATTGCGGGGTTTACAAGCCAGATTTGGCCAGGAACGGCGAATTCTGGTCCTATTTCCTCGGACATTGGGCCATCGTCGAAATTCCATCCAAGGCGTAAAATGCCGCCTTAACTAACGCGTCCCAAGTCACCGATATCGCGATCCAAACGTTTCACCAACGTCCCGGTCGCCAACAAATCGACAATCCTCGAGGAAATCGTATGTACCAAGTCACTCGCCAGATTGACTTTTGCTACGGCCACCGACTGCTTAACTACGACGGTAAGTGCAAACATCTGCACGGCCATAACGGCAGGGCAATCATTACCATCGAAGCCGCCGAACTCGACGCTCGCGGTATGGTTATGGACTTTGGCGACATCAAGAAGGATGTCAGTACGTGGATCGATGAAAACATGGATCATCGTATGATCCTGTGCGGCGATGATCCCGTCGTCGATATCCTAAAGGAACTCGGAGAACCCATGTTCTTACTCGAGAAAAACCCAACGGCCGAAAACATCGCCCGCGCCATTTACGATTACACCATCAGTCGAGAGTTTCCCGTCGTCGAGGTCAGCCTCTGGGAAACCCCTAACTGCTTTGCAACATTCAAGGGAAAAGCCAGCGACAAGGCATAACGTTCACAATTGCCGCCTGCGGTCAACCAACTCAAACGAACGTTAGCCATCCGTCCCATCTACCGCACCGACACTGCGAACCGACTTCCACTAGTGTGCCACCGCAGCACCACCTAGTCTCTCCCGCGATGGAAATCCGATTTATTACGGATTATCTTAAGTGACACCCGTTTGGTCCTCCAGGCAAGCTCACGATACGTGCCTTGGGAAACCACGTGCCATTCCTGCTCAGTCAACGTTCAGTTCGAAATGAATCCTCTACCGGCGCGAAATGAATTTCGATTCACGACTGGAGTCACATCCATCGTTTTGGCCGCCGTCATCGCTGTAAGTCTATGCAGCGGCCAATTCTGGATTCTCGCTTTGACCATTCAAATTGCCGGTGCAGCCTTCATTGCACAACTGCTAACAAACCGTCTGCCGGTAGCAATCCGGAATGCCAGCCAGAGCAACAGCTTTCGGCTGGATGGATCAAAATCAACACGGCGTGAACAAATTGAAGATGAGGCGATCTCTCACTTCTGCTACAAGTTATTCTTCATCCAACTCCTCCTACTCGTCCCCTCGAATGTGGGCCTGATGTGGGTTCACAACAATGGGTTTCCTCTGCCTCCAGGATTGAACGCCGCCGAATCCGTGGCCCGGCATGCACCTGCCGACCACGCAACTATTCACGTCGAGGAAACGCAGATGGAACGCAGGGAGAAAAGAAACCACACTTCTCGCTTGGAAGTTCACGCGAGGAAACGCAGACTCAGGCACTACTGGCAGGTGACTCTGGCGGTTGGCGTTGCCTGGTTGCTTGGTTGCGCCGCATTCTTGAAACGCGCCTATTTATTTTGCCTGACGGAACTGACGGATTCGATTGAATACCGAAGAGACTTCTATGTTGCTGTCGACTTGGCACGTGTCACGTCGCAAGGATCCGCCAGAGAAGAGTTGCGTATTTGGCGAGACAACTCCAAACGCCCCAATCAGACTCGGGACGTTTTCTCTTCCAGCAGCTCTCTCAAATGAGTGATCAGATCGCTGGGCGAAAACGGCTTACCGAGGAAGCGAGTCTTGTATGTCGGCAGATTATCCGAAGTTGGATTGTGGACTGAGTATCCGCTGATCACTACCACCGGTAATTCCGGAGCGAGGACTCGCAACTCCCGAATCACATCGGCCCCATTCATCTTCGGCATCGATAAATCAACAATCGCCGCATGATAATTCCGCGCGTGTCGAGCTTCTTCAATACAGTCGATCCCGTTATCAAAACTTACGCACTCGAATCCGGCTTTGGCCAGTACTTTGGACAAAGCGATCCGAATCGCGTCATCATCGTCGACCAGCAAAACGCGATCGGTATCACCATTCATTGAAGCCGCTTCCTGGATCCCCGGGAACTCACTCACCCGCTCTGCCACATGGGTACTTGCTGGCAAGAGGACTTGCATACACGTCCCCATGCCTGCCACAGTCTCAACCATCACCGCTCCGCGATGACGACTGACTACGCGCAAGACAGTTGCCAACCCCAACCCACGGCCTTGCGATTTCGTGCTGTAGAATGGATCGAACATTCGACGACGCGTCTCCGAGTCGATACCTGCCCCTTCATCAACAACCGACAGCCAGACATAATCCCCTGAGGTTGGGCGCCCATCAATACATCGTGCTGCCTCAAGTTTCGCTTCACTGAAGTACGATAAGCCGGTCGCCAGCCGTACGTCAGAACCCTTTTCCGTTCGAGCCGCATCGGCTGCATTGGTGACAAGATTCAGCACGAGTTGTGTGATCTGCGAACGATCCACTTCGACGGGTAATGCTCGCGACGAATCCAGCTCCAACTCCAGTCGCAGTGGCTGGACCGTGGATTCCAAAAGACTTTTTAGATTGCCCACAATATCATTTAAGTTGTGAACTTGAATGTCCACACTCCCACCGCCAGACACCATCAACATCTGGTTGCATAATTCAGCTGCCTGTTGGGAAACCAAGATAATCTGCTCGCGACACTCCTCCTGATCCGGATCGAGCTCATCCATCAATTCCGCATTCGACATTACGACGGCAAGCATATTGTTGAAGTCGTGAGCAATACCTCCGGCAAGATGCCCCAGACTCTCGAGACGCTCCGATTCAAGCAGCCGCCCTTCCAGTTCTCCACGCCGTCGCTCCGATTCTTTTACCGCTTGAATCTCCTCACGAAGTTTTCTGTTGGCCCGCTGCAGACTTGCTGATTGTTGTTCCAATTGCTGAGTTTGCTGGCGAACAATTCGTTCCAGTTTTGAGCGACGAGTCGCGACTTGGCGATAACGCAACGCAACAGCGCCCCACACCGCCATTGAGGTAACCCCAAAGTAAATGAGGATCGCCCACCAGGAATGGTACGCTGGTCCCGGCATCGTAATGGTGCGTTGAAATCGCGTGGCCACAACTTCCGAGCCTCGACGCGATTCCAGCTCAAAACGATACTGCCCAGGCGGCAGTCGCGAATACTCGACTTGTGAGTTTTTCGACCACTCACTGAAGCCTTCTTCCAACCCACTCAAACGATAGCGGTACTCAATCACCCCAACCCCATTGGAGCTCGTCGAACCGAACATGAACGCAAAGTCCGTAGCACCACTCACTTCGTTCAGTGGTACTTTCTTATCCGTTTGAGCATCTTTTACTTGCAAGACGATGTTTGGTATAGCCAAGGGTTGATCGCTCGGCGTGTCAATGTCGCAGGTGTAAAGCGCGCGACGCCCGGCGGCCATCAGCCGATGATTGGCTTCATCAAAATGACACTCCCGCAAACGCTCCGGAAACTCCCAACTCCGATGCGGTGTTGGTGAAAAGACGCTTTCGTCATCAGCTTTCAATTGGACAACCGTTTTCCCCGCAACCATGAGCAACGAACCATCGGGGCCGACGTTCGCAACGGAATACAAATTGGCCTCTAGACGACGATGTGATTGAAGCGGTTCAACGACAATCTTGTCCCCCACGCGTCGTGGCAGCACAAATCGATTATCCAACACACCAATCAACTTCTGCGTCAAGCGATCGAAATACGCCAGCTCACACTCTTTGGTTTCGATTCTTACCGGAGCGTTTTCCCATCCCTCTTTGAATTGCAGATTGATCAAAGAATCTAGACTGTAAACCCAGACGGCATCTTCCCCGTCAGCCGCAATAACTTGAGCATCAGGCATATCAAATACCTGCAACTTTTGTATTGCGGATTCACCCATTCGACCTACGCGAATTCGACCACTAATTTCACTGAGCACGACGCAGTCATTGATCGCCACACCTGACACAAGCTCATTGCTTTCGCCAACCAGAGAGATCCTCTTGCCCTCTTTGAATTCGTAGACTCCAAACCGATCCGCGAAGAGTATTCGTGTGGGATGAATGATCGGAAAAAACTCCAACCCCCGAGTCACGACCATTTGTGATGGCTCGTTGTCCGCCTCGCTATCTGACGCGCCTAAATTGCGTCCCAAGATCATCCTCGATCGCGATACATAAGCGAGATAATTTTCTACAGAGACGATACTAAAACAATCTTTGATCTCGCCTGAATTCCGCACAAGCTTGCGCACCGGATTGGAATGATACACGCACGTGAGTCCTTCCGAGTGCGCAAGCCACAGATTCCCAACTTGATCCGAAAGAACGCGGACAATCAGGCTGTCTACCAAACCATCTGCCACTCCAAGTCGGTATTTGACCTTCCCTTCAAAATCGAGAAAAAGTAACTCCCCATGGGCGGCCGCTACTATCCCGTCCAACATTGGCAGGATAAAGAAGACGTTGCGTCCCTTATCTGCCATCATGTGTAACGCTGCCGAGAATTCGGTGAATTTGCCGTCTTTAAGTATCTCCAGTCGATTGCCGTGCCAAATCAACAATCGTTCGCCATCAATGCGACCCACTACGTCGACAAGCCGCCCATCAAGATCAGCGATTTCTTCAACTTGTCGGTCACTACCAATGGTGACCAATTGCCCGCTTTCGCTTTCAAAAACATAAATTCGTTCATCGTCTACGCCTACGATGTGCTGCCGCTCATTGGCTACCCAAACAACGGGCTTCTCATCACTTGCGCATCGCACGCACAACTTGGGGCTGAAGAAACAAACACCTGCGGCGACGGGATGAGCACAAGCCATTCGTTGTTCAACACCATCCTCGACGTCGAGATGAACGGCACAATAAAGAAAGTGTCCAAGCGCATCTTGGTGGAGATACCCGATACCGTGCTCCGTCCCAACCCAGACTAACCCGTTCTCGTCAGACGCCAGGTCGACGGGGCCATTGGGAATTGGCGTGGCTTGCCAGTTGACGCCATCAAATATCAGGACCTGCGAATTTTCAAGATCACCAAGGAAAACGTTTCCCTTGGCATCCTGAGCGACTCCCCATCCCATATCACGACCATGGGGAATACCAGGTGTGAAGTTCTTGACCCTTGGAACAATTCGTTGAGCTAGAACGGACGTCGAGAATAGAGACACCATAACAATCAACAGCGCAGCAACTCGTAACATTGGCGGCTTCGTCTGTTCCCGTTCTCGATCGTCGTGCATGGTCATTATCTTGACCGATGCACCCAGTTTTGAACACCGAGAATTGCCGCACTTGAGCAAGACAAGGCAACAACTTTAAGCCCTTGGAAAATCCACATCGCAATTCTCAAATTTTTTCCTCAAAGATGATTGATAAGACAGAGGATGCTTGTGCGAGGTTGCAAGCGCAAATCGGCGCGGAATCAGTCCGCCAAAGCTGGACATCGCCCAAGGCCAAATCGTGGGTGGCAAGATGCTCTTCGAACGAGCCATGGCTCGTTGAAAACCAACGCAGTCGAGAATGCGACGCGCGAGACGCTGGAAAACTTAATCGATGCTTAATCTGCGTACCGAGTCCCAATATCTCGGTCAGCTCGATTGGGAAATGCCAGCCCCAGCCGTTGGCGCAAAAAAATAGTCCGCGACCGGTTCATTGGAACCGGTCCCGGACATCATCCCCCCTGGGAAACTCAAGCAGGTGCGAGACCTGCCCCGTTCGCAATTCACCGTGGCGGTAACTGCGTGAGTGTTCTATCGACATTCACCAGCGACGACTTTGGGAATCTTTCACGGTTACACAAGGTAAGACAAGCGTTCGCAGGCTTGCTAGCGATAGTAGCCTCTCGTTGATCGTCGCAATGCGCACAATTGGACTAATTTACCAGGTAGCGACTCGCCGATGCTGAAGACGAAGCAACACAATTGTCGTGTGCGCGCACGCCACGAGTTTTTGCGGCGATAAGGAACATGACCGTGACCAAGTCCAACAGTAAGAGTTTTATTTCCGTAGTACTATCAACGATGGGTTGGCCCCTGATCTGGGGCGGGCTGTCATGCGTGGGCTTTTACGCATTGATTCACAACCGCATCATCGATAGCCAACTAGCGGATCGATATTTCACCGAACACCCCGTCCAGTATGCCGAAGCCGCGCTCTTCTTCGTGGGACTGGCAGCACTGATTCGACGCGGGCTCAATATCATTGGACAGTATGGAACCGTTCCAGAAGTCAACCTGCCAGCACGAGGTAGTGAAGGACAGAACGTCTCGGAAATCCCTGGGATGCTCAATTCACTCCAGAGCATGCCGGGTTATATC
>CAYYHV010000175.1:0-7048 GCA_964471695.1 uncultured Pirellulaceae bacterium
ATCTACGGCTGCCCATAGCGCGAGAGTGGCCGAATTCGCAGTCGCGACTGCGCGCGGCCTGATGTCCGTACGAGACGCATACATTTTGGAAATTGCCGCACTGTTGCACGATATCGGTAAGATTGGTGTGCCGGATCGCATCTTGATGAAGACTGGGCCACTTACAGAAGAAGAATGGCAGATCATGAAAGTTCATGATCAGATTGGTGTTGATATCGTTGAGTCCTCTTTTTCGAACAAACAGTTGGTCGATGTTGTCCGATATCACCATGCTACGTACGAGCGGAATGCCGCCAAGGGCCACTTGCCGTCTGGCGAAGATATTCCACTTGGGGCAAGAATCGTGACGATTGCGGATGCTTACGACGCAATGGTCTCCGATCGAGTTTATCGTCGGGGGCGAAGCCAGGAAGCAGCTTTTGAGGAGCTGCGACGCTGTGCGGGGACTCAGTTCGATCCCCGACTCGTCGAGCGATTCATTGCCGTGGTAGAAGACTACAATACCCAAGCTCAGTTGCGGGTGGATTCGAAAAACATTGCTCTCCAATTAGGGCTTCAAATTGAGCAACTTGCGGTAGCGATGGATGGACAAGATATCGGAAAGATCCATGCTCTCGCGGAAACACTGGAATTTACGGCCCAAAAGAACGGCGTCGTCGAAGTCCAGAATCTGGCTGCCGAATTGAGCGAATTGGCGGTTGGCGAACCAGACCTCCATCAACTGGTCAGCCTGACTCGCGAGCTTCTCGACTTGTGCAGGTCAGCACAGCTTGCCCACATAGATCAGACACCCGAGGCAATTGCCGTCGACAATGATCGACGTACATCTCATAACTCACTCTAAGAGTTATCCCTCCCACGATTTGACTGCATTCTGGGCTCATTGCATTCCTCCACTCTTGATACTTCGAAATTAGCAACGTCAAAGTATCAACTTGCTGGCTGATGCGAAATTTTCTTGGGAATTCGCCTTGAAACGGAAGACCCGTTAGAACCGTCGTGATATGCTGGGAACCCGTCAGTGACGTAGAGGGGGAAGAGGGACGTGTACGTCCACCACCCCTCTAATGGTTTTCTCGATCATCTCTGTTTGCCAAATAGCATGCTACGGACAATTCCCGAAACCCCTCCCCAGAGCATTGCGCCGCCGACGTCCAGCGAAGCCGCGGTTTCGATTGTGATTCCGTGTCTCAACGAAGAAGAGTCGGTTGAGAATCTCTATGAACGGCTTGCCGATCTGATTGCCGGAGTTGCTGGTTACAACTTTGAGTTCATTGTCGTCGACGACGGCAGCAGTGACAATTCTGTTGCCAAGTTGATGGACGTTTTTGAGTCGTGGACAAACTTCACGCTCGTTGAACACGGTGAGAATCGTGGTGTGGCCGCGGCAATTATGACCGGGATCTCGATGGCTCAAACAGAGATCGTTGCATCAATGGATTTCGACTGCACCTACGATCCTATCCAGTTCAAAAACTTATTGCCGCTGATACAGACGGCGGATGTCGTAACGGCCTCCCCATATCATCCACTCGGAAAGGTCTTGAATGTACCCGAATGGAGGCTCGTTGTTTCCAAGTGCGCCTCGTGGGCATATCGCCGAGTCATGGTTGAAAAGCTCTACACGTACACTTCTTGCTTCCGGGTTTATCGACGATCAACAGTCGCAGATATTCGATTGCGCAACGACGGATTTGTCGGCGTTGCTGAATTGTTATGGCGCGTAGGTCGTCGAGGCGGTCGCATTGTTGAGTCGCCAGCAACGCTCGATGTGAGGCAATTTGGTCAGTCGAAACTCAGAGTGGCGGAAGTGACATTCAGGCATTTTCGATTTTTGAGTCGAGCTGTAATTTATCGACTTTTTCGCAGGGCACTACCGGCCGATAGTTCGGCGAATCCAAGGTACCCTGCAATTTCTTCGGAACGGAATGCACACGTCTGAACAAGATGATTCAGGTTTGGCAGGGTGGCTCTCAGGGAAGATACGCAAGGAACAGTATTTAAATACGTTGACAAAGGCAAACAATGAGCAGCGGACAATTGAACATCACACTTCCTTCCGATCAGAATTCAAGCGGAAGAACGTTTGACGCCGACGAGATCAAATTCATTACCGAAGCTATCGAAAGCGGTACGCTGACAAGTACGAAGGGAACTTTCGTCAAACAGCTGGAATCTGAATTCGCTCGGCATTTGGGGATGAAGCATGCTTATGCGTGTTCATCAGGCTCGGCAGCGCTGCATGTTGCTGTGGCGGCCATTGATCCCGAACCGGGAGATGAGGTTATCACGACTTCCATTACCGACATGGGAGCGCTGACATGTATGCTCTATCAAGGCGCCATCCCGACATTCTGCGATGTGGACGCAAGAACCTACAACGTCACGGCGGAAGCGATCGAGAAAAAGCTTAGTGACAAAACTAAGGCGATTATGGTCACGCACTTGTTCGGCAATCCATGCGAGATGCACGACATCATGGATCTCGCACGGTCCAAGAATCTGCCCGTGATCGAAGATTGTGCACAGGCGTTCAACGCACAGCACAAAGGTGAAATGGTAGGCACCATAGGTGATATCAGCTGCTTCAGCCTTCAACAGGGCAAGCACATCACCACGGGAGAAGGCGGATTAGTCGTATCCAACAACGAAGAATTGGCTCGTCGGAGCTTCCTCTTCATCAATAAAGCGTGGGGGTATGGGGACAAGAATCCGGACCACTACTTCCTCGCCCCCAACTACCGGATGAACGAATTGACCGGTGCCGTCGCATTAGCTCAGCTTCAAAAGCTGGATTTGTCGGTTAACTCGCGAGCCGAGACAGCTACAAAGATGCACGAAATGTTGGCTGATGTTCCTGGCGTGAATACGCCACTCATCCACAGCGGAAACTTCCATACCTTCTGGAAGTACTGCCTTGATGTTGACCCCAGTATTATCGAAGGGGGTACGGATGCTTTGGGAGCCGCCTTGAAGAGTCGAGGGATTTTCTGCGGTCCTCGGTACATTCAAAAGCCGGCGTTCCGATGTCAGATTTTCCGTGACCAAGTCACATTTGGTAAGAGTCGCTGGCCGTTTACTGAGGCTCGCCCAGAAGCGGTTGATTACGACGAGGCAATGTACCCAGGTACTTATGCTGCTTTGTCGCGGATTCTGGTTCTACCATGGAACGAAAAATACACCGATGAGCATCTGAGCTACATCGCAACCAACATTCGACAAGCCGCTGAAGAACTGCGAAAGGCCTGAACACGATGATCAAAAAACAGAAAACAAGAATCGCCATGATCGGCGCTGGCGGCATCGCGCAAGCCTATTCCCAATCGTTCACTAAGTGCACCAAAGCCGAATTGGTCGCTGTTGCGGATGTTCGTGTGGAAGCTGCTCAGACCGTGGCAGATATGCACGGCTGTATTGCGGTGACCGATCACGAAAAACTGTTGGAGCAGGTGGCTTTTGACGCAGTCCTGATTTGTACACCGCCGTCGACGCATCCAGAGATTTGTAACTACTTCCTGGAGAAGGGCATCCATGTACTTTGCGAAAAACCACTCGCAATCGATTCGAAGAGCGCCCGGTCAATTCTTGAATGTGCGGAACGCAACGATGCCAAATTTACCATGGCCTCGAAGTTTCGTTACGTTGAAGACGTCGTCAAAGCCAAGGCTTTGATCACATCCGGTATTCTCGGCGAGTTGATCTTGTTCGAGAACACCTTCGCCGGTCACGTGGATATGTCGAGCCGCTGGAACTCAGACCCGCTGATTAGCGGTGGGGGCGTCATGATCGACAACGGTACGCACTCCGTAGACATTGCTCGCTTTCTGCTTGGGCCGTTGGATGAGATTCAGGCAGTGGAAGGAAAGCGCGTCCAGCAACTTTCCGTTGAAGACACTGCGAGAATTTTCGCACGTTCTAAAAGTGGTGTGATGGCAAGTATCGACTTGTCATGGAGCCTCAACAAGCAGCAGCCGTATTACATCAGCATCTATGGTGCTGAAGGAACAATCCTTGTCGGGTGGAAAGAGTCGAAGTATCGACGGAATTCGGACCAGGATTGGTTGCAGTTTGGAACCGGCTACGACAAATTCGCAGCCTTCACGGCCCAGCTTGATAATTTCGCTGGTGCGATCCAGGGCGAAGAAATATTGCTGATCCAACCGGAGGATGCACTGGCATCGGTGGAGGTCATCGAAGTCGCCTATGAAGCCATGTGGCGAAACACTTGGATGCCTATCAAGCCGGAAATTCAGGAAGGAGCCAGTACCTAGTCGAAATTGTCGACTGTGTAGATAACGTCATGTCAGTAAGAATTCACGAGACGGCAATCATTGAGGATAACGTATCGATCGGCGAAGGTTCGTCGGTTTGGGATAGCGTGCACATCCGTCATGATTCCCGTATCGGTGAAGAGTGTATCGTTGGCGAAAAGACGTACATCGCTTATGGCGTTACTGTGGGGAATCGCGTAAAGATCAATTCAATGGTTTACATCTGCAATGCTGTGACCATCGAAGATGGCGTGATGATCAGCGCTGGAACGATTTTTACCAACGATCGATTCCCACGTGCCACATCACCGGATTTGACATCGCTACGTGACTCCGAACCAGACGAGCATACGCTTTCGACGCTCGTGCGTGAGGGAGCGACGATCGGAGCCGGATGTACGATTGGCAATGATCTGGAGGTTGGGCGGTTCGCCATGATTGGCATGGGGGCAGTCGTAACCAAATCGGTTGGCGACTTTCATCTTGTACTTGGCAACCCGGCTCGACCGGTTGGTGTGGTTTGTCGTTGTGGTCCATTGGTAGCGAGATTCACGGATCTCGATTCATCATCTGAGACTTGCGAAATTACTTGTGGCGAATGCGGTCGAGGTTATTTCGTTTCGGGCTTTAGTGTGTCGGAAGTCTGTAAAGAGTCGATGGAGTAATCAAATGGGTGTGGGGGTAACACAACACGATTCTCCACAAAAGTGGGCCGTCATTGGCGGTGGAATACTTGGTATGACCACCGCGATGCGTCTTGCGCAAGCCGGGCATGACGTTACGCTGATCGAGTCGGCGGATCACTTGGGCGGAATGGCAGACGCTTGGAGAGTCGGCGATGTGACTTGGGACAGGCATTATCATGTGACTTTGTTGTCGGACTCATATACGCGAGGCATTTTGCAGGAACTTGACCTCGATCAAGACATGAAGTGGGTTGAGACGCGGACCGGATTCTTTACCGATGGTCGCTTGCACTCGATGTCGAGCTCACTGGAGTTTCTGTTATTTAGGCCACTTCCACTGCTCGCGAAGTTTCGTTTGGGCCTGACGATCTTTGCCGGTTCCAAAATTCAAAACTGGAAGAAACTCGAACGGCTTCGCGTAGAGGATTGGCTGAAGAAGTGGTCTGGTTCGCGAACTTGGGAGCGAATCTGGAAGCCGCTGCTGCGTTCGAAGCTTGGCGATAACTACAAGAAAACGTCCGCAGCATTCATCTGGGCAACGATTCAGCGACTTTATGCCGCTCGTCGCACGGGTTTGAAAAAAGAAATGTTTGGCTATTTACCCGGTGGATACGGCCGCATGCTCAAAAGTTTTGGTGGGCAACTGAGCGAGTTGGGTGTCAAAGTTCGCCTCAATGAGAATGTTGCTACGGTCAGGCGTGAAAATAACGCAGTTCAAATTCGTTCAGAAGACGGTAGCCTGATCGGGGTTTTTGACCGAGCTGTGGCCACCGTGCCAAGTCGATTGATTTCTCGCATCATGCCGGAACTCAGTCCCTTGGAGCGACAGCAGCACGAATCAATTCAGTATCAGGGGATCGTTTGCGTATCCCTGTTGCTGAAAAAGCCACTGGCAGACTTCTACGTTACCAATATTACCGATGCGGTGGTCCCGTTTACGGGAGTCATCGAGATGTCGGCGCTTGTTGACCGGACTGAGTTTGGCGGACGTTCATTGATCTATCTGCCTTATTACGTTCCTGAAAATGACAAGCTGTTTGATGTGTCGGATGACGAAATTCAAGAGACATCGCTCTCGGGACTGGAAGCGATGTATCCGGAATTTAAACGTTCTGACGTCGTCGCTTGTCGTGCGTCAAGAGTTCGACGTGTCATGCCGATTCCGACGTTGAACTATTCGGAAAATGTTCCACCAATGGCGACGAGTATTCCGGGTGTTTATGCAGTCAACTCCGTTCAGATTGTGAACGGAACACTTAATGTTAATGAGACGGTGAAGCTGGCTGAAACTGCGACGGCGAATTTGCTCCTCCTCGACCAACCTTCTGAGAATTGCCCTAAAGAGAATCAACATGCCGCAGCTTGCTAGTCTGTCATTGGACCTCGACAACAAGTGGTCCTACTTGAAAACGCACGGTGACTCTGGGTGGGAGTCGTTTCCGAGCTATTTGGATATTGTGTGCCCGCGTGTCGTTGAAGTCCTGAAGCAACTCGACTTGACGATTACCTTCTTCATTGTTGGGCAGGACGCAGCCCTTGAGAAAAATCATCAAGCATTGCGTTGCCTGGCGGAAGCCGGCCACGAGATCGCCAATCACTCGTTCCATCATGAACCTTGGTTGCATTTGTATTCCGAGCAGGAGGTCGCCGAAGAGTTGCAACATGCCGAGGATGCCATCTTTTCCGCGACGGGAAAGCGGACAGTCGGCTTTCGCGGTCCTGGGTTCAGCGTATCACCGACGGTGATTCAAGCATTGGATCGGATGGGTTACGTGTACGACGCGTCAACGTTCCCGACTTTTCTCGGGCCGCTCGCTCGTGCCTACTATTTCATGACCGCCAAATTGGACAAAGAAGAACTCGAAAAACGAAAGAAGTTGTTCGGGAAATTTCGCGAAGGGTTCAGGACGCTTCGACCTTATCGACTGCCTGGCAATGGCACGAAGATATTGGAGATGCCGGTCACTACCATGCCAATTTTCAAGCTGCCCATCCACCTCAGTTACGTGATGTATCTGGCTCAGTTCTCGAAGAATCTGGCTCGTGCCTATTTCAGTATCGCCTTGACACTTTGCAAGGTAACAAGAGTCC
>CAYYHV010000175.1:7058-10405 GCA_964471695.1 uncultured Pirellulaceae bacterium
TTGTTGCTACATCCTCTGGATTTTCTTGGGTGTGACGACGAATCCGACCTTGGGTTCTTTCCCGCAATGGGAATGGATTCCGAAAGTAAAGTCAGTTTTGCGGCAGAAATTCTTCAACGATACAAGAGCCAGTTTCGCGTAGTTCCAATGTTGGAGCACGCGTTGGCAAACGGCGGTATTGCAAGGCCCTTGGAACGGGGACCAGTCGAGTTGCCCATATCGGGGGTTCGGAGTTCGGTAGACGTATGATCCGTTGCACAGGTAAAGATTGAACGAATTAGCAATCACATGGAATAGTCGATTGTCCCCGCTGCGATCATCGTTATCCTTAATGACGCGATTCCTCACTGCATCCCATTGAAACAGTAACCACACGCAGCCCACTTTCCGTGGGACGACATGATCCACTTAAAACAAGAAAATGCCACAGGCTCCGTTTACCGCGTCGAACGCCTCGATGTCCGGCAAGTCCGGCACGTCATTGAGTGTTTGCGTCTAAAGAGTCTGGACGGGGAATCGCCGTTTGCCTTGATCACGATCGATTGCAATCCCACATCGGTGCGAAACGTCGACAAGATTGTTGCCGAAATTGACGCATTGGATGAATTGCTGTTCGCAGATTGGGCGCATGAAAAGCAGGTCGGCTGGCTCGGCCAGGAGTGCCTGGGTATTGTATTGCCAAATGCCGGTCCTGTAGATGCGTCGAGTTATCAAAATCAGATTCGACAATTCTGCGAGATTCCTGATTCGGCGATCGACGTCTATTGTCATCATCGAACCGTCCTTTCGAATGAATCTCCGGCCGTTCACATCGAGTCCATCGAAGATTACTTTGTGAAGCCGTTGCCACTCTGGAAACGGTTGATGGATATATCGGGTTCGCTTTTTGGCCTCACGGTTTCATTTCCGTTTCTTGCAATTTGTGCAATCCTGATCAAGCTGACTTCGCGTGGACCTGTGATGTTTCGGCAGGATCGAGTCGGGTTGGGTGGACGACCGTTTCAAATTTTAAAGCTCCGTACGATGTTTGACGGTGCTGACGAACAGAAGAGTAACCTGCTGGATCAAAATCAGTCGGACGGACTTGGTTTTAAGATCGCTGAAGATCCTCGCGTGACACCGATTGGAAAGTTCTTGCGCAAGACCAGTCTTGATGAGCTTCCCCAATTGATCAATGTCCTGTTTGGGCAGATGTCTCTCGTCGGGCCTCGACCCTTGCCATGTTCGGATTGGCAACCCACTGAGCTGTGGATGAATTCACGGCACGATGTGACGCCTGGGATAACCTGCACGTGGCAGGTTCACGGTCGTTCGAGAGTTTCCTTTGATGAATGGATGGCAATGGACATCCAGTACGTCAATTCGCGAAGCATTGGGTTGGATGCCAAGCTTCTGGCCGAGACCCTGCCCGCTGTGGCCAGTCGTCGAGGCGCTTGGTAGCTCGCTGTCATCGTGTGTTGGTGGTGAGCACTTAGGTTGTGAATTGAAGCGATAGGCTTCAGTTCGATCATACGACATTTGGTCAGAGAAAATATGCGCCGCGCTTTTGAAACAATACGAGACGAACGTGACTATCACCCGATCCCAGCGGCCCTGGGTAGCGAAAGCAGGCGCAGTACTGTCTTCGCAGTGGGCCTGTTGTTGTTGGTTTCTCTTTGTGTGCGTGTTTGGTACACGCACGGGCAGAGTATTACGTTCGACGAGAATTATGAAGTCCTCCTTGGGCAGCGTGGATTGACCTACATTTGCCACAAGGGGGATGGGTTTCCGCCTCTTTATGCAATTACGCTGCATTTTTGGCAGGCGGCTTTTGGAGTCGCTTCGACGCGGACGTACTCGGTTGTACTTGGGATGCTGGGCTGTCTCGCAATAAGGCGACTTGGCGAGGAGGTGGGCGGACGAGAAGTGGGTTTGTGGTCCATGGGGCTTGCGGCGATTCTCCCGATTCACGCTTTCTACACTTCGGAAGGTCGAGCCTACTCTTTGTTGCTGCTGATAGGTACGTTAGCGCTGAATTCGATCGTGAAAGCGATCAAGTCGAACCAAACAGCCGATTGGGTAACGTTTTCAGTCCTTGCGACTCTCGGGTTGCATACGCATTACCTATTCGCCCTTTTTGTCGCGCTCACGCTTAGCGTCGCCTTTGTGCAATTACGCAGCATCAAGGCGGTCATTTCCGGGGCAGCCATCTTGGTGATGATTGCCCCTATGGTCTACTTATGGGCCCCTTGTGACTTCAAGTTTCAACAAGACTGGTACTACCGGGTTCACTTTGGCTTGGGGGAACTGGCGTTCACTTACGGCTCGTATTTTCTGGGCTTTTCGCTCGGGCCATCGCTGAGAGAACTGCATTCATTGTGGGTGAGGGACGCGATTCCGATTGTTGCTCCCTGGGCGGCCATCACATTGGCTTCACTGACGGGGCTTATCTGTGTTTCGCGGAACCGAATTCCGCTCAAAAAGGAAACGCCAGTATTGATTGTGATCGCTGCTGCCCCATGCTTGATGGGAATGCTTTGCAGCGCTGCTGGAGTCGGATACCAGGTTCGTTATTCGATTTGGTCGATCGTTCCTTGTGTTGTTCTGTTGGCGTGGTTAGCAAGACACGCCTGGTACCATTGGGTTGGGAAAGTCGGGACGATTGCGATGGTACTCATGTTTGCTATGGCCATTTTCAATCGCCATAGCAATGATCGGTATCGTAACGCGGATTTAGGATCGACTGCAGCATTCATCCAGAAAACATCGGAAGCGACGAATTCGCCAATCATTGTGGTCTCGGGTTATATGGCGGAACCTCTACGTTACTATTTGGATGATGCGAAGTGGCAGGTCGAGGGGATCCCTATGGATGCCGCTCGCGAGGATCGCGAAATGGAGTTCTCAAAAATTGTCCAGCGATCCGCCACCCACAGTCCGACTGGCTGGTTGGTGTATACGCGAGAATTTCATGAAGATCAGGATGGAGTCCTCATCGAGAAGCTTCGAGATGCTGGGACACTCGAACAAGTTCGTGAGTTTGCCGGTGTTAAACTTTATCGCGTTACCTTCGGTTCTTAATGAGAGTTCCGAAGTCGTGGAGTTCTTCTTGATCTACTTGCGTCGCGTGATCAACTTCAAGAAAACCGCATGTCTCTGGATCTGAGTCATGCGGAGCCGAGTGGATTCTCTTGACGGATGATACCACGATCTTGACTCCACGAAATGTTTCCCTGTGAATTTCGGCGACTTCTCCCCAAGCCGTTTGCTTGATGCGCTTCGACATATCCAAGGTTGCAAATCAGCGAAAGTAAACCATGTTACGTCTTATGGAATCGCTGATAGCGAATCTGATGGTTCCAAACCAA
>CAYYHV010000175.1:10505-14254 GCA_964471695.1 uncultured Pirellulaceae bacterium
GATTCTAGAATTGCAGCAATTCTATGAATGGCTCTACGTCAAGAAGATTCACGATACCGTCGCAGTTTACGTCTGCTTCCGGAACGTATACACCGTCTTCCAACGCATCAATAAATGGGGCAACATCCAGGAGAGTGACGACGCCGTCACCATTCATATCACCTAAGATCACACCCGGGTCAGGTGCTCGGAATCTCATGGTGAACGCATCTCCTCGGGCCAGAGATAGGGGGCCGTCAATTCCATCCGACAAGGAAAGCCCACCGGTCAAAAAGTAATCGCCGCATGCATGAATAGCCAACGCTCTGCCGGTACTTGCGTCAACCGTCATACCTGCATGTTGTGATGGATCATAGTCGGAGGGTAGAAACTCCTTTACTAACTCAGCACCGGATAGCGTGGTAGGGTCAATGTTTAGACTCGGATCGAATCTTAGGAGGTAGGGTTTCCAACCGTCGTTGTCGTCGCCTTCCAAATTTGTCCAGGCGTCCCCATAGATGACCAAACGTCCCACGGGATCGATATCGAGGTCATACATTCGGACCCCTGGATTTGACACGTTAATTCCAAGTCCCTCCATGATAATTTCGATGTTGACAAAGCCAGTGTAGGAATCGTTGCCAGGTGTGGGGTCGATCAGCTCTCCGTCTGCTGCTGAAAAACTCGCCAGGAACGATCCGGAATTCCCGTTGGGGGCTGTGTTCTGTCCACACACATAAACGACTCCATTGCGAACTTTCACTGCAGCACGTTTATTTGGGTTAACACCACCAAAAACGTCATCGTCTGGACCAAAAAATTGCTTCTTGAATCGACATTGCCCTTCTGAGTCAAAACTAGCGAGATAAAAAACCTCTTCAATAAATGTACCAGTTCCGTCTTCGATCCCGCCTGTTGTACTACCTGCGATGTAGATGTTGCCCAAATCATCAACAGCTACGCCATTGGCGGTGTCAGTCCCTTGGGTCCCAAATACTGTGCCACCCTTAATGGGGTCGCCACCAAAGTCATAGAAGGCAAAATAGGCATCCTCACCTGTGGAGCCAACTATGACCATCCGATCAGCTCCCGCCGCAATTGCTAACGCCTTATCTTCAACTCCGTCAACATCTCCCACTTTTTCTGTGCGGACGACGTTATTCGAAGCGCCCAAGATCCGAAAGTATGAATCGCCGCCGCTAATAAGAAGGCCCAATGCATCTTCCAACTCATCCGTTAGGACTTCGCCGACCACCCAGTAGTTACCGGATTGACCGTCAACCGCTGCATCATTTGCGAACGAAGCCCCTGAAAGAAAATAGACTTCCTCTTCGTCAAAAGCGTCTTTGAAACATGGACTCATTCGGTTGGGGTCAGCAAATGTTTCTCCCTCGGTTGGGTTGTAAACAAAAGACAAGACGCCGCATCCTGCGGTAAGTAGGTACTTCGGATCGGCCATTGGATCGTCGATACACATGTCATCCGTTGGGACGTTAAACGCCTCCTCTAACAGGTCGAGTGAATAGACGGTCGTAGGGCAGGTTGGTATTTCGCGACTTGGGTTTGAATCACAAAGCGCGAAGCTCGCTGGATAAAGACCCGAATTGCCTGCTGCGACAATACATCCTGTGATAGAACTCAGATCAATTGCGCTCCCGATCTCGTTGTACTGCTGGCTGGCACTCGTCGGTATTGGTGGATCGCAGGCTAACGATGCTACTGTCCCCTCCAGACCTTCTTGCTGTAACCAAATCACCTCTTGACCTTCACTGTAAGCGCACAGCGTTACCGCAAGAAACAAAAAGCAAAGTGCTTTCTTCATCGAACTCTCTCCACAAAAAAAAGATCATGTTGCTGAAATTGCCAGCTGATACAATCTGTCGAACTAGTCAAAACTCTAGTTTTGGAAATTTCGCTATCTGGCAACTACAACTCAATGCGTGGAGTAGCACAAAGATGTGACAGGAAAACTCTCAAAGTGATGAGGTGGCCTGGGATACAGCGACACACCAACACATGCGGCATGCAGACCTGAAGAACGCTAAACTTGAGGGTGAGTCCAACGGCGGAAGCGGATTAGATGATGCTCGATGGTTAGTGCTTCATCCAGCGTCTCAGAACTGCAGAGCCCAACTTATACTAGGTACTAGGTGTCCTGATTGGGTTCGCTTTCAACGATATAGGAATCGATGACCTGATCACCTGATGATGCGGCTTGTCCACCTTGCACGCCAAAGCCAGTTGTCTGGAATTTGAATCGCCCCTTGGCCCCAACGGGCGAATTCTGCATCGGACGAAGATCGAGATGCAATGGAACCATCAGCATGCGCTAGTCGTCACCCGGCAACCTGACTTGCCCATTGAAGTACGCATTTTCCGTTCACGTCGGGTCATACCGATCTTGCGTGCCACGTCGATTAGTTCGACGTTGCAATCGATCAAATTGAGACGGTCCCCATTGAAGCCCATCGATCCAAGCAACTTGCATGGGCTTGGAAGCTACGTTTTTCAGAGGGTCACGTCTATTCGCGTTGCGGATCGTGATTGGCAGGGTTGGCAGATAGCCGAATTGTGGTTAGCGATGTTAAAGACAATCAAGAAGAGTACGGCGACGATGACACAAAGAATAGCGATCGTTGTCGCGCCACTTCTCTTCGTGGCCCTTATTCTCGTGCGTTCCCCAAATTTCAGCGTGGCGAAGGTTCAACGAGAAGCACCGCTTGGCAGCGATTTCTTGCAAGAGTATGTCGGTGGCTATATCGTCGGCTCCTTGCAGGCTGACCGGCTTTATGATGCCAAATATTCCCTTGCCATCCAGCATGATTCACGCGTTGTTGGGTTTTCGTTCCCAGAATCGGATTACTATCCGATGGTCTATCCACCGTTCTACTACCAATTGCTTTCACCTCTTACGCACTTCTCTTATCGTGTGGCGATGCGAGTATGGATGGTTGGACTGGGGCTGTGCATTGCCGCGTTCACATGGATTCTGACAAAGTACTTTCCGCCGTTAAGAGAATACTGGTTGGTAACACTCGCAATCGTGTTGGCTTTTGCGCCACTCTTTGTGAGCCTCACAATGGCGCACAAGTCGGTGATTCTGCTATTGATACTCGGCGCGACGTTTGTTCTTCTTCATCGCTCACAGCCCCTGGCGGCGGGGATGATCTTCGGGCTGATAGCATTCAAACCGCACTTCGCGATTCCGATTGGCCTGGCAATGCTCTGCAAGCGACAGTGGCGATTCGTGGCTGGAGCAGCGACTACTGTGTCTGTCCTAATCGCCATCTGTTTTATTCAAGGCCCCAAGCCGTGTGTTGACTACTTCTGGCAATGCGCTGGAATGAGTGACTACGTCCACACGGGTGGCTACAAGCTTGCCGAGGCTCATGGAATTTCAGGCGTGGTGCGATTGATGGTTGACGAAGCGGCTCACCCTATCGCAGTAAGTCGATTGAGCCTGGCGTTGATGGGGTTAGTGCTAGTGATGGTCGTGTTCAGCCTCCGAGGGCGAATCGAAACCTCGTCAGTCCGTTTTGCAGTGCAGTTTTCCATGTTGATCATTTTGACGGTATTGCTAAGTCCACATTTTTATTATTACGACCTCACGATTATGCTACTGCCCATTTTGTTGTTCGGCACGATCGCCACCGGCGGCTGGGGGAAATCCGAATTGCATGCCGACGATCGACGACACTTGATGATTCTCGTGGCCTCACTGTTTGTACTCTCAGGGTACTTCACACCGATTGCGAACCTAACGAGCATGC
>CAYYHV010000176.1:0-4928 GCA_964471695.1 uncultured Pirellulaceae bacterium
GTAATGCCCCATTCGTCACGCAAGGTATCGGCGATTTCGCCTTCCAAAAGAAAACTGTTGGCGAACAGCTCATGCTCGGGCACGCTGGGCAATCGCAGATCTTCGATAGGATGGCAAAATGGCCAATGGCCAAGATCATGAAGCAGGGCGGCCAGAATCAGCGTCTCGGCATTCTCCACCGAAACGGCTTCGCAGAATCGTTCATCGTGCATCAGCCGCTGTAGATAAAGCAGCGACATGCGATACACACCCAACGAGTGTTCGAAACGCGTATGGTGGGCGGCCGGATAAACATGAGCGACCAAACCGAGCTGACTGATGCGCGACAATCGTCGGAACTCAGCCGTATCGATGATCTGTCGGACTCGGCCAGTAAGCGGGACGTCAACCTCCTGCGGGATTCGCATCAGGTTCGTGCGAGCCGTCAGGCAGCGAAGTTCTGGAATTTCGGAGATGGCTGGCATCAATTCGCTCTGCCGTTTTCTTGCTGACGCTGGAACGGAATTTGATTGAGGCTCAGGCCTTGCCGCTCTCGGATGCCATGCAGATTCCGATCGGTTTCACAAGGCTTAGAGTGGCGTCAGCCCCATGAGGACTCGCAACCCAACGGTGACAAGAAAGTATAAACCGTAGTGCATGCCCGCCGAAATTCCGTCAAGATCGAGGGTCGCGAGGGACGCCAGTGCACCGGGAATGAAGAGCACGGGCAATGCGATCAACAAATCAAACATTTCGACTTCGGCACCATAGAGCATCGAGCACATATACCAGTGTAGCCCCCAGAGAGCCGCGTAAACGGCCGAGCATATGCTGACACGTTGGTACAACTGCATCCCAGAGTAAGGTTCTAACTCATCGTTACGCAGAAAAAAGTATCCGGCGATCACCAGCGGAGCCGCCAGCAAGATCGCGCCAACAGCCAACACGGCCCATGGAGCTTCGATCAGGCCCAGTTCATTCTTCTCCAGCGTCCGGCCATAAATCCAAGCCACCAATGGAATCACCAACGCAACGGCCCCTACGCCAACCATGACAGGAGTCGAAATTGAGGTGTCGGCGCGTTCAATCGGCTTTAGCACCGATTGGCCTTTGGAATCCTTGGGCGCTCCGTCCTCGGGAGCGTGGATCACGACTTCTTCCGACTTGGACGGAATCTTCATGGACGTCTTGCACTTGGGGCAAGGTCCCTGTTTACCAGCGAACTTGTCGCTAACGTTGAAGGTGGCGTGACAACCGGGGCAGATTACGCGAATCGGCATGGAGAGGCGTCCGTGTCCGTGATTTGTTGAACTGGCAAACCGCCAGAATGCGTTGGCAAACGGTCTAGTTTCTCAAACAAGCGGAGTTAGTCAAGTTGCCCAAAGCGGGTGGTTCGCTGGATGAGCAAGTCGCGATTTCCCACAATCGCCGTCAGACACGTGATTCGCGGAAACGAACCGTGCCACAACGTGAAAATTGCCTATTCAAGGTCCATCAAATCGTCTTCTTTGATCATCTTGAACTTCTTGTGGGCAAGCGTATCCAGCCCCATTTCGATATTGTCGACCATGACTGCCACGACAGGGCGATCACCGGGTCGCATCAAGAGCGGGTAGGCTTGGACAATGTTGACTTCGGCTTGGAGTAAAGCCGTACAAACCTGCAAAAGAGGCTGAGGGCCTTCGGGCAGCTCGATGCCGATCAAATCCGATTCGATCAAAGCCAAACCGGCTCGCTCAAGAATTTCGCGTCCCTGCTCAGGATGACTGAGTAAGAATCGCACGAATGAGCATTCGAATGAATCGTGAATGGAAAGCGCGACGATGCGCACCTGACTGCCTTCGAAGCGACGTATGACTTCGAGCAGTTGCCCAACGCGGTTCTCCAAAAATACCGTGAACTGGCGGATTGTTGGATAATCGCGTCCACGCATGGTGGCAAAACTGGTGCCGTCACCTTGGCCAAAACTCATTTTGACAATTCCTCTCTTTGACGTCACCGCCTTGCCGGGTGTAACCTTTGCGCGCTAACTATAGGCAATGTAACATCTTCGGTCAACGCGATTTAACGCGACTGGACCACTTCCCCGTTTGGCAAAGTTCAGAACATGCAGCGAGAGCACAAGATACAAATCCGCGTCCGATACCAGGAAACAGACGCTCAAGGGCGAGTTCATCACTCAAATTACTTTACGTGGTTCGAGCAGGGACGAGTCGAGATGCTCCGAGCTGGCGGATATGACTATCGGTAACTGGAGGCGGACGGCATCCTGCTCGTGGTCCACAAAATCGGTTGCCAGTATATGTTTCCAGCCAGCTACGATGATCTCGTTACGCTCAAGACGCGCATCAAGCGAATTACGCCGGCCCGCTGCGAACACGAATATGAACTGTGGCTGGACGATCAGATGCTGGCCAAAGGCGAGAGCTCACTGGCCTGCGTCGACCGCACGGGCAAGGTGCGGAGAATGCCGGAGTGGATGACAATCGACGAGGATTGATAGACGGCTTGCCCATCAGTCGTTGAAACGCGTGACTTGGATGCCTTCGTAGATATCGTAGGTCAGAAGAACCGAGTGGTTGCTGCCGCACTCGCAAACGATACTCCGGTACAGTGCATGTTCTTCCGGCCACGGGTACGCATACACAATGTCGAAATCGCGAAGTTCCATATCCAGTTGGTCATAAGCCGCAGGATCGCTGAATAACATCCGCTCGCCAAAGTCGCCTTTGTCCGGCGTCCATTCGTATTCGTCGGGTATAAAATTTCCCTGCGCGAATTCCACGTCGACTTCGTACTCGTCCGCAAACTCTCGCGACAACTCGACAAGCCGCGGGTTGACTTCGATGCCGTAGGATTCAAAGCCCAGGCGACTGGCCATGATGGCTGCGACGCCCATGCCCGAACCCCACTCAAGAAAGGTGTGCGCTTGTTGACGAAGCTCGATCAAGGCATCAAGGACGGCTTCAAAGTCTGCGCTGACATAGGTACAGAACTCGTTATCGTTTTTGAACGATTCCCATTCCTGATCTACATCGTGAAAGAGCGGTTGAAACTCGTCCAGCAACTCTTGCCGATTCAATGCACGAGTTCCTTGTCGATGACTCGAAAGATTTCCGCCGCCACTTCGGCTTTGCTACCCGATGCACTTAGGACAACATCACCCGTTGCATTGAGGACTTCGACATTGTTCGTTGCCGAGTCCATGGCGGATGGTTCATTGAGCACGATCAAGTCGCAACTCTTTTTCTCGAGCTTCGTAATCGCGCGAAAGCGGTGATCTTCGGTTTCCAACGCGAAACCGACGACCCATCGCTTGCCCTTCTCAGCTCCGAGGCTGGCGACGACATCCGGAGTCTCGATCAAATGCAGCACCAGCGGCTCACCCGATTTTTTGATCTTCTGCTCGGAGACCTTCACGGGTCGATAATCACATGGAGCCGCCACGCCGATGAGCCCATCGCACGATTCGAATTGTTCGCGAGCCGCTTCGAGCATTTCTTCGGTCGAAACCACGGGTACGACCGTCACCTCCTTGGGATACTCAAGGTTGACAGGACCGCTGACCATGACGACTTCGTGACCCGCCTCCAAAGCGGCCTTGGCGAGAGAGTATCCCATCAGTCCACTGGAGGCGTTGGTCAAGTATCGAACAGGATCAAGATACTGGCGAGTCGGGCCAGAGGTAATCAGAATGCGAGCCACGGCACTTGGGTTCGGTAAGTCGTAGTGATTGTAAGTTGCACCACGATTTTAGAAGAAGTGCAGCAAAACGAGTAGCGGGCGCTCATTTCGTTTCAGCTACAGCAGCTTTTCGATGGCGGCAGCAATTTGATCCGGTTCCGCCATGCGTCCCTTGCCTTTTTGGCGACAGCTCAACCAGCCTTCACCCGGCTCGACGAACGCAACTCCGTCTTCGCCCAATTGCTTGACGTTACGCTGAACCGACGGCTTGTCCCACATCTCGCAGTTCATCGCTGGAGCCATGATGATTTTGCCGGTGAAGCAAAGATAAAGCGTGGACAGCAAATCATCGGAAATGCCATTAGCCGTCTTGCCCAAAAAATTCGCACTGGCCGGAGCCACGCAGAGCAAGTCGGCTTGCCGGGCCAATTCGATATGAGCGCCGAGTGGCGTCTTATCGCTCGCGAACACCCGGTCGTACACGGGACGCCCAGTCAGCGCGGCAAACGTAGCGGATCCGATGAACCGCTGCGCCGATTCAGTCATGATGACAGTGACGCTGGCCGATTGCTGTACCAGGTAACTGACGAGCGCAGCCGTCTTGTAAGCCGCAATCCCGCCGGTAACCCCGACGAGAATTTCTCGTTGATCAAATGAACTCATAGTTCAGGATCAGGTTCCAAATCAGCCATATTGAGGACTTCGTCGGTCTCCGACACCGTTTGAATTTCGTTGGCAGCGTCGAGGAAGATTTTGTCCTGAATGATTTCCTGCAGGGCGATCTTCATCTTGTCTTTGGTATCAATGTCGACCAACGCTCGACTGCCACTGTTCAACTGAACCAGTCGCTTTTGGATGAGCGTTGAGAGCTTGAAACGACCGCCAACTTTATTGACGATGCTCTCTTCTTTCAGTTCTTCCATCATAATGAGGGGTCTCCCGTTTCTATTGGGCTGCTGATTCCAATATCCGGCGGATGTCAGCGACCGTGGCTTCGACTGTGTCATTCACCAGACAATGCTGGTAACGGTCCGTGTACGAAAGCTCATGCTCAGCACGCGACAGTCGCTTTTGAATTGTCTCTTCTGTTTCGGTATCGCGATGTCGCAACCGCCGCTCGATCTCTTCGATTGTCTGCTTGACGAAGATGGTGATGGCGTCAGGACGCTTCTCAATTACCTTCATTGCGCCTTCGACGTCGATCTCTAAGATTACCCACTTGCCTGCGTCGAGGCTAGCGGCAACTTGATCTCGGAGCGTCCCGT
>CAYYHV010000176.1:4938-14189 GCA_964471695.1 uncultured Pirellulaceae bacterium
TCCCGTACCAGTGCCCTATCCCGAATACTTCGCAACATTCGAGAAAGTCATCCGCCGCTCGATGCTCTTCAAATCGCTCCCGATTGAGGAAATGGTAGTCTTTGCCATCTTCCTCACCCGGCCGGGGATCGCGCGTCGTTGCCGAAACGCTTAATTCCAACGGCAGGGGACAATTCCTGAGCAGCTGGCGAACAATCGAGGTTTTGCCGACTCCTGATGGTCCCGAAATGATCACCAGTCGTCCTGTTGATTCAGCCATCGGCGATCACTCCACGTTTTGGATCATTTCTCGCATGCGCTCAATCAGCGTTTTTATTTCTACAACATGAACCGCGATCTCCGAATCATTGGCCTTCGAACCAATCGTATTCGTCTCGCGGAAAAACTCCTGGATCAGAAACTCCAGCTTGCGGCCAGCGCTTTCCGGTTCGGCTATGATGCGAGCAAACTGCTCAATGTGCGATCGCAACCGAACGGTCTCTTCGGAAATATCGGCTCGCTCAGCAAATATCCCGACTTCACGAACTACCTCATTCGGCGCGACTTCGACATCAAACTTCTCCAGCAATTTGTTCAGTCGATCCGTCAGTCGCGTTTCGTAGTTCTTGACGACTTCGGGGGACCGCTGCTCAATCTTCTCCAGGTACGAAGTAATGAGCGCACAGTTGGCTTGGAGATCATCCTCCATCGCCTTGCCTTCGGCCTTCCGCATGGACTCGAGCGAGTCGATGGCCATTTCCAAAGTCGGTTCGATGACGGGCCAGTCGCGTTCGAGATCGTCACCACTGGCCGTCGGTTCATCCACGACGCCCGGTAACTGCAGCAATGATCCAAGCAGCGGGCCAAATTCGCCGGGCGAACCGGTTCCGGCTCGTTGCTGAACCCACTCTTCCAATTGGGCCTGATACGATTCAAGCACGCCCTGATTCAATTTGTAATCTTCGTTCGAAGCTTCACGATTGATACGGAGTGAGATATTCACCGTCCCGCGGCGAATTTTCTTTCGCACAACCGACTCGATACGTGATTCGAGACTGGCATAGGACTCGGGTCCGCGCACCGCCAACTTGAAGTAACGGCTGTTCACCGTACGAATCTCGATTGCCACGCTGCGCCCATCAGCTTGATGACGGGCATCGCCATGTCCCGTCATGCTCAATAACACAGCGTTTGGCCCCTATTAGATCCGAATCTATCCAACGAAATTTCCGTTTGCGCAGTTTTCGAATTGCGGAATGAATCGACGATTATTTATCGTCGTTTGGCGTGGCACTTTCGAGTGCAGATTCAACAGCCTCTTCATCCGACGGCGTTGCCGCTTCCCCCTCAGCGTCGGTGCTGTCAGCAGCCGGTGCAGTCCCAGCCTCGAGGTCCGACAAATCAAACGGCTCGCTCTCGGTGGAACCCGTTTCAGGTTCGACGACACGAGTTTCGACGCGACCTTCGGTAAGGATCGTGTCATTCGGCTTTGAGTTCCCCAGAGCCCATACGGAAATCATACAGATCAGAATCCAGACGGCTGAGGCCACGATCGTGATTCGTGTAAATGTGTCGCCAGCCTTAGCACCAAAGGCACTCGAACCTCCCATGCCACCAAAGGCGCCAGACAGTCCGCCACCTTTTCCTCGCTGAACAAGAACGAGCAAGATTAGAAACAGTGAAGCAACGAACATCAGTAGCGCTGCAAGTCCCTGACCAATTCCAGCTGCAATCAAAACGGTATTCATCTCACCCTCGATTTGAAAATCTATGCGGTTGGCAACAAGTATGTTGGCGATCAACCATTTTTCGCCGCAGCGATAATTGCGAGAAAACTGTCTGCCACCAACGATGCTCCGCCGACCAGAGCCCCATCAATATTTGGTTGGCCCAACAATTCGGCAGCGTTGCCTGGCTTGACACTGCCCCCATACTGAATTCGTACAGATGCGGCAGTTTCCGCATTGTAGCTGGTTTCCAGCATCCTGCGAAGGTCGGCATGCACCTCTTCCGCTTGCTCCGGAGTCGCGACTTTTCCGGTACCAATCGCCCAAACCGGTTCGTAGGCGATGACGATCTGATTGGCCTGTTCAGCGGTCAAACCAGCCAAACTGCCCTCGAACTGCTGTTTAATCACCTCCATCGTCTTGCCGGCCTCACGCTGCTCAAGCAATTCCCCTACGCAGACAATGGGCGTCAGCCCAGCCGCGAGGGCTGCCAGCACCTTCTGATTGATGGCTTCGTCCGACTCGCCAAAAATCGTACGACGCTCGCTGTGCCCCAGAATGGCGTACTTGCATCCCACATCTAAAGCCATCGCGGGGCTGATCTCCCCCGTAAATGCACCTTTTTCGGCGTGGTAAAGATTCTGGGCTCCCAGACCGACGGATGATCCACCCAGCGCCTGTCCCGTCGCGTCCAGATAGACGTTGGGGGGACACACGGCGACGTCAACCGATTCAAATTCGCCAGCCTTTGCTGCCAATGCTCCCGCCAATTCGGCTGACTCAGCCTTCGACAGGTTCATTTTCCAGTTGCCCGCTATGAATGGTCGTCGCACGATGTCTCTCCGTTGATCGCTAAAAGTCGTATTTCCAGACCGAAGTCGCAATCTACGCCTCCGGCCAAGCCACGTATTTTAGCAAACAGCCGCCTTTCGCGTCAGGTATGTCAAGTCACGAGTTTTCCCTGTTTCTACAAGCCACCAGGCGACTGCCGGGCCCATCAGGCTGCCTTGTCAAAACCGACCAAGGCGTGAACCAGAGACCAAGAATATCATCCCGCCTCGGCCCATCACTCGGCCCATCACTCGCCCCATCACCATTGTGGAAAAGAACATGCCGGATTGCCGTGGCAACTGAACACCATCACTCCACTCTCCTTCCCCGCAGGATCCTCGCATCGTTCTGGACCACAGCATGGACCTCGACGCGTAAACCTAGGCAAAGGAGGCCAAGTTTACGGTTCAAATCGTAGCGATTGGGCAGACCATCCGGATGTGCCGATCATCAGTCATAAGCAAAAGCCAAAGGAGGGGCAGATGTTCAAATTGAGAATGATGATAGCGGTTGCGATCCTTTGCACTGCAACCTCCGGTTGCCTACACACAAGACACCATCGCAAGACAGCAAATCAACTGGAAATGCTTCCTGAGTTTTATCAGGAACAAGTCCTCGACAACCTTGCGATGTTTGCCGTGGATCCAGGCTCACTGCCATTTTTTGCACTGCCGGGCGAAGGCCTCAATCAAATGGTAGATAGCTCTTCCGTTGGTACGGATCTAAATTGGAGTGGCGGCGTGGGACCGTTCTTGTTTTCGGCGTTAGGAACGGAAGGTCAAGCCAGTCGAGATTCGCTTCAATCCTGGAAACTCTCGCCTGTTGTTGACCCTAGAAAACTGGCTCGCATGCGTTGTGCTTATCAATTCGCAATCGCCAATCAAAGTTTACCGATGGGAAGCGAAGGACTGGCGAAGGCAGTTCATTGCCAGGAAGATGGTAATCCGGCGGCATGTCTCCCCATCCAGGATGGGTGTCAGTGGTTTGGAATCGGGGGCAAACACGACGTGCCATCTTGCCGTGGCTGTACCTATGTAGGTAACCATTGCGGCACGTATGTTTGGGTCCTGCCTGGATGCCGAGACCAACTGGCAAGGCTTACGATGTTGATCATGGAATATTCTTTCCGTGAACCTAACGCTGCCGCAACAAGGAAAATCGAGTACTTTGTCGACGCGCAAGGGTTGCCCGTACCTGAAGCCGAAGCGGTAGCCAAAGTTGAGCAAAGTGCGTTGGCTGATTCGCCAGTGGAAAGAACTTGGTTCGACGAAGAAGAAGTCGCAAGAATCGTCAAATGGCGAGAAAAAGGTTTTGACTTAATCGGGCTAGGCCGGCAAACACGCCGTTTGTTCAACAGGACGATTCTATCGTTCGTTAGGGACGAGAATCTCGCCAAAGAGAATTATGAAACACTACTGCAAGGGATTCCTGCAGGTGACGAAAAGCGAGTGGAAGCGGAGTATTTGTTGAAGCAGCTTCACGAAATACAGAAGGCTTTGAATCGCGAGAAGATGAAGGACAGCCAATTACTCCGTGACGCGAATATTGATAGCCAAGCAATCTTAGCGCCCTTCAATCTATCTACGGAGTCGCTTATCAATGATTCGAGGCTGGCAAGAGAAGACTATGACGAATTGCTAAGAGGACTCAATCTCGACGGAGAAAAGAGACAGCAAGCCAAGGAGCTCCTGAAGAATCTTCGACAGATTCAAAAACAGATCGTCGAGCAGTCGAACCAAGACGAATCCGTACTCATCAAGGGAAGTTCCAAGACTCAGCAACTGCAATTCCAACCTCAACAGCAAATCGCTCCCGAAGTACTACGCGGGCTCTACAATAGTTCACCGAGCCTCCAAGACTTGCAAGGGTCGGGACTGCTCAATCGTTAGGCCCAAATTTTGCATCATCCTCGCTCGAAGGCTCACGAGAATTTTCGACGACTGCGGCAACGTTACTCGTCAGCCACCCGTCGCCAAATAAAGTCACGAATGTTGTCCGAGAATGCGGCTGCAAACCACACGGCATAAGCCGGCAACACGACAAGCTTGTACCGATAATCGAATAGCTCACGCATTCTGGTAATCGCGGCGACGTCGTCTGGCATGTTCATAATTGCCATCGCTTCCGGCACTAACACCACGAAGGTCGCGTAGTGCAACCAAATCACGACGGCGAGTATCAAGAGCGTCACGCCAAACATCCAACGGCGAACCGTTTGAACCGGAACCTCAAAACTCTCGTGGATCATCGCAGTCAGTGAGGCCCACCCTATTGCAAGATATGGCAATGATCGACCAGTCCCCTTAAAAATCCAAAAGTTGAGAAAGACCAGTGATAAAGCCATCGGCAACATGAACCATTTGACAGCAGTTTGCTGGCGATCATTGAGCGCATGACGAGCCGTCTTCGAACGCGACATCACAAAATTAAAGATTGGCTGGATCATGAGTGATATCAAAAAGAATGACATCATGACCAGAATGACCACGACGCCAATTTGAGGCACCGGCGGCGGGAGATCAGAGCGGGCAATTCGCCCCGCAATCAACGAGCCAACGAGTACCGCTCCAATGACTGCGCCGTAGGGAAATCGCCCCAGCCACAACAGCGTTTTGAGCATCCAGCCGAGAACGCGATTTCGCATACTCAGGGCATAGATCAACCCCGTCTTGGCGTCTTCGCTCTCCGGATTGATTCGCAGGGCCTGAATGAAATGTCGCTCGGCTGCGTCCGCATCCCCCGCCTGAATCAATACCCAGCCACGGGCATTGTGATTCGTATAGTCTTCCGGATTATCAGCCAACAAACCGAGTGATACCGCTTCGGCTTCTTCTTTCCGACCAAAGTGCTCCAACAGAATGCCGTAGTAGAATCGACAACTTTCGCTCTCCGGATCAATCTCCAGCCCCGCCTCCGCAGCCTCAATCGCCTGCTTAAACTTGCGCGTCTCGTAGTAGATCTGCGTCTTTAGCGCAAAATAATCCGCATCGTACGCGTCAAGAGCGATCGCCTGATCCACCGCCTTGAGTGCCTCCGGTTTCTTTTTCTGCTCCGAAAGACACCTCGCCAGAATGAAAAAGTTGTCACCATCCTCCGGTTCCAATTGAATGGCTTGACGCGCAACCTCCTCGGCCTGCTTCGGCTTGTCTTGATTGAGCAGCGCCAACGCCAAAAAGAAATAGAGGATCGGTTCGTCAATTGATTCCGTAAGGTCCTCACGAATGAGCGCCTCGGCGTCCTTATGACGCCCTTGCGAAATCAGCAACTGAATCTTCATCAAGTTCGACATAGCGACCGACTAGTTGTTCCCAGGAGGTGGTCCGATCGGTCCCGAAGGCGGAGGTGGTTGACCAGGCCCACCAGGTGGTTGACCAGGCCCGGGCGGCTGATCGGGCCCGCTCTGTGGTGGCCCGCCCTGCCCGCCCTGTTGGTTACGTTGTTCAAGGAAACGATTGAGGTTTGCCGTCATCGTCTTGAGAATTTGCGGCACATGAGGCGCCGCAACAAACAGGCGTCGTGCGACCGCGGCGTGCGGATAAAAGTGGGTGATAAAATCAAAACAGAATTCAGCCGGTGAATGACGAATCACGACGCCATCCGCATAGTGCCCGGGCATCTCATTGTCGGGCAGCTTGAGGTTCTCGTAGATTTCCTGAATCGACGGCTTACGAGGCGGCTGCGGCGGCTTGGGCATTGCCGGAATCGAGCCGAATTTATCCTCGTACATCTTGATGTTGGCTTCGAGCGCTTTGACAAACTGCGGCATCACAGCATGTGGCAGCACCACGCGACTGACGACGGTCGCCGGTACACTCATCTGCTGCAGAAAATCCATGACAAACGCATGCTGTACCGTCATGACGATCGCGCCGGTACTGAATTGCCCATTGCCCACATCGGGCGGCATCCTCGCCGTGGCTCCCGGCACCTGAAATTGCTGATGGTGCATATCGGCGGGCGGTTCGTTGTCCGGCGGCTCGGGATTGGAAAAGTCGTCGGGTGGCAAAGTCATCGTTTATCATCCAATCAGTACAGTTAAGATTCGCCGCAGCGAACCTCGGGCCAATTTCGTTCTCTGAATGTTGTATCGTATAGCCCTTTCGCATCACACCGTGGTCACAAAAGTCCGCATTTATCCCGCCATCCCACCATTGAATTCAAGCAAGTTCCATGAGTATTACCTTTTTTCAAATCGACGCGTTTACGAATCGTGCCTTCAGCGGAAATCCCGCGGCTGTCTGCTTGCTGGAAAAGCCCGCCGAAGCCGATTGGATGCAAGACGTCGCTGCCGAAATGAACTTATCCGAAACGGCTTTTGTGGTGCGGAACGAACATGCACCCTTCGGATTGCGTTGGTTCACGCCCAACACCGAAGTCATCCTCTGCGGACACGCCACGATTGCGTCATCCCATGCGCTCTGGCAAGCCGGTTGGGCGACGGAGTCTGAGGCGATCCAATATCAGACGCTAAGCGGATTGCTGATCGCCGAACGAATCGGCGACTTGATCCAGTTGGATTTTCCTCGGCGACATGCCAAACCGATCGAAGCGCCGCAAAGCTTGCTTGAATCACTTGGTGTCAAGAACGCTGAATTCATCGGTAACGATATTGAGGACATTCTGGTCCAAGTCGATTCCGAAGCGACGCTTCTCAATCTCACTCCGGACTATCAAGGACTACAGCAACTCGATGGCCGAGGAGTCATCGTGACGGCAAAGTCGGAAAATCCAGCCTACGATTTTGTCTCGCGATGCTTTTTTCCCAACTGTGGCATCGACGAAGACCCCGTCACCGGATCGGCTCATTGTAGTCTGGCAGATTTCTGGACCACTCGTTTAGGCAAAAACGTCATGACGGGATTCCAAGCCTCAAGTCGCGGCGGTATCGTGCACATCGAAGTGTGTGACGAGCGTGTCAAACTTCGAGGGCACGCCGTAACCGTTGTATCTGGTTCACTGTTGGCATAGCCTGAGTCGAAGCGTAGCGGTTGGATTTGCTGACCGGTGCGGCAATCCTGTACTTCATCTCCTTACCAACGACGGGCGGATTGCACCTGACCGCCACAGCAATATGTATCCCGCTCCAGAAAACGCTGTTCCTTCCGCGCCAGCACGTGAGTGGCAAGGCAATAACCACCGGTGTGTCCGAGCGTGTGTCCGAGCAATAGGTCCGCCCCAAAACAAAACGACAGGCAACTCTTGCTCGCTCCTCAGAATGGCCTTTCTGATTTGCACTTTCTGTTTGCCACTATCCTCTTCGTTAGCCAGCACAACAGCCCGCCCCAACGTGGTGGTGTTCCTTTCCGATGATCAGGGACACGGTGACTTTAGTTTTCAGGGCAACTTGGATGTGAAGACGCCGAACATCGATGGACTGGTTCGCGATGGAGCCGTGTTCCGCAATTTCTTTGTTTGCCCGGTGTGTTCCCCGACTCGGGCCGAATTTCTCACGGGACGTTACCATCCACGATCCAACGTCTATTCCACGTCGGCTGGCGGCGAGCGCATGGACTTGGACGAGACGACCATCGCTCAACAATTCCAGGCTGCCGGCTATGCCACTGCGGCGTTTGGCAAATGGCACAATGGGATGCAGTACCCGTATCACCCGCGAGCCCGCGGGTTCGATGAATTCTACGGGTTTTGCAGCGGACATTGGGGACACTACTTCAGCCCCATGTTGGAACATAACGGTCGATTGACTCGAGGCAAGGGATTTTGCGTAGACGATTTCACCAACCATGCGATCTCCTTTATCGAAACGCAAGTCGCGAACGAGCGCCCGTTCTTCGTGTACCTGCCCTACAACACGCCCCACTCTCCCATGCAGGTACCCGACAAATTCTGGAAACGCTTTTCCGGCCGCAGACTTAATCAGCGTAGCGACGTTCCCGACAAGGAGGAGTTGGATCACACACGAGCCGCCTTGGCGATGTGCGAAAACATCGACGAAAACGTTGGCCGCGTCGCACAACGACTGAAAGAACTGGGAGTCGCCGACAACACAATCGTCTGCTACTTCAACGACAATGGCCCGAATGGCTGGCGATGGAATCAGGGACTACGTGGCAGAAAAGGCAGTACGGACGAAGGCGGGACTCGATCGCCTTTGATTGTGCGTTGGCCGCAACGCATCAAACCCGGAACCTCAATTGATACCATCTCCGCCGCCATCGATTTGCTGCCGACGCTCTGCAAACTTTGCAACGTACCCCGTGTCGGCGAAAAACCGCTGGACGGTCGCGACATGTCGGACTATCTCGTCAATTCCGAAACCGCAAAGCCGCAGGAATCGGCAGCTCGCATGATCTTTTCCCACTGGAAGAATCGCGTCAGCGTCCGCACCGACCGTTGGCGATTGGATGATAAACGGCGACTGTACGAAATATCGAACGACCCCCAACAGACGCAACCCGTCAACGTGAAGTTTCCGGTGGTCTCCAATCGACTGAGCAAAGCAGTTCAAGACTGGAGAACGAATGTTCTCTCCGAGATGGCGATTCGCAAGGAACCAACGACTTTTCCAATCGGGCATCCGGACTTCGCTTACACCCAACTGCCTGCCCGCGATGCCGTGGCGACCGGAAGCATCAAGCGATCGAACCGCTACCCCAACTGCTCCTTCTTCACCAATTGGGTGAGCACGGACGACACGATTTCATGGCCCGTCGAAGTTCTCGAATCAGGAACGTACCAAGTCGAGCTGTACTACAC
>CAYYHV010000177.1:0-14185 GCA_964471695.1 uncultured Pirellulaceae bacterium
GGCGTAACTGACGGTGAGGATTCAGCGATCTGCGGCGGCACAGCGAACGGTGGGATCAGATTGGTCGTCGAATTCTGTTCTTCCGATGCGACGCTCCCCGGAGCAGTAAAGTCTTCCGGGTGTTTTACTTGAGCGTTATTCGGTTGAGAATTGGAGATCTTGGTTTTCGAACGCAGATCGCTGGGAGCCAGAAAGGCGATTGGGGCTGGCAACTTTTTGGCCAAGCCCAAGGGATCGCGGCGAATATCGGACGGCAGCCACCAGATCGTTAACTGACCGGCAAGCACTCCAAGGATCAGACCGCCTATGATTTTCGCCGCCGGCACAGGCTTCGTTCTATCAATGCTGCGGCGCAAGGGCAGTTCGTCGTCGCGTTCAAGATCGTGCGACATCAATGATCAACTCTTGAACTCTCTGGGCGGTTTTCAATTCGGTTGCCCCAACTATCGAAAAGCCAACTTGCTCCGACGAAACTATCGTCCGCCGCGCAGTCGATCACCGAGCATGTTGTCGAGCTCGCTTACCTGATAAATCTTGGCAATGGTTTGCTCAACTGGATACTCGACGCGTCGAAACTCCAGAGCCTTTTCTGTCAGTATGGTGTAACAAGCACGTGGATCGCCATCGCGTGGTTGTCCCACCGAGCCCACATTCGTCAGCAACTTGCCCTCGCCTAGCTCATAAGTGTAATCACAATCTTCGGGACTGATGAAGTCGCCAGATTCCGTGAAGACACCGGGAATATGCGTATGACCTTGGAAACAATACTGTTCCACGCGCCGGAACAAATTGGCCATCTTCCGTTCGTCCATCGCATGTTCGGGGAACACGTACTCGTTGGTTGGATCGCGAGGTGATCCGTGGACAAACTTGTACATGCCTTCGTCTTTGAAGCGTGGAAGTTCCCCAAGGAAATCCCATCGCTTGTTGACAGCAGCCGCACTGCCCTGGCTTTCGTCGAGCTTCTCTCGCGTCCAGTAGATCGCTCTCAAGGCGACTGGATTGAAGCCATCGGGGTCGAACATTGAGGCTTGGTCATGGTTGCCAAGAATGCAAATGTCCATATCCATCACGATATCGAGACACTCGCAAGGATTCGGACCATAGCCGATTACATCGCCAAGACAATATATCTGGTCAATCGACTGCTCCTTAATATCCGCCATGACGGCGCGCAACGCTTCCAAGTTTCCGTGAACGTCGCTAATCAAGGCTCGTCGCATATTCTTTATCGCTGTGTGTTTTCGAGTCGGTGGGAGGGAGGATCCGAGAAACCCTCGCTAGACCCAAAATGGCAAGTCACGTAGTTTAATCGGTACGTCTTGCTCGCCACAATTACCCGTGGGGCAGCCCTGACTGATTGTAGGGAAGTTTTGCATTCAAGGCTTTAGGACGTTCATTACGTTTTCGTAATGATTTACGCCTTTTTTTCAGACACCTGGTGGCTCGTACAGAAGAGAAATAGCCGTGACAATGAAGGTCTTGGCCCTCGAAACCTCGGGACTCTCCGGCGAAGTTGCGCTGTTAGAGGGTGATAAGGTTATTTTTGAATCTCCTCTTAATCCTGACCAGCGAACCGCGAAATTTCTTGCCGCTCACATCGCCAATTCGCTGGAAAAAGTAAATTGGAAGCCGTCGGATATTGGGTTGGTTGCGGTGACGCATGGCCCTGGCTCATTTACTGGTCTAAGGGTGGGAGTCACGACTGCCAAGGTTTTCGCGTATTCAACCGGTGCGAAATTGGTTGCCGTGAATTCGCTACAAGTCGCAGCGGCTCAGGTTCAGGTCGGCAATCCCACCGTCGTGGCTGCGGCAATCGATGCCCACCGGCAGGAGGTTTTTACGGCAAACTACCAAGTCGCCGAAGGGATTCCACCTCGATTACTCAATGAACCACAGCCCGTCCTTATCGAAGATTGGGTGACAGACCTTCTGTCAGAATCACCGACACCCATCGTCACGGGACCGGTTCTTGAAAAGTTAACCAGCCAACTTCCCGAGGAACTGACGGTTTCTGACAAATCATGTTGGACACTTCGTGCAGCGACCGTAGGTCAACTGGGTGCAGGATTGTATGCGGCTGGTGAGTCGCATGACATTTGGGCGCTGGCGCCGGAGTACTACCGCAAGAGCGCGGCCGAAGAAAAAGCCACGGACTGAACGTGGCTTAGCCAAGTAGACAATAACCCGCGAGGCTCTTGGGGCACACTTTTGCCTGCAACGCTTCGACGGCTGTCCGTTTTTCAACGACGGAACTCACATCCATCGGCTGGTAGACAACAATCGGTTTGTTACCCGTTACGCCATCGAGGCTGGAAAGTGGGATGAACGAAAAGTCGCAATCGTGGTCGGCGTCGACTCGGCTTGTCCCCAACAAGAGATTGGGAATTCTTTTCCTTGAGATACCACTTTCCGGCCATTTCTCAAAAGCCACCGCGGCGACGCACGGGTATCGGGACAAGGTAAGCAACTGCTCATTGCGGTCGTCCTCGGACATTGCACTCTCAGGTGTAACAAAAACGAAAACACCTAATTTTGTGGCGATATCGAGCATTTCCGAAGTGGGATGACTCACGGCACAAGCCAAATGGGATTCGCGAAAATCGCGTAGCTGGTTCTTCAACGCCTCAGCCGATGTGTCGCCAACATCGAGTCCGGCGACTCGCATTACCCAACGTTCACCGTCCAAAGAGAAGCTCTTTTTGACGGCTCCCAAGCGTCGAATTCCCATTTCCGATTCACATTGCGCCACCACATTGCCATCGGCCTCAACGACTCGCACGTCGACGTGATAGGTCGATGGCAACTTGGGAGTCCGTGAGCACGGATCGGCAACAATGGCTCGCCCTAATACGGAATCGCCTGTTCCCATGTCGGTAAATTGAAAGGTCGCAGGAAGCGTTTGCGCATACTCGCTGAATGGGCCGCGAATCTGACCCTCGACCTTAAGCTCGCCCAAGTCGTTGGAGTGGTTCCAACGCACATAAACATGCGCGTAGCTGTCGGTCGTTTCCCCGTGGAATAAATCGAAGTCGTCTGTGGTCCGCACTATGTCAAGCCATTCTGGAGGTTGAGGTTCGTTCGAGATTACTCGAATTGACATCCAGTTTGGCACGCTGGTTTGCCGCAGGTGCCCGACATTGGGATAGAACTGGAATTCGAGGAGGGAGCAGCTGGAACGCTCCACTCTTTGTCAACCTTTTTGCTTTTACAAGTCGGACAAGCTGGTTTAGTGTCGCCTCGTACCAGAAGTTCGAATTTTGATTCGCAAGTCGAACAGGTGTATTCGTAGATCGGCATGAATCGAAGCTCGATGATTTATGTAGGGCAATGTTGATGCCGTTATTATATCGGCCGACCAAATTCGGCAAAGTGAACGGTGATTGCATTTACAGTGGCTGCAATATTTACAGTATCGCTGAATGCAAACCCTGGATGCGATCCATTGGATGAATCGCACTGGGACGGTGAAAGCTGTGTTAACTCAAATTCAGTTTTGAATTAACCCGCTGACTGGGTCGAGAGCCAGCGCGGCTCGATAGTCCGCTAGAGCGGAAAAATATGCTAATTCTGCATCGATCAGTAGCAGTTCGGCATCGGCCAACGAGGTTTCGTAGATGTTCAGTTGAATAATGTCGATGTCGCCGGCTTCAAAGCGAGCTCGCCCCATCTCCAGTGACTGACGCGTCAAGCGAAGGTTCGTACGTGACTGCTCAATACGTTGAAACGCAATGTCCAGAGCCGAGATGGCATCCTGCACCTGACTGCGAATTTTGTCCTCAACGAATCGCCGTTTGGCGTTAATCTGTGCGAGTTTGCTTTGGGCAGCCTGGATTTTCCCGAGGGCTGCTCTTCGCTGGAGGGGGACTTCCGCAATCAATCCGACTTCGATTTCCAGTTCAGATTTATCCCTAAGGCTACTGGTCGGTTCGCCAACGTCTTGCCCCGTTTCGGCAAAACCATCGAGTTTTGGCAACGTCTGGTTTTGCGCGTAGCGCAATTCAACCTGTGTTTTCTGCCTTTGAAACTCAAGCTCAAGCAGTTCGGGCCGTTGTGCCAGGGCCCGATAAACATCTGATTCCACCAGACTGGGGTCGATGGCTCCGGCGTTGGGAAACATCTCCGGCAACATTGCATTCGCCGCAACAATCGGCTGGCCGTTGGCGTCGCGATAAAACAGCGAGAGTTTAATCGCGGCCTGCTGGACTTTACGCTGAGCCTCAAACTGTTTTGCTTGTCGCTTGGCGATAAATCGACCGTTGTCGATCTCGGTAATCTTTGGCAAGTCTCCGGCTTTGACGCGTTCGACCAAGTTGGCGTTTCGAAGTCGAGCCAACTCGAGCAATCGTGTTTGTGTACGCACCGATTGGCCGGCCGCCACCCATTTCCAGTACAACTGACTGGCGACAAGTTGCATGCCGATGATTCGTGCTGTTACGTCGGGACCCAGTCGACTGCGTTCCAAAGCGGCTGTTTGGACCTTCGCTCGGCGGCCGTCAATTTCGTATCCCTTCAGAAACGGAAGTTTGACGCCGGTCTTGAATTCGCCACCCTCATTCGTCTGGCGTTCCTCATACCACGGCTCGAAAACCCCTCGTCCAATTCGATATCCGCCGTAGATTTCACCACCGTTCCACAAGGGACGGCTGAGTTTGGCTCCGTTGCGGTACGTCTCGTAGAAACCAAGGGGTTTGGAGATTGTGTAGCCAGATAAGACAGAATCGAAGCTGCCCCATGCGGCCAGCGCCTTGCCGTCCGCGGCAGCCAACTCGGCAATCGCGACTTCGAGTAGAGGATAACTTTGTGAAGCCGACGTCAGGACTTCTTCCAATCTCAAAGCAGACGCAGCAGCTCCGATGCTTTCATCTGTATCAAGCGCCGACGGGGCTTGGACTGTAGGCAACGGTGAAGGCATCGTTTGCATTCCCATGGCTGGGTCAGCCGGGGTATCCTCTTGCCAGGCCACCAGTTGATTGGGGCCATTTGTCGTTTGGTTGAACGAGGCCGCAGGTTGCGTCGCGGGTATTGTCGCATTCGGGACAGATGCAGTGGTAGCACCTTGCACAGACGCGGTAGCAATCGGAGTCGCTGGAATTACCGTTGCTGGATTCGTCGTCGTACTCAGAGCCGTCGTCGACTGAGCGGTTGCTTCGGGCGATGGCGTTGCAGTCAAATCTGGCGATGCTAAGTAACGTGGAGTCGTTGGTGCTTGCTTCAGGGCAACAGAGCAACCGTTGAACGTCGCTACTAACAGGAAACAACCAACTGAACGACTTACACAGCGGGAAAACCGAACCATGATGACAGACGTGAATTAATAAGGATGGGGAAATGCGATGCCAAATTGGCCTATCCTTAAAATCGTCAAACTTACCCCTGCTTATCCACTCCAAAGTCTCATTTCGCTCAAGCCGAAAGGAATGCTACTTACTTCTTGGGCAGTTTCGGTTTCTTGCTTTTATCCTTTTCCTTCGAAGCCGGCTCGTCCTCCGCGACAACTGGCGGGAACCCGTTAAGCTGTCGCCACATTTCATAACCCAACGGGACTTGCTGTAGCATCACCCAGCCATTGGCGCGAACGCCTTGTCGCAGATACCGATGCGATGGCCATTCGACGTCACCATCGGGACGTATCTGGACTCGGAACTTTCCCTTACCGTCATCCGATTCGTCGATCGCGACGACTTTGCCGCCAAAGGTTCCGACTGCGACGGACGGCCAACCCGCGAATTGGACTGCCGGCCACCCTTCGAACTGCAGTCGCACATGATCGCCTTGTCGAACAAGCGGAACGTCGTTGCCAGCCAGCCAGAGTTCGACGGCAAGGTCCTGCGTATCGGGCACGATCGTGAACAGTTCCATGCCGTCCTTGATCGTCATGCCACGTTGCAACAAGGGCATCCGAAAGATTGTGCCATCGCGGGGCGCCGTAACAACCAGTCGTTGCATCTCGGATTGTTTTATGTTCAATCCTCGCAATTCTTTTTCGACCGTGGCCATTTGTCCCATGGCGTCTTGCTTCATGGCCATGGCATAATCGACTTTGGTTTGAGCCACTTTGAGCTTCTCTTCCCGTAATTGTTGCTTGGCGCTCAGCTCATTCCTCGCTTCCGCTACGGCTTGTTGTGCTGCTTGCAACTCCGCTTCGGCGACTTCTGAATCCTTCTGCATCTTCTCGACTTCCTTAAGCGACTTGATGCCCATGTCCGCAAGCTGCTTCTGCCGTTTATAGTTGGCGTCAGCTTGCCATGCTTTAGATTTGTATGCCGAGATCAGATCGAGTTTGGATTGAAGCTTGGCTTCGGAAGCCTTGACGAGCTCGTCGGCGGCAGCGACTGCAAAGTCACGCGCTTCGCCGTAGTCTTCCATCTGGCGAGAATAGGCGTCAACCTTGGCTTTCGCGGTACGCCGCTTTTCTTCAAGGTTGATTTGCTGCCCAGCCAACTGCTCCAACATGTTTGCAGCAGCCGGGCCAAGTTCCAGAATGAAATCCCCTTCTTTGACTCGCGAGCCCTCGACCAGTCCAGGTGCGATACGTTTGACGATACCCTTTGTTTGGGCCGTCACAGTCTGTTGTCGCTCCTGGGGCACATAAGCCGTCACACGCCCTGTGCCTTTTGCGGATTGTTGCCAGGGCAAGACCAACATGGCAACAATCGTAACCAACAGAAAGCTGATCATGAACTTTGCCAGGCGACGAGCCAGCAAGGAAGATTGTACCAACTTCAAGGCGGTGAGTTCATCCTGGTGCGTCAATGGGTTGAGCGTTTGGCGTGGAATAGCTGAGGCTCGCATGGTCTTGGCTTTCGTAGTTATGAATCGAGTTGGATTGATGTAACGGGAAGTCGTAGCGAGATCAGCCGCGTGCTTGAGAAGCTCCAAGCGACTCACCCGTTCTTAAATCCAAAATGTGATCACATTCGTTGGCGATGGCGTTGCGCCCGGTGGCGACGACGAGTGTCCATGGAATATCGGAACCGCATAACTTGGATTGCAGGAATTGAACCTCGTCGTCACTTGCACGGTCGAGAATTCCATCCAGCAGCAGCAGTCGCGGTCGGTTCACGATGGCCCGAGCCAACATCAGCCGTAGTGCCTGACTGTTTGACAACGGCGCACCCCCCGTCTGTACTTTGGTGGAGACGCCATTGGGGAATTGCATAATCTCGTGGAGCAAGCCGACTCGTTCCAGCGCCTCACGTACATCATCGGCGTTGATATGCGGCCGATTCAGGTGCACATTTTCTTCGATGGTTCCATGGAAAATCTCGATGTGGCGAGCCAAGGAAACGTGTTCTCGCAGCGAGTCCGGTCGCAGTTCTCGCAAGTCGATGTTGTCGAGGGCCACGTTACCGGACGAAGGATGTCGGACTCCCGTAATCAAATCGAGCAGGGCAGATTTGCCACTGCCGGCAGGGCCTTTAACCGCCAACCGCTGACCAGGTTGGACTTCGAACGTCAAGCCGCTATGCAGCGTAGTGGCGCCAATGCGCTGGGAAACTGCATGAACTTTTAATCCCGCCGGCTTGGTGTCTTCAAGGTGGAACAATTTGTTGTGCGGCTCGACGGGAAGATCGAAGAGCTTGCCAAGTTTGTCTACGCTTGCCAACAAGTCGTAGAAGCTCTCGACATATTTACCAATCTTGGCGAATGAACCAACAATGTTCATCACGATCAACTCGGCTGCGACCAATTGTCCCAGGTTCAACTCACCCTGGATAACCAGCCATCCGCCCAGACCGAGCAGCACGGTGGCTGCAACGGCTTGAAGACCCAACGCAAAAACAATCTGACGCATGACGATGCGAAAGTGTGCCTTGCGGGCTTCGAGGTAGTCAACCGTCAGCTTGTCGGCTTGATCCAGACCGAACTGGGCACCGCCGTGGAGTTTGAACGCAGTGGGGTTTCGCAATAACTCCTGCAACCATGCGGCGACTCGGTACTTGCTGGCTGATTCGGCAATCGCCGTGTTGACTGCGTCCCGACCGAGTACAAAAACAATGAAGACAATGGCGCCCAGGAGCACAAAGTCAAAGCCGAGCAGGAAGGGATGGTAAAACGCCAAAACCGCCATGCCCAGTGCGGTCTGGAGCGCAATTGTGATCCCGTCCAGCAAGAGTTTGGCCGATACTTTTTGTAGGGTAACGACATCAAAGAACCGGTTCGCCAGTTCGGGGCCGTGATAATTGTCGATGGCACTCTGGTCGACGCGCGGCAAACGAAAGGCAAGATCTTCGACGACTCGTACAAACAAGCGTCGCTGCACGATTTCCACAATGAGTGTGTTCAATGCTCGGATGGCTGCCCCAAAACCGAGAAACGTCATCAAGATAATGGACAACACAACAATCGGCTGTAGGTAGCGACCAAAAGCGACGGTGTTAACCAATGCTTCGACGGCAATCGGAGTCGCCAAAGCAAGCAAACCCACGACAACGGAGAAAGTCGCCACTGCCCAGAGGTCGCTGCGATCGGGTTTCATTAGACCAAGCAGACGTTCCAAGGGTGTGACGGGCCGAACGGAGTCGTTTTTGCCGAGTTTGGGGTCGCACGGCATAGTCGGCTGACCGGTGATCCAACGTAGTTCGTCATTGCCAGAATAGGAACGCAATCTGTTTTTCAATTGACGGACAGACATCCACTCGCTGGTTTCATCGGCGAGATTGATGACTTTGACGAGACCGCGTCGGTATTGGTCGAGAGCAATCCACCAGGTGGTGCCAACGGATTCATCTCGGTGTGTGATGCATGCGGCGACTGGCAGTCCTTCGCGAACCAGCCTGATGGCCTGCTGCAATTTCAGATCGGAGCTGCGGATCCTCAAGTTGAGGCTTTCCCCAGCCTCCACCAGACGCTGTCCCCACACACGATAATCGTCACCAGGGATGGCTCGAATCATCTCAGTCACCGTTCGCAATCCCAATGGACGATCGAAACTGACTTCCGAACGGGAGGCGAAGAATTCGAGCGTTCTGGAAGCCGTTTGGGCTTGGTCCGCGCTGCGCGAATCAGACGTGTTCATATTCAAAAACTCAAATTAGGGGCAACGCGTGAACGGGATCACAGACCGGAGGTCACAAATTAAACAAATGCAGCGCAAAGGACATCGTGTACCTCTGGCGCAAATAGGAAGAATGGCCCTGAAAAGATAGGCCAAACAAAGGCGCTAGACGAGAAGAGACGCACCACATCCGTTACGTTGAGAGTGCTCGCATCGGTTCGGCACGAATGGGCGGTTGAGCGCCGAAAAATCGTGGTTGTTCTCAATGTCGAACGCTTTAGGAGAGTCCCAACCGTCATGAACGGACCGTCGAGTCGGAGCGCTTTCGTGGGAAACCGCCAATTCGATACATTCGATGTCGTCCGCAGAATCTGTTTCCGAACGCGTTTCAAGTGCCAACGAGGGAACCGCAAAAGCCGCAATCAAGACGGCGGCGATAGCACAGCACCATGTATTTCGTAATTTTGGCATCATGGAGTTCATGCCTCTCAAGGCAAAACTTAAGGTACCCTTGGGGGTACGCATCGGAATCCTTCGTCGTCACTCGACTATAAAGTATATATACGTCGATCTCCGACTGTTGGAAAAGTCGGTAATTCTGTGATCTTATGTCGGAAATTTAGACATGTGGAATTGTTGCAGTGTTGCCGAGCGACGCAGTGGCCAAACAGTCAACCGCGGTTACGTGTCACGCACAACTGCAAACTTGGCGGATCATCGCAGCGGTGGGCGGCACAACGTGTATCAACGGCGTTGCGATTCCAGTCGGCTGATCGCGGTTCATTGCCTTCCGAGCAACGATCCGCTAAAGCGATGCCATTTTCTTAACCGCGGAGACAATCTGCTTTGGGGTCGAGCAGGCGAAACCAAACACTAAGCCATTGGTCTTTTTTGATTTGGGCGTTCCTGGCAAATAATAGTGCGAAAGTGGTCGAGCGATGATACCGATGTCTTCAAGTTGCCTCGCCGCCTCCACGTCGGATTGATTGTCGTTCAGTATCGCAGCGCAATGCAACCCAGCCTGGCTGCCACGAATTGTATATCGCGAGGGAATTCGCTTTTCGACTTCGTCAATAAACGTCTGGCGACGTAAGGCATGAGTTTTTCGCATTCGCCTCAGATGGCGTCCAAAATGACCTTCTCGCATGAAGGCATTGAGCACGATTTGATCCACTTCACAGGCTGGACGCGATATCAACGGCAGCGCATTCTCAAATGCACGAATCAGGGATGGTGGAACGATCACATAACCCAGACTGAGCGCCGGAAAGATGACTTTGCTAAAACTTCCAACGTAGATCGTGCGTTGCGACGAATCCAAACCCTGCATGGCGGGAATGGGCGTCTGAGAATAACGATACTCGCTGTCGTAATCGTCTTCGATAATCAAGCCACCGGTTTCGCCGGCCCATTGGATCAACGCCATTCGTCGTTCGATTGGCAAGGTAACGCCCATCGGATACTGATGCGAAGGCGTCACATAGGCCATGCGGGCCTGAGGGTATTTAGCAATCGCCGAGTCCACCATGGCTCCATCTTCGTCGACTTGCATCGGGACAACCGTGGCACCATACGTTGTGAAGACTTTGCGAGCACTCGTGTACCCTGGATTCTCGATCAGCATTTCATCGCCAGGATCAAGGCACAACCGGGCAATGATATCAAAGGCTTGTTGAGTCCCGTTTACGAGAATCACTTGATCCGGCGTACATCGGACTCCACGATGCGAACGCAAATAGTCGGCAATCGATTCACGCAACGGAAAGTACCCGGCTGGCTCACCATAAGAAAGGTTGCTCGACGCAATCGTCCGCCACTTCCGCCGAACAATCTGCGACCAGACTTTGACGGGAAATTCGTCCAGCGCTGGAACGCCAGGGCGAAAAGGCCGGTAGGTATTCAAGTGCGTCGGCATGAATGTCAAATTCTGGTACTGCTTGCCTGATTCCGATAAATAGTTCGCGGGCGCAACCACGGATGCTGTGGCTGTTGGATTTCTTGCAACCGACGATGAATCCACAAAGGGATTTTCGTCCGGCAATTCACAACTCACGAAGGTCCCGCTACCGGAAACCGATTGGAGATATCCTTCTGCGATAAGTCGATCAATGGCCGCCACGATTGTTGTTCGCGATACGCCCAGCTGATCCGCCAGTTCTCTCGATGACGTAATGCGGCTGTTTGCCTTCAATTGCCCATCCAGAATGGCGGTCCGGATCGAGTCATAAATTTGCCGGAACAACGGCACTTTTCTTCGTCGATCCAAGTGGACAAAACCAAAATCGGCGATGGAAGTTCGAGTAGGCATAAAAAGTGGACTTGTCAAAAAAATACATAGTGGATGTTTTGGAGATGCCGGTTCAAGCATAAAGTCAACAAGGTATTGGTGCAATCTTGTGGAGTAGATGACGATGAATTCGACGATAAGGTTCACGGATGATGCGCAATCAGTCGATTGGACAACCGTCCAGCGATTGTTTGCCGCAGTGGATTGGCCACGCCGAACAGTTGCGGATATCGAGCGGGCTTTTGGTAGCAGCACCTACAAGTTATTCGCTTACCACGACGATCGTCTTGTCGGATTCGCTCGCACGACGGATGACGGAATCAACTACGCGCTAATCTGCGACCTCGTCATTGATCCGGCCTATCAGGGGCAAGGTGTTGGCTCGGAATTATTGGAAACGCTGCGATTGCTCTGTGCCGACTTTCAATTCATCACCCTGACAGCAGCGGAAGGCAAAGATGGATTTTACCTCCGTCAGGGATGGAAACGACAAACCACGTCATTCATCTGGCCGAGAAACGAAAAGCAGGCGTCAATCCACGCAGAGTGATTCAGGAAGGAATCAAGATGAAGACCTATATCGTCGACTCGTTCACCGACCAAGCCTTCAAAGGAAATCCAGCGGGTGTCTGTTTGGCGGACGATCCGCTCAGCGATTCCTTGATGCAGTCGATAGCCTTCGAGCTCAATTTCTCCGAAACAGCCTTCGTCGTGGCTCACGATCAACCCGATCAGTTCTCCATTCGCTATTTTTCACCGCAAGGAGAAATTCCACTTTGCGGACACGCGACGTTGGCATCGAGCAAAGTTCTGTTTCGCAATCAACCCGATCGAACCAAGATTCGGTTCTTCACCGGACGGAACGTTGAGTTGCAGATTGCGCAACGCGCCAATCGAATCGTCATGGAGTTTCCCGTGTATGGCTTGCAGCCCCAACTGGTTCCCGAGCAGATGTTGGCGCCAATTGGCGTCAACGAAGCGAAACATTGTTTTTACAACCATGAAACCGAGATCATTTTGCTGGAAATCGACTCGGCGGAAACACTGCGTGATCTTCGCCCCGATTTCGATGCGTTGGTCAGCTCGTATAAAGGTATTCACGGATTGCTCGTGACCGCAAAGGCCAGCGATGCATTTGATTTTCATTCGCGGTTCTTTTGGCCTTGGGCGGGTGGCACAGAAGACCCGGTAACCGGTGGCACCCATACGTTCCTGGCAAAGTACTGGGCAGACCGATTGGGTAAACGACGACTGCGTTCATTTCAGTCTTCGGAACGCACTGGCTCGATGGACGTCGAACTGACCGACAGAGGAACGGTATTGATCGAGGCCGACGCCGTCGTTTTGTTTGAGGGTAACTGGTTGGCTGTCTGATTGACCTCTGATGCTGGATCATCTCTGGAATTCGGAGAAGTACTGTGAACGCGTTCGTGGCGAAGTTTGATACATTGATCTTGGACCTGAATGATACATTCATGTTTGGTGGCGATCGTTTTTCGCTTTCGGAAAATTACTATTCGACGTACCAGCGACTTGGTGGCTCGCAGCTTAGTTGCGTCCAGGTCCAACGAGCCATCAACGGCGTTTATGCCACGCTCGAGAATATCTATCACGACGGGACTCGTTATGACGCGTTTCCAACGGTCAGGTCGACGCTGAAATCGCTGCCAGAATCTGCGACGTTTGCAGACCATCAGAATGCGTTGCTCGTCGACGTTTTTGCTTGTCATGAATTGGGGACGATTCCGCAAGAATATGTTGACGCAATTCAACTATTGGCAGCTTCCCATGATCTTCATTTGGTGAGCAACATTTGGGCGCCAAAGGCTCGGTTCGTCGACCAACTCAAACGGGTGGGGATCGACGAATGCTTCACGACCATGACATTTAGTTCCGATTCGACTTCGGTGAAACCGTCGTCCAGATTGTACGATCCTGTTCTTAGTCTCGTCGACCTGCAAACGACGTTGATGATTGGCGACAGTCAGCGGTGCGATGTCGGGGCTGCAAAAGCAATTGGGTGTCAGTCCGTATGGTTGTCGAACGGTCGATCTATCGACTCCAATGCGCCTCAACCAGATCTGATCGTTGACAATTTGCTCGCGTTGGTGACAAAGACGGGTAGCGGGCTTGAATTCCAACGCGGCGATCGGCAGTTTCGCGTTATCCATCAATTTGCCGAGAAGCATATCCAGCAATCATTTGAACTGTACGATCGTGAGTGGCCGGACGTGACGCGGACCAACTCCGATATGCGGCAGGCCTTGTGCGGTGCGGAGTTTGTCATCGGAATCATTGAAACTCAAACTGACGATCTCGTTGGTTTCTGTCGAGTCGTTTCAGACCGGGGCTTTCGCGCGCTCCTCTATGGTGTGCTAGTCCGACACGGGTATCGTGGCTTGGGATTGGGACGGGTGCTGCTTGAACAAGTCGTTGGAGCGAAGGAAGTCGCTGGGATTCACAGTATTGACTTGTCGTGTGCCAGGGAAATGAATGAGTTTTACACAAAGTTTGGGTTCGAGCTGCGAGAGCAAGAGACGGTGATGCGATTGAAATTGCGCCGGTGATTACTTGAGTGGATATTCGAGTAGCCCAGTGACATCGGTGAGACGAGTGTCACCGAATTGTGCCTTCTAAATCCCTCGCGTCATTCAATGAGGCTTCCGGTAACTCTTAGGCGAATGAGAACTCGAGAGTTGTCAGCGAGCGATTCGATGACGATCGACCTGCCGCAATGGGGGAATGGAATCGAGTTTCCTTACTCTTACTCGCTGTCGGATTGGACGGATTCCGAGCGGCACCGCGATAGGGCCTTCATTTCTTTGTTCCCGGTTCGAGCGGTTGAGAACGCGCCGAACTTTGCTTACACGTCGTAAATCGCATGTCGGTAATTCCGA
>CAYYHV010000178.1:0-7476 GCA_964471695.1 uncultured Pirellulaceae bacterium
GCGCCGTTGTGATGGATGTCACTTCTACGGATACGTCGACGGTCAGCTTCGAAAGCCTGCCAATCCTGATTTCAGGCAATTATGATTTTCTCGTTGAAAGCTCGACGACGGCGGCTGGCGATTACGAGGCCACCTTTTTCTTGAATGCAAGTTTTGACTCGGAAACTCTCTCAGGCGGCGTCACAAACAACACGCTCGCCACCAGCCAACCATTAGCTGCTTATGAGATTTCCTTGGGGGCCACTTCGGCTCAGATGGGAATTTCAGGTGAGCTCTCGGCCACGGATACGGAAGATTGGTATGCGTTTGATCTGTCCGATGGACAACGAGCCACGATCGTAACGAATGCTGAGAATCCGTCTGATGAATTGAATCTGGAATTATACGATTCGAGTGGGAATCTCATTGCCTCTGGAATCTCGACGCTCAATGCGTCCGGCGCGATTTCCGGTTTTGAGGATCAGTCGACGGATGGACTCGATAACACGTATCACATCCGCGTTTCGGGTTTAGCAAACTATCGACTTGTTACATTGCTTGACGCAGAATTTGACTTGGAATCTGTGGCGGTTGCTCAGGAACTGACGGGCTCCAATATCCTCGGGTTTGTCACGAAGAGTTTTTCGGGGAGTGCTGACGCGGACGATGTGGGTTTGGGAACGAACATCAGTAGCGCCTTCCCGAACGTGGTACTTTCCGATGTCTACGGTGGCGACGTTATCGCAAGGGAATCCGTGCATTCCTCCACGGGAACACGAGTTTTTTCACCCGACGCGACGGATGTGGAGTGGAAATCGGGCGAGCACGAACTGCGAGCGGACTTTGATATTCCAGTCGACTTCGTTTCCATTGACGTTAGCGCCAACGATGGTTCGGACGTCGCCGTACTGCATGCCTTCGATCACAATGAGAATCTCCTCGCGACCATTTTCAGCCAAGTCGTAAGTGCCGGTTCGCCCGAAGCCCTTGAGATAAACCGAGCATCTGGAGATATCGGCTATATCATCGTCACTGGACTGGGTAACGACTCGGTGGTCCTCGACAACCTCGCCTTCGGGCTTTCCAATGGTACTGACACGTACACGATCGACGTCCAACCCAACGATCTGATCGACATTCAGGCAACGCCGCCAGTCCAAGGGCCGTATGAGTTCGAAGGCAAACTGTTTGAGAGCGGCAACGAGTCCATCGGTATGCGACTTTTTGATCCGACCGGCTTGCTGGTTTCCTCGGGAAGTACGTCGCTCAACCATAACGCAATTCAAGCTGGCCAATACGAAGTTCAGGTGTTCTCCAATGATCGACCTGGCGAGTACTTCCTTGAATTTGGGGGCCTCAACCCGACGAACCAACCGCCAAGCGTTCTTCAGGCCACTCCGACGGACAGTGGAACGTTGGGAAGTTTCCCTGAGACCATTACCTTAACCTTCTCCGAAGCTATCGACCTCACGACGGTGGACGCGAGCGACTTGCAGATCAACGCAATGCCAGCGCTCAGCGTCATTTCGGCTGGTGGCAATCAAATAACGTTCGAGCTTGACCCGGCTGCGAATAACGGGCTCGTCCAACAAGATTTGACGTTCGCCGCAAATGCCGTCAATGACCTGCAGGGACTTGGGAATTCTGATTTCTCGCAGATTTTCCGAATCCGTTCCATTGAAGATTTCCAACCGCTTGGGCCCGAGGGCGGGCTGGCTTTTATCAGCACGACTGACGCGAGCTTCAGCAATCCCAACAATCTGGAGCGATTCTCGTTCTTTGCCCACGCTGGCGAGACAGTTGCGGCCCGCATCACGCCAGCCGCCAACGCCCGTCTTACGGCCGAACTCCTCGGACTGGGTGGTCAAGTCGCAGCCAGTACCAATGGCGAGACGATCTTTATTGACGAAATTACGGTAGCGACCGACCAGACGATCACGCTGCTCGTCGGGACAGATCAGATCACCGACATCCAAGTCGATTTGATTCGAAACGCAAACATTGGCGACCTGAAAGGGGAATCGCCAACCACACTCTCACCGATGCTTGAGACGGTCACCAATACTCGATTCAGTGCCACGGGCACGCTGGCAGGTGTCTCCGGCGAAATCGACACGTATTTACTGGACCTGTCGGACTACGTCGGAGCATCCGTTGATTTTGCGATTCAGGGGGAATCGTCACCGTTCAACGGCATGTTTGAAATCACCGATCCAAGTGGCAACGTTGTGGCGGCTTCTAGTTCGGGCCCCGCCGGCAGCTTTGAACAGGTTGTCTTTGATTTTTCGCCAACGGAAGCGGGTGTTTATTCGGTTGTCGTGCAGGGTGAATGGGACGGTGAATACGGACTCGTCGCATCAGCCGAATACTACCTTGGCGACGTTAATGACTCGCATTCAACCCGATCGCTCAACGCAGCAAGCGGAGCGATTGGATTTCTCGAGCAAGGTGAATCGGACACGTACGATATCCAGATGGTCGCCGGAGCCACATTATCATTGAGCATCCAGACGCCGCTCAATTCTGTGATGGGCGCGAACGGCAATGCGCTTCAGCCGACGGTTTCGGTTCGCGACTCCTCTGGCAATCTTGCTCTTTTGGTTGAAACAGATGGCGTCCGGGTTCTGACGGCTGATCAATCCGACTCTTACACAATCGTTGTTGACGCGGTAGTTGGCTCGGGTGAGTACACGCTCACCGCAGCAACCAGCGGCGGAGTCTTTGTCGACTTCAATCTTGATGGTATCGCCGACTGCCATGATGCGAATGGCTTGGTTTCAACGATTTCATCGGGAATCTACGACCCCGCCTTCGATTTGACAGACGACGGCAGCGTGGATCAAGAAGACCTCGAAGTGTGGCTTCAAGATGCGGCTTTATTCAACGGGTTGGAACTACCTTACCTCCCCGGTGACGCCAACCTCGACGGCGTGGTCGACGTCAGCGATTTCAACGCTTGGAACTCAAACCGCTTCACGTTCACATCCGGTTGGTGCACTGGCGATTTCACAGCCGACGGGGTGGTCGACGTAATCGACTTCAACGTCTGGAACACGAACAAATTTACGTCGGGATTGGCGCTCAATCTCAACGTCGATGATGTAGTAGTCGATGAGGGCGATACCGCAGTATTCAATCTGACATTGACTCGCGCCTTGACCATCCCCGGCCGAGTCAATCTGATTGCTCGTACACTCACAGCGACGGGTAGCGTCGATTTTGACAATTATGGATTCGAGTACTCTGAGGATGGTGGCGCAACTTGGATTCCAACCCACGGAAACTCAGGATCTGAAGTTCGCTTCAACCCCGGCATCACGTCGCTTCTCGTTCGCATCGACACTGTTGAGGATACTTTGCTCGAACCTTCAGAGCAGTTCGAACTCAACGGCTTTAGCGTCAGCTTCGCGTTGACAAACTTCTTCCCGGGTATTGCCACGATCATTGATGATGATGACGTTTCTACGCTCGCAATAAGCGACGCAACGGCTAATGAAGGTTCTCCGCTTGTCTTTACGCTGACTCCTGACATTGTGCTTGCCAACGACTCGACACTGAAACTGGCAACCGTCGATATTGACGCGACGGGTGGCGTGGACTTTGAAATCAATGGCTTTGAGTATTCGCGTGACGGTGGCACGACCTGGTTGCCGGCGTTCGGCACGAATGCTGATGAAATAGATTTCTTGACGACCGACACGCAAATCCTCGTTCGCGTCGATACGGTTGACGATTCACTCGTCGAATTCGACGAGTTATTCACGCTTGATGCCACAGTTATCACTGGCAGCATCGGCGCCGTGATTAGTGGAACCGGCACCATCGTAGATAACGATGTGGCTGACGTCACGATCGGCGACGGCCTGATTGTTGAAGGTGGCTTGCTCGAGTTCGACATCAGCTTGTCGCAGACTTCGGTGACCGATATTCAGATCGATCTGGCGACAGTTTCCGGAACCGCGACGGTGGGTTCCGATGTCGACAACAGCAACTTTGAGTTTTCCGTTGATGATGGAGTGACGTGGCAACCAGCATCTGGTGTTAACGGCTCGCTCGTAACCATCCGCACCGGTACTACGAATGTTCTTGGTCGCATCGGCACGATTGACGATGGTCAACTCGAAACCGATGAGGACTTTGCCATTACGGCAACCATCGTGAGTGGCCCCGGCGGCGCCGTCACGGACGGCACGGGCACAATCCTCGACAACGATTCAGGCATCGAGCTGGAATTTGGCGACCAAACCGTCTTGGAAGGACTGACGATGTCCTTTTCGGCCAACCTTTCGGCATTGTCCACCCAAGATATCGTCGCCGACGTCTTCTTTACGAATATCTCGACAACCGCTGGCGAGGACTTCAACGCAACCAACATCGAGTACTCAGTCGATTTTGGAAATACCTGGATACCGGCTGATGGACCGACGGGTACCCAAGTCACAATCCCTGCTGGGATTGGCGGCGTTCTCGTGCGAACCGAAACGATCAACGACATTCTCGATGAACCGATTGAGACATTCAGCATTTCCGCCGACATTCTCAGCGGCAGTATCACCAGTGTTGCATCCGGAACAGGCACGATTGGTGACGACGACGTCATAATCACAATCGGGGACGGCACGGTAACCGAAGGCGACCAACTGATCCTTCCGATTTCGATCAACCACAGTACCACTAAACAGATTCGCTTGAGTCTCGATCCGATCAGCATTTCCGCCACCGAAGGTATCGATTTCGAAGATGCAAATTTCGAGTATTCGCCGAATGGTGGCACGACGTGGTTTGACAGCTTTGGACCGGATCTGGACCGCGTTTCGATTTTGCCCGGTCGAGTCAGTATTCTCGTACGCATCGACACGTTTGATGACGCCATCGTCGAAGGCGTCGAAACATTCACGCTCTCAGCTATCTCGGACACTAACAACCATGGTCCGATTATCGACGGCACGGTGACAATCAACGACGACGAGGCAGCCCCGGAACTGACCGTCTCTGAAACAACGGCTCTCGAAAGCGGACTGTTGGAATACAGCCTGACGCTGGACAACGCGTCTGCAACGGACACGATTGTTGACCTTGTTACAACTGACGGCACGGCTCTTGCCGGAGTCGACTTTGATGCGACGTCGTTTGAGTTCTCCGATGATGATGGTACCACGTGGCTACCGGCTACCGGAATCAACGGCACCGAGGTGACTTTGCTCGCCGGCTCCACATCACTTTTGGTCCGCCATGCAACGATAGACGATTCGTCCGAAGAGCCGATTGAAACGTTCGAGTTAGGGGCGACTGTCATTAGCGGCACGATCGGTGCGGTGACGTCTGGCACGGCGACAATCGGCGACGACGACGTCTCAATCACCATCGGTGATGCAGACACAATCGAGGGCACCCCGTTGGTTTTCCCGATCACATTGGGAACCCCAACGACGGCACAAATACGAGTCGACATCACGCCTCTTGATGGCACGGCAACCGGTGGTACCGACTTTGAAACATCTAGCTTTGAGTACTCATTCGACAACGGAACCACGTGGCTTGACGCATTCGGCAGTTCACTGACGACGGTATCAATCAATGCTGGCCTTTCAGAAATCCTCGTACGACTCAATACGATCGATGACAATGACGCAGAAGGGGATGAGACACTTACGCTGTCGGCCGATTCCGTCACGTCGAATCACGGTGCCATTACAGATGGACTCGGTACAATCATCGACGACGATGCCGCCGTAAATCTGACGATATCTAATGCCAGCGTCACTGAGGGATCGCCATTCGTATTTACGCTGAGCCAGTCGATTGTCGATATCGTTGACTCGATCATTGACCTGTCCGTCGTGAGCGGAACTGCGACTTCTGGTACCGACGTGGAAAACGGTTCGTTTGAATTCTCGACGGATTCGGGAACGACTTGGCAACCGGCTGGTGGAGCAAATGAAACTGAGGTGACCATCGCCGCAGGAATGACAGACTTAATGGTCCGAATTGATACGCTCGACGATTCCATCTTTGAAGGCGACGAAGACTTCACGCTGACGGCATCTATTCTCGCCGGCTCGATCAATAGCATCCTCGACGGTGCCGGAACAATTGTTGACGACGAATCCATACCAACCCTTTCGATTTCCGATGGGGATGCGATGGAGGGACTAGGTATCGTCTTCGAGGCTACGTTGTCGACTGCTTCTAGCCTCGACACATTGCTCGATATCTCCACCATTGACGGTACCGCCGTCGGTGCAAGCGACTTCGAAACAGACAACTTTGAATTCTCAAACGACGCCGGTGCTACGTGGAATCCCGCAACGGGCGCGAATGCTACCCAAGTCACGATGCTTGCCGGATCATCAAGTATCTTGATACGCATTGATTCACTGCAAGATTCGACACACGAGGGCGACGAATCCTTCACCGTCTCAGCCACGATACTTAATGGTACGGTTGGGACCATAACGGACGGCACAGGCACCATTCTGGATGACGATTCGATTCCCGACATTACGATTTCTGACGGCAGCGAGACAGAAGGATCACCTTTGGTATTCGCAGTTTCACTGACGAACCCATCGAGCGCGACGACAACACTTGATTTCAACACCTCGGACCTACTCGCCGTCGGTGGTAGCGATTTTGAAACGGATAACTTCGAGTATTCCGCCGATGGCGGAACAACATGGCTGGCTGCAGGCGGCGCCAATGGAACAGAAGTTTCCATCCCCGCCGGAATGACCACCGTCGACTTGCGGATCGACACTTTGCAAGACGCGATCGCTGAAGGCAATGAGGATTTCACCGTATCGGCATCCGCACTCGCCGGGACAATTGGCACCATCACTTCCGGTACTGGAACGATTGTCGACGACGAACCCTTACCCACCTTGCAGATCGGCGACGCCAGCACTACCGAAGCAGGCGACTTGGTTTTCACAATTACTGGTAGCTCCGCAGCCAGTACCGACATCGTCATTGATTTGACTCCCGGCAGCGGCACGGCCACGTCAGGGGATGACTATGAATCCACGAATTTTGAGTTCTCAGACGACGGGGGCGCTACGTGGAATCCTGCAACAGGGGCGAATGGCACCCAAGTCACGATGACGGCCGGACTGACTTCACTTTTGGCGCGAATCAATACATTTGACGATTCCCTCTATGAGGGTGACGAAACCTTCAATCTCACGGCAACCATCGTGAGCGGACCAGTCGGCGGTGTACTCGGCGGCACAGCTACGATTCTTGATGATGAGTCGATTCCCGATCTGGTGATTGGTGATGCATCGGCGACTGAGGGGGATGGATTGGAATTCACCATTACCCTGAGCGGCGCCTCCGCAACCGCGACGACATTTGACTTGACGACTACCGGCGTTTCGGCCACAGGTGACGTCGACTTTGAAACGACTTCCTTTGAATTCTCTGATGATGGCGGTGCTACCTGGCAAGCTGCGGGTGGCCCTAACGGTACGGAATTCACCTTAGGCTCTCCCGCCACAT
>CAYYHV010000178.1:7486-11091 GCA_964471695.1 uncultured Pirellulaceae bacterium
CATCCATTCTGGCGCGAATTGATTCGCTGCAAGACACCGTTGCTGAAGGCACGGAAACCTTCGGGCTCTCGGCCGTTGTCACTAGCGGCACGATCGCAACCATTTCCGACGGAACGGGAACGATTCTGGACGACGAACCCGTTCCCAATTTAACCATCTCCGACGATACGAAACTTGAAGGCCAATTGCTTTCGTACACAATCACCTTGAGCGATGTCGCCGGCACGGACGTGATGCTGGAATTGAATCCCATTGACGGCTCGGCGGTCGCTGGTGATGATTTTGCAACAAGCTTTGAATTCTCCGATGATTTTGGCGCCACGTGGCAAGCCGCCGGTGGAGCCAACGGCTCGGAGGTCACCATCGCCGCAGGGAACACATCGCTGCTGGTTCGTCACGCAGCGGTTGACGACTCGGCTGAAGAACCAATCGAGACATTTGAACTCTCAGCGAATGTCATCAGCGGTGCCGTGGGTACCGTCACGCCAGGCACGGCCATGATTGGCGACGATGACGTGGTCGTTACCCTGAACGATGCGAGTGTCGACGAAGGCGGTCAACTCGTCTTTACGATGGATTTGACGTATGCCACAACCAAGCAGATTCGGCTGAATGTTGTGCCTGGCGACGATACGGCCACGGGGCCGGACGACTTTGAAACCAGCGGTTTCGAGTACTCGTTCAACAACGGTGCCGTTTGGTTCAATGCCTTCGGTCCGAATGCCGACCTTGTCGCCTTTAATCCAGGCCAGACAAGTATCCTGGTTCGAATCGATACCGTTGACGACGCAATTTTCGAAGGTGATGAAACATTTACCTTGTCCGCCGAATCAGACACAAATAACAATGGCCCGATCGTCGACGCCGTCGCAACGATCATCGACAACGATCCGCCTCCAGCCCCCACCACTCCTGGCAACGGTTTCCTGGATGCCGTCTATTCGGACTACGGTCGCGAGGACGACGACGAAGGATCCGAACGCGACTCACACCTTCCTGACTGGCTGTGGTAAACTCCGCGGAACCAAAATTTCGCACCGGAGCCAGACCATGTCCGAATTGTCACAGCAATTAGTCTCAATCGTAGAGAACGTTCGCCCGCGACTACGAGACTTGCCGTCGGATCAAGTCAGATCCAAACCCTCTCCCGGTAAGTGGGCCAAGATTGAAATTCTGGGGCACCTTATTGATTCGACGACCAACAATCACCGAAGATTTGTCATCGCGAACGATCAGGACAATCTCATATTTGACGGTTACAAACAGGAACAATGGGTCGAGATTCAATCCTATCTCGATCGCGATTGGGAATGGCTCGTCGACTTCTGGTCGAATTCCAATTTACACCTTGCACATCTGATTTCCCGTTTGCCGGAAGGCACTTTAACCAAGTCACATCAGGAACACTGCCTGCACTACATGGCGTGGAAAGTCGTGCCTCAGGATGTGCCGGCTACACTGAAGTATCTTGTTCAGGATTACATGGGACACCTCGAACATCATCTACGTCAAATTCTGCCGGACTATGTCGCAGTCGTAGCTGGGACTTATGAATATCAGGCCTGAGTAACGATTATGCGGACGTCGCCGCAACTACCAAAGCCGCCATTTCCCACCCACAAATGATGCTGACGAAGTTACCGGATTCTCAAGTGGCTGGTGACGATCAAGTGGCCTAAATTGCCTGAAAAAGCCGAGTTTTGCATTCCGGCGTTGGCGAATCCTGTGAGTAAGTTAGAATCTAGCAGAGAACAACTTACCAATTGAATCTGCCATTGGAGATTTTGATGAACTACGCCGCGAATCCTTACCAGACTCCGGGATACTCGGTAGCTGAAGCTGGAGCTGATGAACGCGCCAGCTTCATTACCAAAACATACCTGCATCTCGCCGGTGCAATTGGGCTGTTTGTGATCCTGACGTCAGCAATGTTCACATTGCCTATTACACAAGACCTCATCCAATTGATGGTGGGCAGCCAGTATGGTTGGCTTATCGTTTTGGGATTGTTCATGGGGACCAGTTGGATTGCCAACACGTGGGCCCAATCCAGCACATCCATTGGTTTGCAGTATGCCGGACTGGGGCTGTATGTATTCGCCCAATCCATCATCATGTGCCCGCTCATCTACTTCGCGTCGCGAATGGACCCCACAGGTCAGATCCTCGTGACCGCCGGAGGCATTACGCTCGGTCTTTTTGCATTGCTGACAGGTGTCGTGTTTATCACACGAAAAGACTTCTCGTTCCTGCGTTCCGCTTTGATGTATGGTGGATTCGCAGCCATGGGCTTGATCGTCTGCGGCATTATCTTCGGATTCTCGCTTGGATCGTGGTTTACTGCGGCAATGATTGCATTCGCATGTTGTTACATTTTGTACGACACTTCCAACGTTTTGCATCACTACCGAGTCGGTCAACATGTGGCAGCTTCGCTGGCTCTTTTTGCTTCGGTAGCCTTGCTGTTCTGGTACATCCTGCGGTTGGTTATGGAGCTGCAACGAGATTGATTTGGTCGCCCCAATCCATTGAAACACAAACGCTTCGCCAACCGCGAAGCGTTTTTTTCTGCGCAGGATACCAACTCGACTTCAAACGGTTTGCTAGCGGAAATCAATTGGAATATTCGCGTCAAAGGCTGATTTAGAGCTTCGCAAAATCGGCTGCTAAGCAACTTGGGGCTGGGAGACTCCGCCATCGCGATTTTGCCCATGTCCTCGTGGTGAGCTGGGTGGTTGAGTCAAATCGGCGACGATCCCGATACTGTCGTCAGCCGATGCCTAGAAACGCCACTATCGCAGTCTTAAATCAACATTGCCCCGAGAGTACTATTAGAGCTACCTTTTCGCACCCAATTCATGGGCATTGCTAGCGAAAGGGATCGTCGATGCGAATTCTCGGAATGGCCAGTCACACACACGATACGGGTGTGGCTTTGATCAATGATGGCGAGTTGGAAATCGTTCTCGAAGAAGAACGACTGAATCGTGAAAAGAAAACCAAAGCCTTCCCGGCTCACAGTCTCTCGGCGGCACTGACCGAACGAGGACTTGGTATCGAGGACGTCGACATCATCACGGCTCCTTGGCACATCCCCACATTCCTCAAGACGCTTTCGTGGGCGATGCTTCGCAAGTTTCCGTTCAGCACTCAACTGGTCCACATGCGAGCCCACCCGCCGCAGCAGAATCAACTATTCCATGGGACGAAGTATCTCGCAAAGCGATTGAAAGAACACTTCAATACCGACGAGCTCCCACCGATTCACGGTATTGGTCATCACAACTCGCATGCCGCCGCCTACTATATCAGTCCTTTCGACGAAGCCACGGTGCTGGTCATGGACGGATACGGTGACGACGCAGCCACGAGCGTCTTCACCGGCAGAGGGAATGATCTACAACGAGTCTGGAAGAGCAACTTCTTCAATTCGCTGGGCATCCTCTATACGATCATCACACAACATCTCGGGTTTCAGGCTAACCAGGACGAAGGCAAAGTCATGGGATTGGCGGCTTATGGTCGCGACACCTACCTCGACGCCTTCCGAGATCTTATCCAACTGAAGGACGACGGAACCTACCAGATCAACATGCGCTATTTTG
>CAYYHV010000178.1:11101-14178 GCA_964471695.1 uncultured Pirellulaceae bacterium
GTTATGGGCTGGCCAAACCCATGAAGCGATTGTTCTTCGATCGCTTCGGGCCGGCTCGGAAACCGAATGAGGAGCTCACGGAGCACCATCGCGACATCGCGTTTGCGCTACAATCGATCGTCGAAGAAGCCATTTTGCACATCGTACGCGGTTTATCGAAACGCTACCCTTCGCGAAATCTGGTACTGGTGGGCGGAGTCGCCTTGAACTGCGTTGCAAATGCAAAAATCTTGACGGAAACGGATTACGACCGAGTCTGGATTCCGCCCAACGCTTCCGATACCGGTGCCACCATGGGAAGCGCATTGTGGTACCACCACAATGTCCTTGGCAATCCACGAACCTTCGAACTAAAACACGCTTACTACGGCAAAGCCTACACCGAAGAGCAGATTCGTACGGCCCTTCAGGAATATGGCATGAAGTTCGAGAAGTTTGACGATGCAGAACTCTACCGTCATACCGCATCCAATCTCGCCGACGGCAAGATTGTCGGCTGGTTCCAGGGTCGTTTCGAAATGGGGCCACGTGCTCTCGGCAATCGCTCGATTCTTGCCGATCCGAGACGGGCGAATATGAAAGACATCCTGAACGCTCGGGTAAAGCATCGCGAAGCCTTCAGGCCGTTTGCACCAGCCATCATGGAAGAACGAGTCTCCGAATGGTTCCAGATTGATCAAGCGGATCCATTCATGACCATTGCGCCACGAATCCAACCGGGAAAAGCCGAGAAGATTCCGTCCGGCGTCCACGAAGATGGGACCGCGCGAATTCAGACAATCTCGCGCGACGCAAATCCTGCGTACTACGGTGTTATCGAGGAATTCGAAAAACTGACAGGCGTTCCGATCGTGCTGAACACCAGCTTTAATCGGCAAGAGCCCATCGTTGCGACTCCTGAGCAAGCCATATCATGCTTCCTAAGAACCGACATGGATGTACTGGTCCTTGGCAATTACTACTCGGCTGATCACAATACTACCGCAGCAGATCGCGCCAAGGAACGTTTCGCCTTGCAGACTGCTGGGTAAGTCGTTGCTTACCGAACCTGCTTCCTTCGGGTAGCAAATTCACGTTAATGATTGTGAAGGCGGACTGTGATGTCGACTCCACCCTACGGCTCTATTTCATGGCGCGACCTAACGGTTGACGATGCCACCAGCGTAAAAGACTTCTACGCAAAAGTTGTCGGTTGGGAAACCGATGAAGCCGACCTTGGCGACTACAGTGATTGGGTCATCAAAGACGAAACTGGTGAACCCGTCGGCGGAATATGCCACGCAAAGGGTCCCAACGCCGACTTGCCGGCTCAGTGGCTGATTTACATCACCGTCGAAGATCTCGACGAAAGCATCAAGCAGTGCGAAGCCCTCGGTGGTGAGGTCGTCGCCCCCAAGAGAGACATGGGCGGGTACGGAATGATGTGCGTCATCAAAGATCCCGCTGGAGCCGTGTCTGCGCTGATTCAACCTCAATAGTCGTCGACAGCCGCAAAACCATCCGCGTCCCACCCTCAGGCAATGGGACTAATACGGATCGCCAAAGGCACCGAATCCTCCCAAGCCTCCGTCGACCGCCAAATCAGTGGCCGTAATGAAAGAAGCCCCGTCGCTCGCCATGAACAAGACGGCGTTTGCGACTTCTGCCGCTTGCCCCAATCGACCGAGCGGATGGCGATTCGCCAACTCGGCTTCCCCACCCTGCACACCAAGACTTGCGGCGACCATCGGCGTCATGATGGCTCCGGGCGATACCGAGACCACGCGTACTCCTTCACGCGCGTATTCAAGGGCCCATTGCTTCGCTTGGAGAAGATTCGCGGCCTTTAGAGGACCATAAACCGGCACCGAACGAGTCGTCGCGTGGCCTTGCACGCTGGCAATGTTGATGACAACGCCACTGCCCTGCTCTTTCATTTGACGCAGCGCGTATTTCCCCATGAAATTGTAACCGGAAAAGTTCACTGCCAACATTTTTTCGTACAACGCCTCGTCCAATTCGTCGAGCGGCCGATAAGATTCGGGTGGTTGAATTGCGGCATTGTTTACGAGCACATCCAATCCGCCAAACTCAGCGACCGTCTCAACAACGACACGTTCGCAATCTTCGACTCGAGACGTATCGCACTGCTGAAAAACTGCATTCGCTGGCAATCGATGCTTCGATTCCGCATTCACTTCAGCAGCAACGACGGTTGCCCCGGACTCGCAGAAAGCTTTGCAAATCGCCAAGCCAATTCCCTGACCTCCACCCGTCACGATGACGACTCGCCCCTTGTTGTTATACGACACGATACTTGTAGGGCGAGGCATCTTAGGTCCCGTTCATTTCCATACGAATTCGGATTTGTGGATTTCTGCTAAGGAATGCAAAAAGACAACTAGACGTTGGTGATCGTTGACATTCAACATTTCAACGTCCGTTGCGGGCGTCCTCGATTTCTTGACACTTTTTACATTCTGGTGAATGCGCCAAACCGGCATAGCCTCGTTCCCCACCACGGTCACGATAGAACCAATAGTCGTGACCATCTTTCAATTGAATCAACTGAAAGTCATCTGGGCTGGCTGCCGTTTCCACCTCGACGACGGGAATTTCTTTGTTGCCAACATGGTGAAGCGGAACAGGCTCCGAAGATTCGTCACAGCCGATAAGCAAGATCAGGCTCAACGGAAAAGAGACGCAAATGCTTCTGCATTTCATGGTATTTACCTGCTATTTTGACTTCGCTTCAATTGACGAGAGACGGCGACTTTATTGTCGCGATTTTGGGCTTCAAGTCGAATCCCCTCCTATGTTAAAGGAAAATGTAGCAAACAACGGGCACCACGATCACACCAATCAAGTTAAGCACGACACCCTCTTTCGCCATTTCCCGCACGGTAAATTTTTGACTCCCGTACACGATCGCGTTGGGTGGAGTCGCAACGGGCAACATAAATGCAAAACTCGCACTGATCGTTGCGGGCACCATAACGATTCGTGGTTCGATTTCTGAACTCACGGCTGCGGCAGCGAGTATGGGCATCAGCAATGTTGTCGTCGCTGTGTTGCTGGTCAACTCGGTCAGAAACGTG
>CAYYHV010000179.1:0-8867 GCA_964471695.1 uncultured Pirellulaceae bacterium
GGCTAAGGCAGTCACCACCACCGGTGCATTCACCCATGTTCTGACAACTACAGTCGCTGCCGCGCCGGCGACTCGGCCAGCCGCTGTTTCCACCATTACTACCACATGAGCAATCCCCTGCCGGAGAATTGCCCCCACATCCTTCGGCGACTCCGCCCGACACACGATCACGAAACCAATCTGCGAACAGCCCGGAATTCAGACTTCGGCCATTGAAGAAATCGCGATCGAAGAAACTTCGAAAAGATGGTCGCACTGAGGATGACGACTGACAATCACTACCGCCACACCCGCAACCTGAACTGCTCCCATCGTCGCAGCTACACCCACCATTGTTGTCATTGGATGATTGGCACAGATTACTTGGGGAGTTTGAAGAGCATCCTTGACAAGCATTGCAGCCTGATTGGCCGCCACATGACTTTCTACCAAAAGTCATCAGTGCTGGAATGCGACCACCGAAATATCCCCGACGGACCGATGTCGTGCATGTCCATCCATCTCGACTGATGGACACGTTCTTCTCTTCTCCGTTTCCAGCGCTACAGTTTCCACTCCCGGAGCACATTGGACATTCGCGATTGAGCCTACTGCAATTCCCTGTACCACTACAAAGCGGACAATTTTCCGTCATCGGGTCAGGAATAGCCACTGGCGACGGCGCGTCGAATTCAATCGCCACCTGAGGCGAGGTTGAAGCCTGCGGCTTTGCCTCCGTCGGTTCGACAAAGTCGGGAAGTGGTTGGTCAGTTATGGCTTGAGGTTGCACCGAGGTTTCCTCCGGCGCCATACGCGGCGGCGGGGGCACCCTATTCTCGATGATTCGATTCCCCTTGCTGATAATCCTGTCAGCAGGGACAACAACCGCAGGTACCAGTCCGTCGCCTCCGAGTGAGTTTGGGCTGTAAGCGGACTGCCCACTCGAGGCGCTGACAAAAATAGCAATCGCTGCGATTCCTATGATTTTTCGCAATACTTCCATCGCGGACTCCATTCCGAAACTGATGTCATCATGGCAATTGATGACTGCCCTTCTCAGTCACTTGAGAAGGGTTTTGGCGCACGAAGATCCATCTCACGCTGTCGCCGTTTGGTTGTCGTATCGGTTGTCGTATCGGTTGAAACGAAAGCCCACGTGCATCGCATGTTCCGCAGATACACTCTTTTAGGGTGGCACAAGTCAGAGTCGAATGGGCTGTACGCAATCAGCAGCTCGTAGTGAACCAAATGGCAACTCGGTATGTACCGATTCCATCAATTCTGCTGAGCGGACATACCGTCAGAATCTGCCAATGATCGGCAATGCGAGTCGCAAAAGCCGAAGAATCCATACAATCCGACTGGCACCATATGCGATCCGGCCAGGCCCAACCGAATCAACGATCGGGGAGTTCTGTGGGGCTGTCTGTGGGGCTAATTCGCATTCATCGCCACTAGACCGTCAAACAAGGCTTCCACGAATTGGGCGGAATCGAATTGAGCCAAATCCTCAGGTTGCTCGCCAACACCTATATACTTCACCGGCAGGTTAAATTGTTGGCGAATGGGAATAATGACTCCACCTTTGGCGGTTCCATCCAACTTGGCCAGCACGATCCCGGTGCAATTCGCTGTCTTCGAGAACCCGCTGGCTTGACTGATACCGTTTTGGCCGGCTGTCGCATCCAAAACCAGCAAGACTTCGTGCGGTGCATCGGGAATTAGCTTCGACATGACACGACGAATTTTTGCGAGCTCATCCATCAAGTTGGATTGTGTTTGCAATCGGCCGGCAGTATCAACGATGCAGACGTCCGCATTCTGCTCCAACGCGGTTGCGATAGCGCGATGGGCCACACTGGCTGGGTCACTTTGATGTTCCCCGGTGACAATCGTGGCTCCCAATCGTTCGGACCAGATGGTCAGTTGTTCTACCGCCGCTGCTCGGAAAGTATCGCCAGCCCCCAAGACGACTGACTTGCCCTGAGAAATGAACATCTGCGTGAGCTTGGCAATAGAAGTCGTCTTGCCGGAACCATTTACGCCAACCACCATCACGACGGTTGGCCCCGAGTCGGCATACGTTAAGGGAACCTGCGGCTGCTTTGTCAGCTCGTTCAACTTCTCCTTGATGACCGCCAGAATATCTTCCATGTGAACAACGCGACCACGAAACTTGGTCGAGATTTCCTCACGAATTTCTGTGGCCGGTCCCGTTCCCATGTCGGTTCGAATCAAGATGGAATACAGTCGCGTGAGGAACTCGTCATCGAGGAGTTCGCCTTCCTGCTTGAACAAGTCCCGAACGTCGGTGTTGAGAATCTGCGTTGTTCGCTTCAATCCCTGTCGGAATCTTGCAAACAATCCCCCCTTAGGCTTTTCGGCCTTTTCCTGCGCCTTTTCATCGCTCTTCAGTTCAGGCGATTTCGATTCGACTGGCGTCTCAGCCGGAACTGGCGGTTCTACAGGCTCTTGGGCCAGCGGTTCTACGGATTTGGGAGATTCAGGTTGCTGTTCCGGTTTCTTTTTCCGAAAGCGATCGAAAAGTGCCACGTGCGTATCCCGCTATAGGTTGATTCGTTGGTTCCGAAGCATTCATTCTAGCGCATTTGCCGCCGCAGGCTACACCGAGCTGAACTCGAATCGCAACTTGTGATATGGCAGGATCAAGATTCGCGATTTTCGCGTTCTTGCAGGAACCCATCGAGAATCCCGTTCACAAATTGGGCTGATTGAGCAGAACCGAAGCGCCGAGCCAGATCGAGGGCTTCGTTAATGGCGACGCGCCCTGGTGTATCGCTAAACAATATCTCGTAGGCGCCGATCCGAAGAACATTTCGATCCGTAGCCGCCATGCGACCAAGGCTCCAATTGGCAGCGCGAGCCTGCAACATACTGTCAAGCTCTTCACGATTTCGCAGTACGCCATGCAGCAGCGAAAGTGCAAATTCCACTAACTCGACGTTCTCCAGCAAACGTGTGTTCAGGAACCGCTCATCGTCCGCGGCGTCCCGATCAGGATTCAAGTCAAAGCGATACAACGCCTGAAGAACAACTTCGCGGGCACGACTTCGACGGGGCATGGGATTATCTAACGACGATTGAATTGGGGAGAGGTAATGGCCTGAGGCAACAATGCCGCCTGCGCTTGTGTCGGATTATAGGGTTCGGCACTCCAATCGGGCAGTCACAATCCAATCCAGTCACGAAGTCTTATCGCGGCAATTTCTGTAACAACGAGACCATCTCTAACGCGGCTTCAGCACATTCTGCGCCCTTATTGCCGACATTGCCACCAGACCGATGAATTGCCTGATCGAGGGTATTACAGGTCAGCAACCCAAACAGCACGGGACGATGAAAGTCGAGTGCAAGCTGCCCCAGAGTCCGACTGACCTGCTGATTGATGTATTGATCGTGCGTCGTCTCACCGCGGATGACCGCGCCTAAACACAATACCGCGGCGTAAGCCTCGGTGGCCACCATCTCCCGAGCGACCAGAGGGATCTCCCAAGCGCCCGGAACCCAAGCCACGTCGATGGACGACTCCTCAATTCCATTTGCTACCAGCGTCTCGATGGCACCCTTGAGAAGGTTTCCTGTAATCGATTCGTTGTAGCGCGATACGACAACCGCAAAACTTCCCTGGGCTTTGGATTTATCGCCTTCGATTATGTTTGCCACGGCTCCATCTTCCTTGCAGGATTTGCTGTTAGGCCCCAAGCAGGGGTTTGCTTTTCATCTCGAAACCAATGGTTCGATGCGGGCCAATGATTGCGGGTTTTGCCGAGATATCGACAATTGGCATTTTGTCGCTAACAGACCAAGTCACCTAGTCGTCTGTTTTCATCGCCATGAGGAATTCGGCATTAGTTTTTGATTTTGCCAACTGAGTCGTTAGCATCTGCATTCCATCCGGTGCACTCATTTCCGTGAGTGCACGTCGGAGTATGCATACGCGGCGATGCTCTTCCGGGTCCATCAACATCTCTTCGCGACGCGTGCCACTTCGGTTGATATCAATAGCTGGCCAAATGCGTTTGTCGACAAGACTGCGATCGAGCACAATCTCCTGATTTCCCGTTCCTTTGAATTCCTCAAAGATAACATCATCCATCCGGCTGCCGGTATCGATCAAGGCTGTCGCGATGATGGTCAATGACCCGCCTTCTTCGACTTTGCGAGCTGAACCAAAGAATCGCTTGGGCCGTTGGAGAGCATTAGTATCCAAGCCACCAGACAGGACCTTGCCCGATTGGGGGCATTCGGAGTTCCAAGCGCGGGCAAGTCGCGTGATCGAATCCAGAAAGATGACAACATCCGTACCGCATTCCACCATCCGCTTGGCTTTCTCAATCACCATCTCTGCAACTTGGACGTGTCGCGTCGCTGGTTCGTCAAAAGTCGAACTGATGACTTCACAATTGTCGCCTTTGACCTGCCGCTCCATGTCCGTAACTTCTTCCGGGCGTTCGTCAATCAACAACATGATGACGTAAGCCTCCGGGTAATTCTGGATCACCGCCTTGGCCATTTTCTGCATCAAAATGGTCTTACCAGCACGAGGCGGGCTGACGATTAAGCCACGTTGCCCAAAGCCGATGGGAACAATCATATCGACGACGCGACCTTCAATTTGGTCGGCTTCCGTCTCCATCATGATGCGCGTATCGGGATGCAACGGAGTCAAATTGTCAAAATCGACTCGGTTCGCCGACGCGTTAGGATCTTCGTAGTTTATGGCTTCGACGCGAAGCAAAGCAAAATAGCGCTCGTTCTCCTTGGGCGGTCGAATCTGTCCGGACACCGTCGTCCCGGTCTTCAAACCAAAGCGACGAATTTGACTGGGAGAAACATAGATATCGTCAGGACACGACAAGTAGTGATAATCCGGACTGCGGAGGAACCCAAAACCATCAGGCAGGATTTCCAAAGTCCCTTCCCCGTACATCAGGCCATTCATTTTGACCCGTTCTCTGAGGATATTGAAAATCAACTCCTGCTTCTTCATTCCGGCGACTTCGGCGAGATTGTCCTTGCGAGCCTCTTCGATGAGGTCCGCCATCGACATTTTCTGCAGCTCGCCGACGTTCACTCCACCCTGTTTGAGACTCTCGTAGTCTTGTTCGACCGATTGCCCGGAGCGCTTTCCGCGCTGGATATCCTTCGCAATTTCTTCGGCAAGTGAGAGCGGTTCGCGTTCGGACGAGCGCTGACTGCGCCCTCCAGGTTTACCGCGACCACGACGACCGTTCGACGGTCTCGAGCCAGACGACTCGGATCGATTAGATCTTTTCTCGTCGGTCATGGAGATAGACTCCCGGGGATGAAATGAGGGGAAATTGGCGCATGCGCCGGAGGGGAAATGAATAAGGGTTTGTTCCGGGTGCTTACAGTGATAAGGAGTTCCAAAAGGTCAGCACCTGATCATAGGTTTTGTCCAATTGTCCTGAATTGTCAATAACAAACTGACAATGCTTACGTTTTTCATCCAATGGCAATTGCGACAACTCGCGATCTTCAAATTGCTCAGGGGACCAACCTCTTTCAATAGCGCGGCTCAAGCGAACCTCTCGGTTGGCATCAACAAACAGGATGACATCACACATCTTGTGCCATCCTGCTTTGAACATGACAGGCGCATCCAAGACAACGGCAGGGTACTTCCCTGAATCGTTCAGCCTTTTTAGCGTCGCTGACAACTCCCGTGTAATGTGAGGATGCGTACATGACTCCCAGAATGCCAGCTCGCTTTTTTGATTCTCCGAGTCACCAAAGACTCGTTCCGCAATCGTGGCACGGACAAGTCGCCCATCCTCGCCAACGACTTGGTCCCCCCAGCGGGCTTTTGCCGCCGCAATAACAAGCGGTTTTTCCAGCGTTTCGTGGCCGATGCGATCCGCGTCGATCAGGAATGCTCCCAGCGATTCCAATTTTTTCGAAACGACACTCTTGCCGCTTGCGACGCCGCCGGCGATTCCAATGATCTTCATTGCGATCAAATCGGTTAACAGGCGATGGCCCCCAGCTTGGGGTGCCAAGCATGGCGAGACATTCTGCAACAGATTATTTGTTCCGAGGGGATTAGTGAGGATGCTTCCTCCGTACCCCGTAGCATAGTAATTAGGCGTTTATATATCCAGCAAAACAGGCTCATCCGCCGAACGTGATAGGCGTTTTCGGTACCGTCCGACGCGACTCTTGGGTAAACCTCCCCACAATTATGGGGCTCTATTTTGTCTTTAGGCTGGTACGACCACCCAAAGAGCAGGATGAATGGCAAGTCCGGCTATTTCTCGAGTTTTGTCCCTCATTCCGGCTTCCGCGAGTTTACAATCGGCGGCAAATCGGAATAACTGACGCAACCGGCACCGACGTCTACCGTGTTTCGTTGACTTTCCCATTTTACCTGACTAGACTCGGCTTAAGTCCTTTCATAATAAGACTCTCCGTGAAAAGTGCGCCAAATTAGGCCATTCACGATTGAAAGTGGAACAGAATCTCCGGTTGAACATCCTTGTTCAACCTCGTTTGCGTAGGAACGATTCAAATGGCAAAGCGTGAAGGTCAAGGCCTCCAAATCGCACTAATCCTGTTGGTGATGCTGACGGTGATCCTGTGTATCGCAACCTATTTCTTCTGGAGCCAATCTCAAAAGCTCACGAAGGAAGTCGCGAGTGTGAAGGAAAACTTGAGCAGCGCCCAAGGCGCGCAGACTCGAGCGGCAGAAGAGATCAACAACCTCAAGCGATTTCTTGGGTACGATCCAGGCGAACAGATGGAGACCATTGAGACATCCCATCAAGACGATATGCGGCTATTCGGCCAGAGCGTTGCCGAGGGTGACCGCAACTACCGCGATCTGCCAAAACAACTCGTCAAAGTCGTGCAAGAACGCAATCAGCAAATCTCTGACATGCTTGTCAACGAGTCGAAGTTAAAGAAGGACATCGACACGCTCAAGTCGCAGATGAACGACAAACTGACGGAAGCAGAAGACGGCCACGATAAGGCCGGCTCGGATCTTCAAAAAGAGCGAGCCGAATTCGAGAAGCAGCTCGATGCCCTCAAAAGCAAAGTGGCTCAAGCCGAAAAGAAGCACGCCGAATCTCGCGCCAAGCTCAAGAAACAAAACGACGACTTGTCGAACAAACTCGCGACTGCCACCGAAAATCTTGATCGATTGCAAAAGTCCAAGAAGCAGACGGATGAGAAGCTGGCTCGCTTGCAGGTCACGACGTTTGAGCAACCGGATGGCAAGATTACTTACGTCAATCAGGGATCAAAGTTTGTCTACTTAAATCTGGGACGTAACGACGCCTTGCAGCGTCAGGCAACCTTCAGCGTCTACGATATCGACGAAAATAATCTGGCTCGCTCAGAACCTAAAGGCAGCATTGAAGTGACTCGCTTGCTTGGCGACCACACAGCTGAGGCGCGTATCCTCAACGATACCGTCACCGACCCGATCATTTCCGGCGACGTGATCTATTCACCGGTTTGGCAAAAAGGCAAACCCGTTCGATTCGTACTGGCTGGTTTCCTCGACGTTGACGGCGACGGCAAACACGACAAAGAACTGTTGCAGAATCTTATTGCTTTGAATGGCGGGGTGATTGACGCCCAAGTCGATAATAAGGGAAATCGAACCGGTAAGATTTCGATTGAGACTCGATACGTTGTGGTTGGCAAGCGTCCCAACGCCACTTCTGACGAAACCAAGTTGCGAGAATTCACCAAGGTTCGCAAAGAAGCCGAGAGCTACGGAGCCACCGAGATTTCACTTGGTCGTTTCCTGAACGACATGGGATACCAAGGCGTTGGACGTACCATTGCTTTGGGTGAAAACGCTCGCGAATCGGACTTCCGTACCAAAAGAACCCAAAAGGGAACTGGCCGTTTTCGTCCACGCAAGCCGCCCAAGCGATTGATCGAACCGGTTGCAGAAGAGTAATCAACCTCTTCCTTCATTGGCTATCCTGAAAACTTATCGGGCCGAATCATTGCAATACATGGTTCGGCCCTTTCGCCATAATTGCCCCACGTGGGGTGGCAAGGTAGAACAGTACCCTGATCGAATTGATCGATTGACTGCAAGGATCACACCATGGAAACTGCCCCAACGGCGAATGACATCTTGAACCGCGAGTTTCTCGAAATTCGCGCGAAAATTCTGGAATTGGCCGCATCGTTCGATCGTATCGATCGCGCAACAGGCGACGTGAGCGAAGACGCTCGTATCCGTCAGATTGCTGAATCGCTTAAGGTTTTGGCCAGCAACGAATTTGAAGATCGCGCAGCCGCCGTGCAGATGATCTACTCGCTACCTTATAGCGATTCGTGGCGTGGCGAATTTGGTATCTGAGAGTTCTATCGCGTTCGAAGGAGCCGAGATGTACTACATCGATCCCCATATCCATATGGTCTCGCGGACCACGGATGATTACGAAACGCTCGCCAAGATGGGCTGTGTCGCGATGAGCGAGCCCGCCTTCTGGGCTGGTTACGATCGCGGTAGTGTTGAGAGCTTTCGCGATTACTTTCGCCAGCTTACGGAGTTCGAACCAACGCGCGCAGCTCAATATGGTATCCAACATTTCACATGGCTTTGCATCAATGCCAAGGAAGCAGAAAATGTAGAACTCTCCCGGGAAGTGTTGGCCATGATCCCTGAGTTTCTCGACAAGCCTAACGTGCTTGGCATCGGTGAGATTGGGCTGAACAAGAACACCAAGAATGAGTCGATCATATTCCTTGAGCATGTTGACTTGGCCGTTCAACACGACCAATCCATCCTGATCCATACGCCTCATCTCGCGGATAAGTATCAGGGCACACGAATGATCTTGGACATGTTGTGCGATGATTCGCGTATCGATCGAAGTCGC
>CAYYHV010000179.1:8877-10375 GCA_964471695.1 uncultured Pirellulaceae bacterium
CTTGGACATGTTGTGTTCCGACAGTCGACTGAATCGCAATCGCGTACTCGTCGACCATGTCGAGGAGCACACGATCGGCGCTGTGTTGGAACAAGGCTTCTGGGCCGGTATGACTCTGTACCCGGTTTCCAAATGCACACCGGCTCGAGCCGTGGACATGATTGAGACGTTTGGCCCCGAAAGATTGATGGCCAATTCGGCCGGCGATTGGGGCCCATCCAAACCGACGGCCGTTCCCGATCTGATCATGGAAATGCGCCGACGAGGTCATCCAGAAAGCCTCATCAATCGCATCGTCTATGAGAACCCATGCGAGTTCTTTGGACAGAGCCAAGGGTTTGCGTTTACGCCACCCGACTTGCAACGGCGCGAACCGACGACTTAACGGACTCAGGAAACCAGCGGCTGAAGAAATTCGTACGCTTGCCGCGCAGCCGTTGGTCCCATGTGGCTGTGTCGGCTGAGTTCGACATGAACCCCACCGTCGTACGCGGCTTGTCGAAGGGCATTCATGATCGGCGGAAAGTCCATTTCTCCTTCGCCGAACATCAAGTGGTTGTGTACACCACCCACCATGTCTTCGATGTGGATGTTTACCAGTTCAGACTTCCACTCCTCGATCACATTGGGGATCGGCGTCTCGCCAAGACAATGCAGATGCCCCACGTCCAGTGTCAGTTTCAGTCGCGGTGAATTGATGCGTTGCTGCAATGCGGCAAACTGATCCATCGTGTCGATAAACATTCCGGGTTCAGGCTCGAAGCCGATGTCGACTTGCTTCGCCTCAGCATAGAGGCAGACGGCAGCCAGCGATTCTTCAAGACGTGTCCAGATTTCAGCCTCATCTCCTTCATCGTGAACGACTCCCGACCAAAGCGAGACTGCGTCACTACCGAGTTCAGTCGCGACGTCGATCGCCCACTTCAAAAAATCGACTCGCCGCGTTCTCTCCCCAGCGTCACCGGAAACCAGGGTTGGATGGTGCTTCCTGGCAGGATCGAGCAGAAATCGAGCGCCTGTTTCCACCACACTCGCAAGGTTCTGATCCGTCAAAAGCCGTCGAATACGTGCGATTTCACTGCGATCTTCCCTTGGGGCGAGCGCGCCATGGTCAATCGTCAAGGCGACACTCTCATATCCGAGCTCCGCCACCAAACATAACGCATCATCCAAACGGTGATGAGCCAGTCCGTTTGTGTTGTAACCCAATCGCATTGCGTTCCCAAAAATAGAACGATAAGAGAAAGCTGAATTTGACAATATAATCGCAAGCTGAATCTGCTTCAGAAAGAAAGCAGTGAACACGCAACGGCACTTTCCCCAATTGCCGTCAACGTGATCACTGTAGATATGTCAACGATTCGCCGCAAGAATGTTAAGGTGGGTCCCCGGGATTCCAACCCAATTCACGCTGCAATAACATCGAGATCAATTCGAACTAAGTCGAGATCAATTCGAACTAAGTCGAGATCAATTCGAACTAAGTCGAGATCAATTC
>CAYYHV010000179.1:10475-14134 GCA_964471695.1 uncultured Pirellulaceae bacterium
GAACTAAGTCGAATAGAAATACCGCCCCAACACGTGCATCGGGATGGTCAACCCCAGCAAAAGCACCGACCACCACCATGGCGAGCGAGTCGCCATACAGACTGCTGCGTGGAACACGATAAGCGATATGATACACCCTTTCACAGCAAGCTGAATACTCCTCGGATCTGGATTCAACAGAAAAAGGAAAACCCTACGGAGCGTTGTCACCGACACCGCAGCGACAGCCAACGGCCAGAGCGAGTGTGGCATTGTCAAGTCGTAACGCCCTGCCAGAGCCACACTTACATGGGTCATCGACCCCAACCACACCAAACCCAAAACCATCACAATGGCACCACCCCACCATCCCCCTTTGTCACCACCTCCAATTCCTGCCTCATTCCTCGCAAAAAATGTGACACCTGTGATGTAGACACCGATTCCCCCAGCGATCGCTAATTGCATAGCGTCAAACCCAAACACGCGTGTCGCATAGTCGGAAATTACCGGACCAGTGCTCATGCCTAACAATACGTTGCCCCAACGGCACAGCCCCATAAACACCGGCCCCAGAAGCGTGCTTTTGAATACACCGTCATAAGCGACCACAGATACGGCGACGATCAAGGCCATGACTCCGCTCCGCCACGGAAGTTCGGCGCCAGTGACAAACCCCGCCGCCCCTCCTAAAGCAACGCCAATAATCAGGAGTCCCCACCCTAGAAGATTGGCATGCGTCAGCGGCACGCGTCCTGACGGGATCGGACGATCAGGTCGCTCCTCTCTGTCCTTCTGCACGTCAAACAAGTCGTTGAGGACCATTCCGGCCCAATAGAGACAAACTGAACTCGCAAGCAACAAAACGAATCCTGAAAACGGCACCAGTCCTGGATGCACAACGAGATAAGCCATCATGATTTCCGATACTACGGTAAACACGTTCGGCAACCGAATCAGTTGGAGATAAGCTTTCATGAACTGGCGATCTAGTTGTTTTTTTGATTTGCGGACGTAGAGAGCAATCTGGTTGGCTAAGTCTTAATGAAGCTCAGGTATACTACAAGCATGACAAAAATCCTGTTCCTGTGTACCGGCAATTACTATCGCTCTCGCTTCGCCGAATTTTACCTTCGGCATATCGCGGATGAACACCAATACGACTGGACTGTCGACTCACGCGGACTGCGAATCAGTCCTCGAAACGAAGGCCCTTTGTCGCAACACACCATAAAACGTTGCGACGAGTTGCAGATATCTTACAATCCCCTGCGACTGCCCACGGCCTTAGCCGAAGAAGACCTTCAGTCTGCGTCGCATGTCATTGCGGTGAAGGAAACGGAGCATCGTCCTTTGATGCAAGAAAAGTTTCCAGACTGGGAGAATAAGATTTCCTATTGGGAAGTCCACGATCTGGATTGCGCAACCCCTGAGCAGTCACTACCAGTCTTGCAGACTTTGGTTGATGAGTTTTTCAACGAACTTCGAAACGGCAGACCGTCATGATGACGACCCTACGTGACGTGGGGTTCTAATTCCTTACTCCAGAGTTTCTCTCCGTCGACATTGTAATGTGTCACGGTCATTATCTTCGACTTGCCGTCAATTTGGATGTGCCCAAAAAATTGAAAACCGGCTGAAGGCGGTCGATTGGGTTTCATGTCCTTCGACACACTGCAAAAACGCACCGCCGGGCCGAATGTATTGTCCAAATCGTTTGGGCCAAAGGTTCCCGCGTGAAGGGGCCCGCTGACAAACTCCCAGAAGGGATCAAAGTCCTTGAATTCCGCTCGCACAGGGGAATAGTGATGCGAAGCCGCATAGTGCACGTCCGCGGTAATCCAAACGAAGTTGCGAACCTTGGCGGATTTCAAAGCGCCAAGCAACTCGGCTAGCTCGTGTTCGCGTCCCAACGGCGGCCCATTCCCATTCGCCATGTTTTCAGCGTTAGCTCCATCTCCCACTTTCAAGCCAATCGGTACACACGACTTGCCAAGTCGCTTGGCTATTGATCATCTGCCGCTTCAACCAATCGAGTTGCTCACGCCCCAGCAGTGCCGTCGATTCATCCGGTTGCACTTGTCGGTTCTTTGAGTTGGCGGCTCGATAGCTGCGCATATCAAGAAAGTGCATATCGAGATGTGATCCACGTGAAACCGTCCGATAAATCTGTTGACCGGACGTTCCCTGCGGGCTGATCGGCAGGTAGTCGAAAAACGCCTTTCTGGCTCGAGCCGCCAATACCGAGACGCTACGTTCGGTATAACGCTGATCGTTGATCAATTGCTCTCCTGGATACCAATTGTTGGTGGTTTCGTGGTCGTCCCATTGAGCGAAGATTGGCACTTCCGCGTTAAACCGTCGAACGTTTTCATCCAACAGGTTGTAGCGAAAGTTAGCGTGAAACTCGTTCAACGTTTCCGCGACCTTGGCCGTTTCAGGGGTAGTGAGGTTATTCCATTCAGTGCCGTCGTCGAGCTTCATTCGCTCTTGAAAAGGCCCATCTGCGTAAATCAAGTCGCCACTGTGGACGAGAAAATCGGGCGACAATTTCCGCATGGTCTCATAAGTCCGCATACCACCGCGAGCCACGTCGATACCAAACCCCTGCCCTGCCGTATCCCCAGACCAGACAAAGTTGACATTTGAATTATTCAAGGGCGTCGTGCGAAACGAACCGGTGACTGAATCACTAAAGCTGCGAGGCATGGCCAAGTCTTCAAACATGGCTCGGTAGAATACTTGCTGGCCGGGAGTCAGCCCTGTGAGTTGAACTTTGCCCGTAAAGTCACTTCCCACCAGTACCTCGGGGCCTCGAATCCGCTTGGCATCGCGAAAATCGTCGTTGTCTGCGACTTCCACAAACATCCGAGCCGGACGATCTGTGCGACTCCAAACGATGCCGCCGTTCATCGTCACACTTCCACTTGCGACTCCTTGCGGGACTGAAATAGTTCCCTGCGTATTCGCAGCATGGACGGCCGGAGTCATCGCCAACAGAGAAGCTGCCGTCGTCGATCGAACAAAGTTCCGTCGTGTCGTGCGCATAGCGATCTCCTGAATCTCAGCTTTGCATTATTTTAGCACAGCCATGATCCAACAATCGTTAGCTGCTTGCGCTACGGTAGCTGGAAAGGGCGGTTCGAAAAACCCACCGCGAACCCCACAGGCTGAATATTGTCGCTAGAACGCTGAACATCGGCAACTGCCAACTGTGCGCCAACAACGGATGCGCCATGATTCGCGCCGGCACATTGACGACGACAAGCACGGGAATCACAAACGTGAAGAACGATCGGAGCGGTGCGCCGAACGTACCACTGTAGATTTCCATCGGATAGCGCGAAAAATTCGTGATATAGAACCAGAAGTTATACAGAGTCTGATTGCGTCCTAACCAGATACTGGTGGCAGCCAGCGTAATCATCAAACTGTAGAGAATCATCACGCCGCACAGCAGAAAAAACGGATACAGAACGAACGCTATTGGGCTGAGCACCAAGGGATCATCGGGGCGAGTCATCAGGCGCCACAGACTGTATCCCATCAGAATGATTCCAACGAAGAAATTCGACAACGTCGACCACTCAACACGCTGAAGCGACACAACAAACTGCGTATCAATTGGCTTGAGCAGCGCAAAATCCAATCCGCCCGTTCGAATCAGCTCGCTGAATTCC
>CAYYHV010000180.1:0-14079 GCA_964471695.1 uncultured Pirellulaceae bacterium
AACCGCGGCCGAGATGATGGTCTTTTCTCGTTATGTGATGTTCAGCGAAGTTTACTGGCATCATGCGGTTCGAGCCGCCACGGCGATGCTTCAACGAGCCTTCTACCTACTGCATGGTCAGTTGGATATGGACTCGTTGTTCAGGATGACCGAACATGATTTTATCGTCGAGCTGACGAAGCAGGCGGAGAACGGTCCGGCTGCGGACTTGTTGCTTGGGTTGTTTGGCGATCGCCGAAATTTATACAAACGGTGGACCCAATTTAACCACTTCCATCGCCCCGAGATCTACGAAAAACTGGCTCGCCGTCCCTACGATTGGCTCGTCGCCTGTTCCGAGCAGATTGCGGAAATACTCAGTCATCGTTTCAGTCGACGAGTGGCTCCGTCGGAGGTGTTGATTGATGCACCGCCAACAAAACTGGAAGTCCAATTTAATATCGACATCTTTTACTCCAAAGAGAATACGTACCGCGCTTTGGGTGAAGTCTCGCCGGTCGTCAAAACGCTCGCGCATCAACAATTTGACGACTATGTGAAAAGCGTGCGTGTGTTTGTGTCTCGCAAGTTGGCCGAAGACGCACGACAGCTCGATGACGCCAGCGAGATCGTACTGGCTGCAATCGCCAAGACAGAATAGAGAGTCCCTGATATGGCGGGACGGCAACTTTCAAAATCGCAGGCGCGACGCATCGCGTTGGCTGCTCAGGGCTTCAACGTAGTCCGTCCCAAACGCGTGACGCGTCAGCATCTTGTGAAAATGATGGAGCGGCTGAATCTGCTTCAGCTCGACTCGGTGCCAGTCATCATTCGGACGCAATACATGCCCGCCTTTTCGCGGCTTGGTCCCTACAAAACGGAACTGCTTGAGAAGATCGCCTACGCGGAAGACCTTTGGTTCGAGGCTTGGTCGCACGAAGCCACCTTGGTTCCAGTCGAAACTGAGCCGTGGTTGCGATGGAACAAGGCTCGCAATGAAGCGGGCGAGACTTGGCGAGTCCTCAAGCGACTGTCCAAGGAATCGCCCGAGTATATCGAAGATGTTTATGAAGAAGTCGCCAGTCGCGGCCCGTTGGCTCCAGGAGAGCTGTCCGATCCACGCCGACAGGACGGCGAGTGGTGGGGAGGTCGTTCCCTTGGCAGTTGGGCGTTGGATTGGTTGTTTCGAGTCGGCCGATTGGGAATTCGACGCCGAGGCAATTTCGAGAAAGTCTTTGATCTCTTGGAAAACATCGTGCCGGCGAAGATACTGTCCCAGGCGACTCCGACCGAAGAGGATGCTCACCGCGAATTGTTATTGCGCTCGGCACGAGCCTACGGCATCGGCACAGCGGCTTGTCTAGCCGACTATTATCGTTTGCCGATTCGCGAGTCCCGGAAGCGATTGGCCGAGCTTGTGGAAGACGGGCAATTGGAAGAAGTCGTCATCGAGGGGTGGAGCAAACCGGCTTTTCGCCATTCTGCAGCCAAGGTGCCTCGCAGCATCAAAGCCGCAGCGTTGTTGTCTCCCTTTGATCCTGTCGTTTGGAATCGCGAACGGGCTCTGCAGCTGTTCGATTTCGACTACAAAATTGAGATTTACGTTCCAGCCGCCAAGCGTCGCTACGGATACTATGTGCTCCCCTTCTTGCTCAACGATCAAATCGTTGGACGCGTCGATCTGAAAACGCATCGTAAGGAAGGCTATCTCGAAGTAAAAGCGGCTTACGCCGAGCCCGATGTTGATCACGAGCAAGTCGCCGAGTCGCTTGCGATGGAACTAAACAAGCTGGCAACCTTAGTCGGCGTCGACCAACTAAAGTTCGGCAGGAAGGGCAACCTCATGAAGTCCCTACGGGCTATCGCAATCTAAGGCGAGTCGTCTAATCAGACTCAGCAACATTAGTAACCGAGTATACGAGCTCATCGGCTTGTTGGTTTGTAGTACCGGCTTTAGCCGGAAGCACGCTTCTTCCGGCTGAAGCCGGTACTACGAACGACGGAGTGTTGCCATTAGAGAGTGACATGGTTTTAGGCCACTACGAAAAGGTGATTTCAGAGGTTTCACTGACAGGGCCAGTCGCACACGATAGAATGGCAGTTTCGGGCTGTGCCACCCTCGTCGTTGTTGTGGCCTGCGAGACAGTGCATGCTCTGAATCGGATTTGCCGCAGGGAATTTGGTGAGTCCAATTTCGCTATAATCTGAGCTTTGGTATTCGTTGACACAGGAGAAACGCAGTGCAATTTCGACTTCTCGCTTGGTTTTTGTGGTTGATAGTTGTCGCGGGCGTTTCCTTGGGGCAGAACCCGACTGGAACGACTGAGTCGCAAGGCTCCGATTTTCAACGGTATGACAAGAATGATGATGAGAAGGTCACCGTAGACGAACTCAATATCCCCTACCTGAAGGATTGGTTTGCGGAATACGACTCCAACCACGATGGCAGTTGGGATGAGAGTGAACTCTCCAAGGCTTATCGTACCTATACTCAGGCTCGCAGTCAGAGACTCAACTCCGATTTTGTCCCGCGACCTATGGACCCTGTGCGCGAGGTACTCGCTACTGGCCTCACGAATCCTCGCGGATTAGCCGCCCAACCTAAGACGGGAACTCTGTTTGTCTCCGATAGTGGGGCAGGGCGGGTCGTCCGTATCGTCAAAGGAAAGGTTGAAGAGGTCATTGTTGACTTTCCAGTGGAAACAGATCCGCAGAACTCAAAATACAAGATTGGGCCGTTGGGACTGTTGTTCCTGAATGAAAGCACTCTTGTCGTTGGTGGGGGTGGACGTGATTTCGGCGAGGACGAACTGAGCGTATTCCAAATTCCGGCTGAATTGGACCAGCCATTATCGGCTGACCAAGCAGTCGCGACATTCAAGTTGCCCGCTTCGGCGAAAGGAAAAGCCGGCGGTGATTTCCTACACTTGGTGCGAATCGAGAGATTTCTGTATGTCACTTGTTCTACAAGTGATTCTCGGGGCTGCATTGTTCGTGCGACCATCAAGAATGACCAGATCGTAGATTTCGAAAGAAGGATTACTGGCGAAACGTCTAGCGCTGGCGAGTCTCCAGGATTTGACTTGCCGATGGCCATGGCTGTGACTGCCGATGGGGCTATGGGCGGCCTTGTTGTGTCTCATGCCGGCGACCCTGCCTCGAAAATTCGGAGTCGTATCTCCGTATTCAGCGGGACCGGCAAATCGGTCTCAAAGACCAGTGCAACTTTGCATCACATCACTGGGCTGCGTCCCATGAGAATCATGGATGACATGATCTACAACAATGTTACCTACGCTACCGATTTAGGAAATGGCGAGCCAGATTCTGCCGGCTTGTACCGATTGGAATACGATCGAAACGCTCGGAAAGGGTCCCTCAGAGCCAAGCGGCTGATCGCGTTGGAGAAACCGATGTCGATGGTGATGTCTCGAGATAAGGTCTCGGTATATGTTGCGACGCAAGGGGAGAGTGTTAAGGACGGCGAAGGCCAGAATAGTGGACAAGTACTTCAAGTTTTCCTGCACGAAAGCGTCGTCAATCCGCGATTTGAATCGGCAGAAGTTTTTCGACAGCGGCTAATGCGAACGCCCATCCATTTTCGGATCTATGACAAGAACAAAGATGACAAAATTACGAAGAAAGAAGCCGGCAAGTTCTGGCGGCTTGTCGCACCCTGCGACTTGGATGGGAATGACATCGTGGATCGAAAAGAGTACGACTCAAACCCGAAGGCCGCTGCGTTGCCGGACGCCGACGACAGGTTTGATCGTATCGACAAAAATAATGACGGAGCCCTTACTGAAAAGGAAGTAGGCCGACTTTGGAGACTCTATAAACGCTACGATTCCAACAAGGATGGCAAGGTCACCAAGAAGGAATACACTGAAGAGAGGAAGCTAAAGGCCGGCGGATTTGGACGATAGTTGTCGACATTGCGTCTAGCGAAGATTCATGGAGCAGCCGGTCGGAGATTGAGGCCGCACCAGCGGGTGCAGGTCTTTGTAAGTTGTTCCCTGGTTTTGCTTGCGTGAATACCCAGCTAATTAGGGAGCGAGTAAGAGTGGGTCGTATCCTGATCTTTTGTTCCGTTTGGTTTGTAGTACCGGCTCTAGCCGGAAGCACGCTGCTTCCGGCTAAAGCCGGTACTACGAACGGCGATGTGGTAACGTCGGGGTTTGCATCGAGTTTGAAGCCACGATGAAAAAGTGCTTTCGTAAGATGCACTGACGATCCACATAAACGAAAGGTGCTTGAATTGGCTGCGAGGCCGAATCAACCGTTCGTTCTCGAACTGGGATTGCAAAAAGCGTTAGATGGCAATTGGAGATTTCGGAGCAAGTACCTCTGGAAGGAACAGGTTATGCTGATCATGCCACAACCAGCCTTTTCTGGACGAGGAAACCGAAATGGCTGACGACTTTGACAAGCCCAAGGATGCGACCGCCGGCAATGCAATTGCAATCCTGCTGTTGAGCATGGTCACGCTTGTGACGGTGTTGATCTTGGCCGTCGCGTTGGGCACATACATTCATTTTGCCTACGTTGAACCAACCGAAGTCACCTTTCCGGGCGACCCCAATATCGGATTAGGATTCGTGATCGTGGCGTCGATATTGAATCTCCCCGCTGTTTTGGCGTGGACAATCTTGGGGGTGCATTGGCTCAAGCGTCGAAACGCCAACAGCGAGACTATTCTCTGATGAAAGGCAACTCAGAAGTTCAAGCCGTTTCGGATTCGCATACGGACGGGAGGTCAAATGACTTACTTGGATTCCCGATCATGCGACGGTAGCCGTGTTATCGAATAGAGGTTATCCCGCCATGGCAAAACTCACCTACGCTGATTTCGACCGTGATGCCGTCCTTGCCATGCAACTGGCGAATCAATCTGCGGGGATGTTGAACCACGATTATATCGACTCGGAGCACATTCTCATGGGGCTCTGTCGAAGCTCTTGTGCAAGTGTGACCGCAACCCTATCGCACTATGGCGTCAGTGCAGGACAGATCATTGATAGACTCAAAGGACGTGTCCAACGTGGACCCAGTCCGGTGGATAGCGGTAAGCGCACGCCGCAACCTAAGGCAATGCGTGTCACTCAACATGCGGCTGACATTGCTTCTCGACTTGATGTGGCAGCTGTTGGCGCAAACCATCTTCTGCTGGGTATGCTGTTTGTCGATGACTCGATCGCGCACGAGGTGCTTAAGTCGGTTGGACTGAATTATGATGACACTTTGCGGTACATCGAAAAATCGTGAATGGTTAAGTGACCTGCGAATGAACGCAAATGGACGTGGGTACTTGATCACAGTCGTGTTTAGCCCAGGCCATTCCTGGCTCATTGTGCATGAATAAAATCGCTAAGGCGCTTACGCATCCCAGCTCGGCCTCGCCAGTTTTGAGGATTGGTTTGAAGCCGCGATGCCTCTAAGTGGATGTTTTGTGGCTGACGCCGTCGCCCATGGCTAACGCCATGGGCTAAGTGCTGTCACCCCTTCGGGGCTAAAGTAATGAGCGCTCTTGGTGTTGGCCGTCGTTGGAATACGGACGAGAATGTCCATGCTACTTTTTCCGAAATCATTTCCTTAATGACCTCGGGCATTACTTGCCGCGGTAAGCAGCATCTCTTTCTCCATAGTCTTCGTAGTCGAGCAGTTCGTAGAGGTCTTCGCGGGTTTGCATCAAGTCGAGCATGCTGTCCTGGGTGCCGTCGGTTTCGATCACCGCCAAGGCGGCTTCGGCTGCTCGCATGGCGATTCGTAGTAGCGTGACGGGGTAGATAATGGCGGCGTAACCCATTTCCTTGAGAGTCTCTCGGTCGAGCAGGGGGCTTTTGCCAAACTCGGTCATATTGGCGAGTAAGGGAACGTCGATCTCTTTGGCGAAACGCTCAAACTCGGAATCGTCTCTTGGCGATTCAGGGAATACCCAATCCGCGCCTGCGTCGACATAACGTTTGGCGCGGTCAATGGCGGCGTCCAGGCCGTCGACGCCGCGAGCATCGGTGCGGGCAATGATGATCAGATCGTCGTCGTACCGAGTCGTTACGGCGGCTTTGATTTTCATGCACATCGCGTCCGTTTCGATCAGCGATTTGCCGGACAGGTGTCCGCAGCGTTTGGGGAGCTGCTGGTCTTCGAGCTGAATCGCGGCGACGCCGGCGGATTCGAGTTCGACCACGGTGCGTTCGACATTGACGGTGTCGCCAAACCCGGTGTCAGCGTCCACGATGACCGGGATGTCGACGCTGCGAGTCAACCAAGTCGTCTGCTGGACCAGTTCCGAGAGCGTAAATAAGCCGACATCAGGCAACCCGAGCGTGCCCGCAGAAAACGCTCCGCCGGAAAGGTAAGTCGCGGGGTATCCCATTTGCTGGATCAGTCGCCCAGCCAGTGCAAAAGGGGCGCCAGGAATTTGCAAAATTTCAGCCGATGCGGCGTCGCGTAGCATGCGACCGGGGGATTCGTCGTGAGTCATTTTCGCCTGCGTTGAAAAATGGATTTGAACTGCCAGTTAGCATAGCGTTCCGAGGACAGTCGTGTCATCCTGAAGTAATTGAATGACCTTCGTGTGCGAAATCGTTGAGAAGTGGCTTGCTTACGTATGACTGAGAAACAGGAGCCATCGAATCGAACAAGCTGGGGGCCGGGCGGCGGCTGGGAAGTTGCCATCATCGTTGCGTTGATAGCGATCTACGGTGGCTCGCTGGTACCGGGTATCAACGAGTCGCATTATCTGACGCGTATGAAGCACTTCTGGGATTCAACCTGGTGCGCCGGCGACTTGTTTCTTGATTCTGGCGAGTCGCATCCCGCGTTCCATACCGTTTTCGGATGGCCGTCGACATTCTTATCGCTACCGGCGCTCGCCTGGACTGGGCGCATCATCGGCTGGACACTGCTCGCTGTTGGGTGGCTAAGATTCAGCCGTCGTGTTGTCCCCCAAGCGGGCTGGGCTCTGCTAAGCGCTGCGCTGGTGATCGTGTTATGGGATCGGACCCACATGGCTGGAGAATGGGTCGTGGGCGGATTCGAGGCGAAGGTACCCGCCTACGCGTTGGTGTTCGTGGGTTTGGGAGAATTTCTACGCAATCATTGGGGACGGACACTGATCCTCATGGGAGCCGCAGCGGCTTTTCATCCATTAGTGGGCGGATGGTCGCTGGTTGCGTTGGGATTCGCATGGTTGGTTGACGAGGACCGGCCCGCATTGAAGCGTCTTGCCGTTCCCCTTGTTGTCGCGTTTCTGATTTCGATGTTAGGCGTGATTCCTGCATTACGATTGGATGCAGGCGTCGACGCAGAAGCCATCGCGCAGGCTCGTCGAGCCTACGTATTGCGGCGATTGGGACATCACCTGCTGTTCTGGCGACTTCCGCCGTACTTTCATCTACGGCATGTCGTACTTATCGGAGCCTGGTTATGGCTGTGGCGAACGACGTCTCCGGATGCATCCCAAAATCGACTGCAACGATTTGTGCTGGGGTGCGTCCTCATCGCGGTGATCGGGTTGTTCATCGAAACGATCACGTACGCCAATTGGATTTATTGCTCGGCCTGGATGCGATACTACTGGTATCGAATGACGGATAGCATGGTCCCCGTTGGATTTTCGATGCTTGCATGCCGTGCGTTATTCCACAAGCAGTCGACGGGTTCGGATGGATCTCGGCGGGCGCAATGGGGCAAAGCCTTGATTGCCGCGATGTGCATCGTCAGTCTTGGTTTGACGGTGCTTGAACGACGCGTCGACAGACGTCCGCCGGCGGATCGTCAAGGGCGAACGAAGCACGCGTCGGTCGCGAAGTGGGCTGCCGAGTATCAGGATTGGCGAGCCGTTTGTGATTGGTGTCACGAGAATTCTTCGCCCGAGGATATTTTTCTTACACCCACGTACACGCAGACTTTTAAGTGGTATGCCGAGCGGCCGGAGTTCGTGACTTGGAAAGATATTCCGCAGGATAGCCAGTCCATTGTCGAGTGGTCGAAACGGCGCAGAGAAGTACGTTACCTTGGCGTATACTTTTCTAAGGGCAAGCCAACGCAGGAACACTTCAGCCATTGGGTTTCGGGGTACGACATCGACTATGTTGTGGCCAGCCGAATGTATGGTGACCCGGAGTGGGTTTATCCGATACTCTATGAGAACACGTCCTACCGCGTGTATCAAATTATGGGTCCAGCGGCGGAATCTCCATGAGTCAAAGCGATGCATTCATTGAAGCGTTGAGTACGGCGCTGCAGAATCCGTTGCCGGGCCGAACCAGCCAGCGGCGATTCGCTCCCAAGTTATGTTACGGTCGTCACTTTGGTCCGCTGACCACAACGTATCGTACAGCCGCCGTTGTGATGCTGATGTACCCGCACGCGGGGCAGTGGCACATGCCGTTGACGGTACGTCCTTCGCATCTCAAAGACCACGGTGGCCAGATCAGTCTGCCCGGTGGTGCGCTGGATGGTTCGGAGACGCCGGAGCAAGCCGCCTTGCGCGAGCTGAACGAGGAAATCGGGATCGACGCCGACTCGGTGCGAATCCTGGGACGCCTGACTCCGCTCTATTTGTTTGTGAGTGACTTTTACGTGACTCCCATTGTGGCTTGCTTGTCCGAAAAGCCACAGATGAAACCGAATCCTGCTGAAGTCGATGTGTTGTTTGACGTCCCAGTTGACCAGCTGGCCAAGCATGAAAACTGGGGAGAGCATACGAAGCTGTTTCGCGATTGTGAGATAGGCGGCGGATGCCTTGTGCCGCATATCGGTTGGCGAGATCATTTTATCTGGGGTGCGACGGCGATGATGTTGGGCGAGTTGATTGAGCTTGTGCAGAAGGTTGAGTGATTGGAAGGTCTTGTGCGAATCACCGGGTCGTGGAAACAGAGCCTATTGCCGCATTTTTTCAATGGAAAACGAGGATGTGATTACGTTGGCCGGTGAGACGCCGTGAGCTAAACTTCAAGGTGCCCGATCCAATCATTATCTGTTTCGTCTGAGTCGTATTCCGTGCGTTTCCAATTTGCAACCGCTTGCCTCGTGCTCTTGAGCCTTGCGGCTTTGAATGCGTGTAGCGTTCCAGCTGGTAATCTCAAAGAGACAACCCCGGCGGATACATCAGAACTGCATGTCTACCCGGGCGAAGATATTCAGGCGGCTTTGGATCTAGCCGCTGATGATCCTGCGCTCAGGACCGTGGTCGTTCACGAAGGGAGCTATGCTCCACAATCATATCGCCAGGCGCTAATCTGGTTCAACGCCCGCCATGACGGGCTGCATCTGCGGGCGGAAGGCAACGTTACGCTGACTGCGACGAATAAGGCGATCGCCGATGCAAAGGCGACGAGTTACCCGGCGATGGTGAACCATGTCATTTATTTTGGCGATGGAATCAGCGAGTCGACACGGTTAAGCGGCTTTCGCATTACCGGCGCGAATAATCACGTTACCACGAAGCTTGGGCCACCGATCGAATCTGACATCGAGGCGCCTCGACTGAAGAAGACTTCATTCTTTTACACCAATGGTGGCGGCATCAAGATTTTCGGTCGTTCGTACCCGACGCTTGAAGATTTGACGATTGAGGATAACTACTCCAGTCCCTGTGGTGCGGGAATGTCGATCGAACATCGCGGTTATATTGAGAACCATGTGACGATCAGGAATTGTATTTTCAAGAATAATCGGACACCGTTGACTGGGGCGGCGATAGATTTGCTTGATCATGAATCGGGCAGTTCAATCGTCGTTGAAAACTGTCTGTTTGTTGATAATCTCTCGGGTTGTGCACTCGACGCCAGAAGTCGCAAGCTGGGAAGTTGGAAACCCAAGGTTGGGCACGGTGCCGTCACCGTATTCAAGTTTTCAAAGGCCATGTTCTCTCGCTGTACGTTCACTGGGAATCGGAATGGTGTGGATGACTTGAGTCCATCCAGTCGCTATCAGGATTGCATCTTCTGGAAGAATTCCGCAGTCGGTGGTTGGCCTGACGGAAACCGTTACGAAATCGAAGTCGCGGAGGCAGGCAACGTGCAGGGCTGTTTTGTTTCCGGGAACAGCTATCGTCTTGATCCGGCCACGAATATGTTGGAAGCTCCGGATCCTGATTTTGATACACAGATGAATCCGAAAAATTCTGTGTACGCGAGGGTAGGTTTTCGAGCCAAATCGGCGGTTAATGCCGAGTCGTTCGTGGCTGCCGCAGGAACAAATTTACCGGCTGCAATGGGCGCAGAACTCGAAACATTGCAAATTGATGTTGATGGTGAAGAATTTAGTTGGCGAATAACTTATCCGGCCAAGGTGTTTGGGACCGAAAGGGATATAACGACTCGACGCCATTTGTACGTGCCGGTTGGTACGAAAGTGCAATTGAACGTTGGAAGCAAAGACTACTTGTATCAACTTGCACTCCCAAAACAAATGGTTCGAGAGGTGGCAGTTCCGGGCATGACGCATGCGTGCTCGTTCACTGCCACGACACTTGGCGTTTACCCGTTGGTTGGCGATCAATTCTGTGGATACACCCACCCGGATTTGATCGGCAAGCTCATTGTGAAAGACCCGTTGGAGTTTAGAAGATGGCTTGGCAAACAGCTTTGATGCAAAATGGAAATGAGTCGCCACCACGCAAGGTCGATGGGCAACCGTGGCCAGCGTTCTTGCTGGTTCTTGCGCTCTGCTCGATTGCGATGCTGCAAACAGGGTGCAATTCTGATTCGTCGATCGCATCCAACGATTCGAACGCTGGCGTCGAGTTGAATGACGTGACGGGTAATGCGTCAGTCGCCGAAGCGGATAATGGTGGAGCCGTAGCTTCGTCGTCCGAGATGAAAGTCTATGGCAAAGTTCCGCAGTTCGAACTCACTAATCAAGATGACCAAGCCTTCGATAGTCATGAACTTGACGGGAACGTCTGGGTCGCGAACTTTTTCTTCTGTCGATGTCGTTCGACTTGTCCTGAGCAATCCAAGCAGGTAGCAAAGCTCCAGAAGATTGATGGAGTCCAGTTGGTCAGTATTTCCGTCCAGCCAGAGTTTGATACACCAGCAAATCTCCGACAATATGCCCAGAACTATGACGCCGATCCGAGTAAATGGCAATTTCTCACGGGGGCTCGTGATTCTATTTGGGAACTGAGCAAGAAGGGGTTCTTCTTGCCGGTCGGTGATGCGCCGGCCGATGAAGCGGAGCCAATTTTTCATAGCTCGAAACTCATTCTGGTGGATGCCGACCGACAGATTCGTGGATTTTATGAGAGCCAGAAGAGCAACGAGATGCTGCAGCTACGCAAGGATTTGGGAAAGCTCGTTGCCGTCAACATGGCCACACCTTCCCCAGGTGATACGGACAGCGATGCCGAGCTTGCGGAGCTCGAAAGCAACGTGAAAGGTGCCTTCGCCGATTTGGCTCCTAAAGATGGCGTCAATATTTTCGTGCCCAGCAAAGAAGACTTGTATCCCGAATGGATGGTCGCGCGGGCAGCCGAGCAAAAGAAGATGGTGGCGAAATCGCAGGTGTATCGCGACTTTCAGTTTGTTGATCGTCAACCGGATTCTGGCATCGACTTTATGAACCAAGTCGTCGAGGACGCAGGCAAGCAATACACCGCGGCCCATTACGATCATGGTAACGGAGTCGCGATCGCGGACATTGATAACGATGGTCTGTTTGATCTCTACTTTACGAATCAGATCGGATCGAACGGACTGTATCGCAACCTGGGGTCCGGGAAGTTCGAGAATGTCACGGACAAGGGTGGAGTAGGGCTGGCAGATCGGATCAGCGTTGCTGCCTCTTTTGCTGATGTGGACAACGATGGCGACGCCGATCTTTACGTGACGACCGTCCGTGGTGGCAATGCCATGTACATCAATCAAGGCGACGGGACGTTTGCTGACGCTACCGAGTCGATGGGGTTGGCTTACAAGGGGCACTCATCGGGCGTCGTGTTTTTCGACTTTGACAAAGACGGCTTTCTTGATCTGTTTGTTACCAATGTCGGCAGCTATACGACTCAGGACGTCGGCAAAGGCAACTACTACCGTTCGTTGTCGACGGCCTTTTCCGGGCATTTGAACCGTTATTTGACGGAACGAAGCATCCTCTATCGAAATGTCGATGGGAAAAAGTTTGAGGATGTGACCGAGGCGACAAAGCTGATCGACGATAGCTGGTCCGGCGATGCCAGCCCCGTCGACGTTAACGGCGACGGATGGATGGACCTTTATGTTCTCGACATGCAGGGTCACGATGAGTACTTCGAAAATGTCGGCGGCAAAGAGTTTGTGAATAAGCGAGCCGAAGTGTTTCCCAAGACCCCGTGGGGTGCCATGGGCATTAAGGCTTTCGACTATGACAACGATGGAGACATGGATATCTACGTGACCGACATGCATTCGGACATGAGCCAAGTCGTAGGAGTCGAGAAGGAAAAAGACAAAGCGGAAATGCTATGGCCGGAGACGATGCTGAAGAGTGGTGGTAACAGTATCTATGGAAACGCTTTCTACGAGAATCGAGACGGCAAGTACGTCGAAGTTTCCGATGCGATCGGCGCCGAGAATTTCTGGCCATGGGGATTGAGTACCGGTGACGTCAACGCTGATGGTTTTGAGGACGCCTTTGTCGTTTCGAGTATGAATTTGCCGCTGAGATACGGCGTCAATTCGATGCTGCTCAACGAAAATGGCAAGCGCTTTGTTGATGCGGAGTATGTGGTTGGCATCGAGCCGCGTCGCGACCGAAAGACCGCCAAACCTTGGTATGAACTTGACGTCGACGGCGAAGACAAGGATCACAAAGAGGCGAAGAAAGCCGGTATTACTTCAGGGAAAGCGACGGTCTGGGGAGCCCTCGGTTCCCGTTCGAGCATCATCTTTGATTATGACAACGATGGCGATCTGGACATTATTACCAATGACTTTCACTCCGAGCCCATGGTGCTTGAGAGCAATTTGTCAGATCAAAAGAAGATCAACTACCTGAAAGTGCGACTGGTTGGCACCAAGTCGAATCGTGACGGGTTAGGAGCCAAGGTCGTAGTCGTTGCGGCTGACGGTACAAAGTTCACAAAGGTCCATGACGGTCAAAGTGGTTACCTTTCGCAAAGCAGCCACGATCTCTACTTCGGTTTAGGTGCCCAGACTGCAGTCAAGGCAGTCACCGTGAGCTGGCCAAGTGGCGCGACGCAATCGGTCTCGCCATCGGAAGTGAATCAGCGGTTGACGATTACGGAAGAGTGATCGCGTTGTTCGTTCTAAAGATGAACGAAGTACGTAGGCCAGTAACAAGTAAACATTGCCCATGCCGGAATTTCGGTCGCCAATCATCTCTGGCGTCAAACCACCTGGTGCAGTTTAGTTCACCAGGCGTTTGGGAGGTTCCGGCATTCCGGCGACCTTGTTCACGGCCTACGTTTGAGGAATGCGCACTAATTGTTTTCGAACACCCGCTCGCGGGAATCCGTCGGACCGAACACGAAATCTTGCCCGTCGTGGTCGATGACGATTGCGTCACCATCTCGAAACTCGCCTTTCAAGAGTTCGCGTGCGAGCAAATTCTCGATCCGCTGCTGCACGACTCGGCGAAGTGGCCGAGCCCCGTAGGCCGGATCGTAGCCCTCTTTGGCGATGCAATCCCTGGCTGAGTCCGTTACGGATAGCGTCATACCGTTCTGCGCGACACGATGCTGCAGATTGCGAATCTGGAAATCGACGATACGACGAATCTGCGTTCGGTCCAGCGGGTGGAAGACGATAGTCTCGTCGATGCGATTGATAAATTCCGGCAGAAAACGGCCACGGACGGCTTCGTTGACCGCATCCCGCACTTCTTCTTCGGAACCACCCTCGGCAGTCAAACGTTGGATAATCTGGCTGCCTACGTTGCTGGTCATGACGACGATCGTATTGGAAAAATCAACGGTGCGACCATGATTGTCGGTCAGACGCCCATCGTCGAGGAGCTGGAGCAGGATGTTGAACACATCGTTATGCGCTTTTTCCATTTCGTCCAGCAAGATGACACAATAGGGTCGACGTCGCACGGCTTCCGTGAGCTTGCCGCCTTCTTCGTAGCCGACGTATCCCGGAGGGGCACCGA
>CAYYHV010000181.1:0-14047 GCA_964471695.1 uncultured Pirellulaceae bacterium
TGGTTGGCGTTGCCGCGCTGATCTTGATCATTTGGTCCAATTGGACCCGCCGAATTTCGATTCCACTTCGTTCGTTGTTGACGACGACGAAGGGCGCCGCGCTCGCGTTATTGGGATTGTGTCTTCTCGAACCGATGCACAGCTTTTCACGACCGGAACCAGGAGCCAATACACTGGTAGTGATGGCAGACTCCAGTCGCAGTCTCAACATCAAAGACGCGGACGCAACAGAATCTCGAGCTACGTTGCTTCGGCGAACGCTCACGGACGATTCAAGCTGGTTGTCGGCGCTGGATCAACAGTTTGAATTGCGACGATATCAGTTTAATACTCGAGTCGATGCCGTCAGCGACTTTGATGACTTTGTCGCGGATGGAAACGGCAGCGCTATCGTAGGCTCATTACAGACGATTGCTGATCGACTGAAAGACCGACCGACGGCTGGGATTATTCTCCTAACGGACGGGAACGCTTCGGAGTCGCTCCCAATTCGCGAAGACCTCAACCTGAGTGACTTTCCGCCGATCTATCCGGTCGTGCTCGGGGGCGAGAATCCGGCGGCGGATGTGGCCATTACCTCAGTCGAAACGTCGCAGACGAACTTCGAATCTGCGCCGGTGACGATCAAGACAGAGTTGATCGCCCACGGCCACGCTGGGGATACGATAAATCAATAGAAGTTCAAGAGATTCGACGGATTGAGAACGGTCAACCTTTTGCCGTACGATTTCAGTTAAAGCCGACGGACCGAGGGGTCAACGCATTCCGCGTCCGAACGTATGTGGGGGATGTCCCAAACGCGATGGATGGGAAGGCGACTGAGTTAGCACAAGGCGAAGCCACGCTGGAAAATAATTCTCGGACAGTCATCGTTGATCGCGGACGCGGTCCTTTCCGCATTCTTTATGTTTCGGGGCGACCGAATTGGGAGTACAAGTTTCTTCGTCGAGCGATCGCTGATGACAACGAACTGAATATGGTTGGGTTGTTGAGGGTCGCGCGAAAAGAGCCCAAGTTTTCGTTCCGCGGACGATCGGGTGAATCGACGAATCCTCTCTATCGAGGCTTTGGCAATCAAGAAGATGCCACAGCGGAACAATATGACGAACCGGTCATGGTTCGACTGGATACGCGTGACGAAGCTGAGTTGCGCGACGGATTTCCTAAGGATGCGGATTCGTTATTTGAATATGACGCCATTGTTCTAGACGATATCGAAGCGAAGTTCTTCACGCAGGATCAGCAAACGTTGATTTCTCAGTTCGTCAATATTCGAGGCGGCGGACTGTTAATGTTGGGTGGCATGGATTCATTCGCCACTGGTAGATTCGACCGCACACGTGTTGGCGAAATGCTGCCGGTTTACCTGGATGGCAAAACTGCGGCAGAACCGGATATGGAATACCGGCTCGAATTGACCCGGGAAGGCTGGATCCAACCGTGGATGCGAATGGCGTCGACGCGTGACTTGGATGAAAAACGTATCGCTGAGATGCCGGATTTCAAAGTCGTCAATGCGATTCGATCCATCAAACCGGGGGCAACGGTGATGGCTAACGTTCGCTCATCGGATGGGACAGTTTTTCCAGCTCTGGTTGTTCAGCGTTTTGGCAAGGGGCGCAGCGCCGCTATGCTGATCGGCGATCTTTGGCGTTGGAAACTTAAATCGCCTCAGGGTAATGATGACCTTTACAAGTCGTGGAGGCAGACGTTGCGTTGGTTGGTGTCGGAGGTGCCGCGACGCGTAGAGGTCAAAATAGCGGAGGACGGTTCGCATGCTGGTGATGGTTCGCTGTTGACCGTTCAAGCCTTTGGAGAGGAATTCAAACCACAGCTCAACGCGACCGTTGATTTGAACGTAACGACGCCTTCGGGAAAGAAGATTACGCTAACTGCGGAGCAGGATGGTAAGAAGGCGGGGCAATATTCATCGACATTTGTCTCACGCGAGCCGGGCGCCTATCGAGTGTCGGCAGCGGTCAAATCTCCCGAGGGAGACTTGGTCGAGGAGCGACAATCGGGTTGGGTTTCCGAAGTCGCGGCGGATGAATTTCGTAGTCTGGTACCTGATCGAGAATGGCTTGAAAAACTTGCGACTGCTACGGGCGGGGAAGTCATCGAATTGGGGGACATCGAAAAATTCGCGGAGACGTTTGAGAATCGAAAGGTGCCGAGGGAGGTGACGCGTGTCGAGCCTTGGTGGCATCGCTGGCCGATATTTCTGACAGCAGTTTGCCTGCTTGTGACGGAGTGGGGCACGCGAAGAATCGTGGGGTTGGCATGATACGAACACGAAAACAAGGGTTGAGGGTATACGTTGTTGGGATTGCCCTGCTCTGCATCTCATTGGCGAAGGGGCAGCAGGTACCGATCGCTGGATCGGAAACCACGCCATCGACGAGCACAGACCAGCGAGTCATCGTGGCGCTTGGCGCACCGGGTCGCGAAGAATATGGGGCACAGTTTGCCCATTGGGCCGAGCAATGGAAATTGGCGGCAGCGCATGCCGATTTTACATGGGTGGAAGGCGACCGGGCCGGTGTCTCACCAAAATCACAAATTCAATCTCATCTCAATGAGCTGATCGAGCGCAGCGACATCAGCGAAATCTGGCTGGTTCTTATTGGTCACGGTACGTTTGATGGGAAGCGTGCTAAATTCAATCTGCGTGGAAAGGACCTCGACGCCGCGGAGTTGTCGAGTTGGCTTAAACCACTGAAGCAACGGCTTGTTATTGTCAACTGTGCCTCCAGCAGCAGCCCGTTTATAAATAGCCTCTCGGGACCCAACCGCATCGTAGTCTCGTCGACACGCAGCGGTTACGAATACAACTTTTCCCGCTTCGGTGGGTTTCTGGCTTCCTCGATCGCCGACGTCGTCAACGATTTGGATAAAGATGGGCAGACATCACTCCTTGAAGCCTTCTGTTCTGCAAGTCAATCCGTGTCAGCTGCATACCAGGAAGACAATCGACTGGCGACAGAGCACGCCTTGATCGACGACAATGGCGATGGGCTGGGGACGCCCGCGGATTGGTTTGAGGGAATACGAACCATCCGTCAACCTAAGCAAGGAATCGCAGATGGGCTGGCGGCCAATCAGGTGTTTCTTAAGCGTCGCGGTCTGGAGCAGAGCCTGACTCCGGAACTACGAAGTCGTCGGGATGCGTTGGAATCTCGACTGGAACGCTTGCGAGGCATGAAAACTCAGATGAACGAACAAGCGTATCTTGCTCGCATCGAGCCGATACTTATTGAGCTGGCGAAGCTCTATGAGCAAGCTTCACAGGCGGCTCCCTGATGCGACCCTTTTCTAGTAGCCGATCTTCTCGTAGCCGAACTTATGGTTGGAATCATTCATTTACATAGCAGCCGAAAGCCTGCCAATCGGGCAAGCAGCAGGGAGACAAACGAAATGGCTCCCAGGCACGCGTAAAGCATGTAAACGAAATCGTCTGAACTTGGTATCTGAATTTTGTGGATAGCTGCCAGCCCAAACATAAGCCCGCACGATCCGAGCATCCAGTAGAAGATTCCCTTACGAGCGAAAGCTGTCCAGATGGCGGCAAGCGAGGCAACCGGAGTAAAAAGACAGAGACTCACAAACATCAGAATGACGCTGCGATCGAGATCGCCAACACGATTGTTTTCTGACACTATGATTGTCTTGGCAACGCCAAGCAGTATGGCGGCAACCAAAGTCCAAGCCAGCAACTGGCGGATACCGAATTGCGATTCCTCACGCTCGAGCGAATTTACCGATTCCCTGTGTTGAGAGTTCGCGATCCTCCAGCCGTAACTTCGGGCTACAAGAAGGGGCAACTGGCATACGGCCCATTGGATAAGCACGGCGGCTGTCAAAGTGTACGCGGTCCAAGTGTCTCCAGCATCGCGAAGAGCAACGCGAAACATCAATAGCCCTATCAATCCCGCGGTGAGGATGCCAACAGAGGTTCGTATGCCAAGCGGTGCAGCAGACAAGGATGTAAAAGTCGCGCTGAGGACGGCTTGCGCGAAAACGCATCCAACAAAGATGCCAGCGATTTCGTCTCCGTTGATCTCCCAAATGGTCGCCGTCAAAATGTCGAGCAATACGAAGGCCGCTAGTAAAAGAATCAGCGGAACGGAGCGAATACGTAGCAGCCAATCGGGGAGAGTCTTCCCAGGTGGGTTAGCAAATGGCGATGCTTCAGAGGCTGATTCCATGGCATGGATTCTATCGAAGACCCACCCTCGACTCAAATATTCATCCGGGTGTCGGGTTTGCTGTGCTTGCCAATCGTGGAAATCGCGGATAGAAGAATAGCTCTTGGTGCACGATACAAATAGGGGAACCTAGTGATGAAAAATGTACGAACGAAGTTGTTTGCGAGCCTGCTGATGCTGGCCTGCGTATCGTGTTCCAGTGACGTGTCGGTGACGTCCAAACCCGAGCAATCCGAAGGTAGTGGAACGAAGAATGAGGAAGTGATGGAAAACGAGGTGCGCGAAGGACAAGTGTTGCGTCACGCTGTGTATTTTAAATTCAAGGACACTTCGAGCGATGCGGAGGTCCAATCGGTCGAAGATGCGTTCCGCGGCTTGCCGGCCAAGATCGACGTGATCACGGAATTTCAATCCGGGACGAACAACAGTCCCGAAGGGCTCGATGACGGCTTCAGCCACTGCTTTCTGCTGACATTCAAGGACACCGCCGGTCGATCGACTTATATTCCACACCCTGCCCACAAGGGCGACTTTGCCGACGTGCTTCGACCTCATATGGCTGGAGTCTTCGTGTTCGATTACTGGGGAACACCGTATGAAGCGATGCCCAAGGAACTCAAGCATTCGGTATTTTTCAAATTCAAAGACGACGCAGATCCTCAGGCGATCAAGCAAGTCGAAGAAGCTTTTGCGGCTCTTCCCTCGAAGATTGATAGCATCAAGCACTTTGAATGGGGATTGAACAACAGTCCCGAAGGCAAGGCGGATGGGTTCACGCACTGTTTCATGGTTACGTTCGATTCTGAGGAAGGCCGAGAAGCCTACTTGCCGCACCCTGACCACAAAGCCTTTGTTGAAGTCCTGAAACCTGTTCTCGACAAGGTGCGCGTGCTGGATTTCTGGGGTGATCGCCCGTAGTCGCGCCCTTCAATGCTACAAGTCGCTGATCGAAGCCATGCCTATACGGTGCTTGACGACTGGGTAGGGCTGTCGCTGCGTGACATGGATGCGGTACTTCGCACGGCATGCTTGGGTAAATTTCGAGCAGTGACCGCATGGTAGTACGACCTTGTTCACTACGTTGACTCTACCAGTTTCGACGGTTATTTCCGCGCATAGTGATCGACGTCTTTGGTCGTACAGCTTATTCCAGCACTGTGGGCCTGATGCACAACCGTCAAAACCGGATGGTGCTGCATGCGCAATTCCAAAGGCAAGCATTCGCACGGCAAACGCCGATGGTTCGTGAGTGATCCAAATCTGCGCAGATCGAGTGTCGCTGCTGTCCGGGAACCAGAATTCATGAATCGTCTACGACTTACGCTGTTGCTAATCCTTGGCAGCTCATTCATCCCCGCAATCGCATCCGCACAAGGACGCTTCTTTCGACGGCGGCCTCGGCAAACAGAACAAGTTCAACCGAAAAGTCAGTACCAACGCAATTGGGCACCGGCTCCTCGTCAACCTTCGAAACCCGCGCCCGTCGTCGAGACACGCTCGCAGGCTGCTACTCTTGCGAAGCGAACGGGCAGTCAGGCAAAAACGACGGACGTACCCGTCGTGACGCCTGCGATCGAGCCAAACATTCCTTACGTCGAAGCGCCCGGTGAGAAAGTGCCGATGGACAGTCGCTGGGTGCGAGCCAAGTCCGAACCGGTCGATGCGCTACTTAATCTGGAGAGCTACGCTGACCTCATGAGTCAGTTTGAAGATCGACGTGACCCGAAGGATATCAAGGCTCCCGAACTCAAACCGTGGCCGGTTGTGACTCCCCAGCCCGCGGGGCTTCCCAAGCAGGCGACCGCTGGCGTTCCCAGGCTGGAAAACACCGATTTGGCGGCAACGCGTGATGATCTCGGAAACCCTTTACGTAACAATCCGTTGGGATATAACCCTCTCGTCGACTTGTACGACCAAACGGTCAACGCATCTCTAAGTTTGACGCCCCTCGATCTCGACTATGCCAACAACAATCTCGTCTTTGATGACCTGAATGAATTGAACCGTTCCGAACAGGAATCTAAATGGGGTGCTCCCATTTGGGTTGAGCCACTGAATGAATTGCTGGACGAGCAAGTGGTCCAAAATCGACCCACAAATCCGAGCGTCGAGTCGCAAATATCCGAGGCGCTATCCCTCGACGCCGTAACGTCAGCGTTCGACGTTGCCGAAAAAAGATCGCCGACGACTGATGCAGTGATGCTACTGGCATCAACAAAGCAATTGAAAGAGTCCAGCGCAATCTCGGAACCGGATGTGATTGCAGCCGTAGTGCGACCGTCACGAAGTGCAGTTGTGGATTCTAGAGTTTTGGCAAACTGGAGCATGATTCCGTTGCTCGTATTGCCCCTCTACTATTTTGGGCGAACCAAACGACGCGGCAAGCAACAACGACAGATGCAGGAAAGTCGCGCCGAGGCGATGGCGACGAATGACGCGCAGAATAAACGACTGGCCGCAGTTCGCAATGGCGGGACCCGCGCTGGCAAACGGCGAGTCGCTCCGCTGGCTCAGGCCGTTGATGAGGAAGCTTCGCAGCTTGAGCCCGGTGCGCCCGCAGCGTCGGCCGTGGCGCAGGCGACAAGTCACGAATACGTGGCCAACTCAAACGAGCATTATGAAGACTATTCGGATGAGTACTACAGTCCAGCCGACGAAGCCCTGTTGTCAGCGTCCTACGACACTGGCATGCAATGGGATGAACGCGACGACTTTTCCTTCATACCTGGGCTCAGCGCATCCATGCTGGAAACGTTCCACAGTTGTGGAATAAACCACCCAGTCGATCTTGCCACGGCAGAACGAAGTACGCTGGAAGAGTTGCAGCGACGATTGGGCGGTCAATTTACGATCAAACAGATTGCTCAATGGTGTGAGTTGTCCAGGAATCAACTGGCCAACAATAACTCGCGTGTGCTCCAGGTTTCGGAAGACGATTTTGAGCAACAAGCCATGGATGACATTGCTGCGATGCAGTCGCTGACGTCCGCTGTTTACGCCCACGATGATTTGACGCTGATTGATGGCATTGACGATGGGATGCAACGACTGCTAAATCAATTTGGCGTCTATCGTTTCAGTGAGATGGCAACCGCGGAACGTAGCAATTTGAATCGAATCGTTGAGTCTGACCCGACGAATTCTCTCACGATAGAAAAGTTGATAAACTACTGTCAAATCGCGAAGCAGCATTTGCCTGCGATGGCGTTCAACGTGCAGAATGCAAATCGCCTGGAAATACGCGAGCAAGACTTCTACGACGCGGTTCAAACTGAGTTTGCTGAATAGCTCAGACCGGTTCAAGCGAAAAATGATGCTCGCGCAACGCGCGAATAGCTCGCGGCACATCTCACTCGTCGGTAGCACGCTGAAACTCCGACGGTCTTATCGAGTTCTTTAAGATTGCAGGCTCCCATGTGGAGCGCAATCAAAATAGAATGAATACTCGTGATGCCGGTCCCGGATTCTCAGTCGTGGAAGAAAATGAACGCGTCCTTTCAATTAGCGTGTCCCGTTCTTTCGTTCCTGCTCTTGCTGTCCGTCAGCAGCGCAGAATCCACAGTCTCCTTCTCTCGTGATATTCGACCCATCCTGTCGGACAAGTGTTTCGCCTGCCATGGACCGGATGAGGGTACGCGCGAAGCCGAGCTGCGATTGGATCAACACGATTCGGCACACGCCGACGTGCTCGTCGGCGGAGATGCGGATGCGTCGGAGCTCTTGCGACGCATCCTGTCGAAGGATGAAGACGAGATGATGCCTCCACCAAATACGCACAAATCTGTTACGGCGGATGAAGCCGCATTGATTCGAGCTTGGATCAACCAGGGCGGAGGTTACGAAGTCCATTGGGCTTATCGTGAAAACCGTCGCCCGGCTTTTCCCGATGACATAGAGTCCGCTGCGTTGAATCCCGTTGACGCGTTCATTCAAAGTCGGCTGGATGACGTCTCGCTATCGTTTTCGCCAGCGGCAGATCGTCGAACGCTAGTGAGACGATTGTATCTCGACTTGCTAGGGGTCCCTCCGACTCCTGACGAGGCTGCGATGTTTCTCGAGCATGCATCACCGCGGGCGTGGGACGCGTTGGTCAACCGTTTGTTGGAGGATCAACGGTATGGTGAACGCATGGCGTCGTATTGGCTGGACCTCGTTCGGTACGCCGACACGATCGGATATCACAGTGATACGCATATGGAAGTCTCGGCCTATCGCGACTATGTGATCGAAGCATTTAATACCAATAAACGATTTGACGAATTTACCGTCGAGCAGTTGGCGGGAGATTTGCTCAACGATCCGACGCAACAGCAACTGATTGCGTCTGGCTACAACCGCTTGTTGCAGACCACGGAAGAAGGCGGCGCTCAAGCCAAAGAGTACATTGCGATCTACGCCGCGGATCGAGTCCGTAGTGTGTCGGGAGTATGGATGGGGGCGACGCTTGGTTGTGCTCAATGTCACGATCATAAGTACGATCCTTTTACCGCCCGTGATTTTTATTCGATGGCGGCCTTCTTTTCGGATATCAAAGAAACGGCCATCGGTAAACGTAAGCCCAACCTGAAGCTCTACTCCACTGCGGATCGAGCCCGGATCGAACGACTTCGGAAAGAAATCGCCGAGTCTGAACTTTCCCGCGTCCTCAAGTCCAGTCCTGCGCTCGCTGAAACCGTAGCGAAACGTCAGGCTGCATGGGAAGCCACGGCGCTCAGCAACAAAAATGCGAAGCTTCCGAAGGAAGTTAAACAAGCGCTGGAGGTTGCAGCCGACCAACGAAACGACAAGCAGCGAGCCAAGTTGGCTGGCCACTACTGGGGAATCGCTCCCGAGTTGGCCGCCTTCCGTAAAGCCCGCACCGCCGCGGAGTCTGAGCTACGCCTAATTGAGGACGGTACCCGCTCGATGCTGGTAACGGAACGAATGGAGAAACCACGCGTCATGCGAATCCTGCCGCGCGGAAACTGGTTGGACGAGTCAGGTGAAGTCGTCCAGCCGATGATTCCACGTTTCCTGCCACAATCGGCATTCGGCGACTTGGAGGAACGTCGCGCCACAAGATTGGACCTCGCGAAATGGCTGGTGTCGGACGAGAATCCGTTAACTGCACGAACGTTCGTGAATCGAATTTGGAGTCTGTTCTTTGGTCGCGGATTGTCCGCGAACCTCGATGACCTCGGCGGTCAGGGCCAACCACCAACGCATCCAGAGTTGCTGGATTGGTTGGCTGTAGAGTTTCGTGAAAGCGGTTGGGACGTAAAACATCTTGTACGCTTGATCGTCACGTCGGATGCGTATCGGCAATCGTCCCGTGTCACAGCGGAGTTGCGAGAGTCGGATCCGGCAAACGATTGGTACGCGCGCCAAGGCCGATGGCGACTTGACGCGGAATTCGTTCGCGATTCTGTCCTTAGCGTCAGCGGATTGCTAGATGTTTCTCAGATTGGTGGACGTAGTGTCAAACCTTACCAACCATCCGGGTACTGGAGGCATTTGAATTTTCCGATGCGAAAATGGAAAGCCGACTCCGGTTCCTTGTTATATCGACGGAGCCTGTACACCTATTGGTGCCGTACGTTTTTGCATCCGGCGATGTTAGCTTTTGACGCACCCAGTCGTGAGGAATGTAGTGCGAAACGGGCGAAATCGAACATTCCCCAACAAGCGTTAGTGATGCTGAATGAGCCTGGGTTTCTTGAGGCTTCACGGGTTTTTGCCATGAACGTTCTGGCTCAGGAAAGCGATACCAATTCTCGATTGAAGTGGGCTTTCCAGACGGCGCTGACACGGGAACCCTTGGAAGACGAGTTGCGATTGTTGCTCGATCTTCTTGAGCAACAGACAAAGCGATTTGCCGAAAAACCTGCGGAGGCGGAGGCGTTCCTGAAAATCGGGGCTGCGGCGAAACCGGACAAGGTAGACTCCGCTGAACTGGCGGCTTGGACACAGCTTACTCGTGCGATGTTCAATATGTACGAAGCGACTTCTCGATTCTGAGAAATCATTGGCGACGCGGTGCCTTTGACGGGGGACGTGCAAATTGATGACAAACCAACAGGATTCATGATGTTCAATCAGATAAATCGCCGAACATTTATCCGCAGCGGAGCCGTTGGAATCGGCTCATTGGCATTAACGAGTCAACTACTGGCAGAGTCTGCGACTTCGCAACTGGGAAATTTTCGACCCCAACTTCCAGGCAAGGCGAAACGAGTCATTTTTCTCTGCATGGCTGGCGGGCCTTCGCACCTGGAGACGCTCGATCATAAACCCAAGCTGGCTGAGATGAGCGGTCAACCGATGCCTGCTTCCTTCACGGATGGGCAGCCGATTGCACAGTTGCAGGGGAAACAACTCAAGTGCCTTGGGCCGCAGATTCCATTTCGAAAGCATGGTCATTCGGGGCAGTCTATCTCGACGGCGTTTCCCCATATCAGTCGCTTGGCGGATGATATCGCAATAGTGCGCTCAATGACGACAAAGCAGATCAATCATGACCCGGCTCATACCTTCATGAATTGCGGCACTCAGATTTCCGGCCGCCCCTGCATGGGCTCATGGATACAGTATGGATTGGGAAGTGAGTCTCGGGAGTTACCGGGTTTTGTGGTTCTGACGTCAGTCGGTGGCGGGCAATCTCAACCTATTGCGACTCGACAGTGGCATAGTGGGTTCCTGCCCAGTCGCTATCAGGGGGTTCATTTTCATTCCAAGGGTGATCCGGTTCTGTACGTTAGTAACCCACCTGGCGTAGATCGGCAGGATCAAAAACAGGTGATTGACACCGTCAACGGATTGAATCGGCTGCGAAACGAGATCGTAGACAATCCTGAAATCGCGACTCGCATTGCACAGTATGAGTTAGCCTTCAAAATGCAATCGAGCGTGCCTGAACTCGTCGACATGTCGGGCGAGTCTCAGGAAACGCTGGATACGTACGGAGCAAAACCAGGCGACGGTTCGTTCGCCAGTAACTGCTTGCTCGCCCGACGCTTAGCGGAACGGGGAGTTCGTTTTATCCAGCTCTATCATCGTGGCTGGGATCATCATGGTGGAGTTCGCAACGGTGTGAAAACCACTGCCCGTCTGGTCGATCGTCCCAGTTGGGCGCTGGTAAACGATCTCAAACAGCGTGGGTTACTTGATGATACGTTAGTCGTGTGGAGTGGTGAATTCGGCCGTACTCCGATGTCCCAAGGGGGTGGCAAAAATCCAGGTCGTGACCATCACATCAAGGGATTTTCCATGTGGCTTGCCGGAGGTGGTATCAAGGGCGGAGTCTCGCATGGCGCCACGGATGAGCTGGGGTACAACGCCGTTGAAAATGTGGTTTCGGTTCACGACTTTCACGCCACCATGCTCCATCTGTTAGGGATTGATCACGAGCGATTCACCTATCGCTTTCAAGGATTGGATATGCGACTCACCGGCGTCGAACCGGCCAGGGTTGTCCGCGAAATTCTCGCTTAGCAGTCCGTTTAGATCACGCTGCATAACGGATTGTTCGCTATGCACAAATTCTGCGATTGATGAAATCGAGCTCAAGGTAATGAGAATCACCTACGCCGCGGCCATAAGTCTCGATGGATTCATTGCCAAGGAAGATGGTGACGTGTCTTGGCTGGATGATTTGAACATCGACATGAGCGAAACCGGATTGGATGAATTTTTCGCAAGCATTGATGGGCTTGTCATGGGGCGTCGCACCTATGATTTCGTTTTCAATTACGGAGCCTGGCCCTATGAAGACAAGCCGTCTTGGGTCTGCACAAGTCAGGATGTTCAGCGCATGGAGGGAGCAAACCTGCGAGTCGCCAGAGGAATTGATGAAGTTATCGCCAGCGCAAGTTCGAGCGGGCTGGAGCATCTCTGGTTGTTAGGTGGCGGGAGGCTCGCTTCTTCTTTTTTGGACAGAGGCTTGATCACGAATCTGAGCCTTTCCGAGATGCCGATTGAACTTGGGGCAGGCATTCCGCTTTTCGCAGAACATTCGTTGGAAGATATTGGAATTCGGGCAAGAGAGATCGTGCAGAAGACCGGTTTCAGGCAGATGGAAATCGTCATCGAAAAATGAGAATGCCGCCGGAGTTCTTGACGATTGGCGACGAAGAAAAAAGAGAGATGTCGTAAATCGCTTTTACGCGTCCAACTCAGAAAGTGGTTCTTTGGCTTCCGCGAACTCTTGCATGGGGACTCCTACTCGTCGAAGCATGGACAGGTGGAGTTTCGACATGCTTGTGGGACGGCGGAATTTGATTTGATGCCCGGTTTTGATTGTGCCAGCACCTGCGCCGGCGATGAGCAACGGCAGATTCTTCTCGTCGTGTGTGTGGCCGTCGGACAAACTGGAGCCGTAGAGAATCATCGAGTTGTCCAGCAGCGTCCGACCATCGGGTTCGCGGATACTTTTCAGCCGACCCAGGAAATAGGCGACCTGTTCGTGATGCCAGCGTACAACGGCGTTGTACTGCTTCTTCTTGACGGCCACGCTTGACCATGAGGTCTTGCCGTCATCATCTTCAGTGTTGCCAGAAGCATCGCGCCAATGAGATAGTGCGTGCCAAGTGCCTTGGACTCCGTCAATGAAGTTGAAATAGCGGTTGCTCTGACCATGGTCGAGCATAAAAGTACAAACGCGGGTTGCGTCAGCCCAGAAAGCCAAGGAAATCACATCAAACATGGTCCGCAGATATTCGCCGTGATCGTTGGGAATTCCCGCGGGTGGTCGGATCATCTTGTCGGCTAGAGCTGTATCCGCTATGGCTTTGTTCGAATTCTCATCCGCGAATTTAATGCGGCGTTCGATGGAACGAATCGAATCAAGATACTCGTCGATCTTGCGGTGATCGTCCTTGCTCACCTTGCGTCGCAGGCTGCGGGCATCTTCAAGAACGCTATCCAGAATGGAGCGATCGGATGCACCCTGGGCTCCACGGCGAAACATGCGGTCAAAGACGACTCGTGGCTCGGTGTCTCGCGGGACCGGTGTTTTCGAATCTCTCCATGAAATGGCGTTGCGCACGAGACTGCCGGAAAAAAATCCTTCGCCGCGTGAAGATAGCTCAAGCGAAGGCAGCAAGGTGGATGCGCCGATGTGGCGTGCGGCAATCTGATCAGCCGACGCACCGCCGACATTCATCCGCCGCTCATCCAGACCATTGCCAGTCAACCAAGTTGCGGTTCCGGCTCCATGGCCATTGCCGCGCGGAGTCCACATGTTGCGAGGAATCACCAAGTCGCTTTTGAATGCCTCCAGTGGCGACATCCACTTATTAAGTCGCTGAATCGAACCGTCTTCGGCAACCTCTTCGGCATTCCAAGCCCCTTTAGCGACTCCATTCGGAATATAAAGGTAAGCCGCTCGACACGTCGAAGCAGCCGCGTTGTCGGCCAGCGACTTTGCCGGTTCCATCACGTCCAGCATCGGCAACGCGATCGCGGCTCCAACTCCACGCAGCATCGTTCGTCGAGAAATGCGCCATTGATTGTTCATGCGTGTCGTCCGATGGAGGAATTGGGTCGGCGGTCAGTTGCTTTTAACTGCCTGTTTGAAATTGAATGGGTAGCTCCCCACGACTGCGTGGATCAAAGTTCTCATCGAATAGTCATCGGCGGCAAACTGTTTGACAATAGATCGAATCGCCAATTCGTCATAGTACTCGATTTGGCGTCCCAATGCGTACGATAGCGTCTTGTTGACAGTCTGCCGGCTGAGTTCGTCCATCTTCTCGGTTGCAATGACATGCTTGAGACCACTCAGGCCTTCGAACTCAGTGCCGCTTGGCAATTGCCCGCGTGTATCGTAGCGTCCGCGTCGGTTGCGAAATCGACCAAACCAATCG
>CAYYHV010000182.1:0-288 GCA_964471695.1 uncultured Pirellulaceae bacterium
ACGCTGAAGAGTACGGTATCAGCTGCCAGTCGTTTGCCGCTTTCCAATTCCACAGCCACACGTTTTTCGTTGACTTCGTGAATGCCGGTTACGGTTTCACCAAAGCGGAACATCATGCCCAGCGAACGAGCCTGATAGAGCAGCGATTCGGAGATTTCTCGATCGCAGAAGCCAAGCAAATGATCGCGCCCTTCGATGACGGTCACGTTTACGCCAAGCACCGCGAACATAATGGCGTATTCGATTCCGACCACACCGCCACCGACAACGATCATATTTCTTGGGATT
>CAYYHV010000182.1:298-14025 GCA_964471695.1 uncultured Pirellulaceae bacterium
GTCATCGCTATCGAAGACTCGGCGATCATCGAAAGGAATGTGCGAAGGACGGGCAGGGCGGGTACCGCAGGCAAGCACGATTTTCTCGCCCTCGATAATCATCGCGACTTCGCCTTGCTGGACGCTGATCTCATGAGGACTGCGGAATGACGCCTCGCCTTCGATGACCTCAATGTTGTTGCTGTCAAAATGATCGTTGATGACATCGACTTCGTTTTTGGTGACTTGCGCGAGCTTGCGCATCAAATCCGGCATCGTGATCGAGTGCTTCTTGTGGTACAGATCGCCGTACACATCGCGCTGCAGGAATCCTGTAAGGTGAAGGATCGCCTCCCGCATCGTTTTGGAGGGGATCGTGCCGGTGTGGAGGCAGACTCCCCCGATGACTCGTTGTTGCCGTTCGACAATGGCAACGCGTTTGCCAAGTTTCGCGCCTGCGATTGCAGCCTTCTGGCCGGCAGGACCGCTGCCGATAACGATAAGGTCGTATGACATTGTGTTGCCTTGATTGTGTGGTGACTGGACACAAAAAGATAGCACGCTCCGCCTGTGAGGCTCCCCAGATGTAGGGTGTGGAAAGAATTCGCGATATTCCGTGAGCATGGGAATCCGCGTAAGCGTTGCGGCTGGAATGCGCGAAGACGAGCGTTTGACGCTGACTAATCGTAGCGACCGACCAAGGGTGTATTTCTTAGTAGGGTCGAGGAAGTCGCAAGCGCGCCGCAAGCGCTTGGTCGAGTCTTAGTGCTGCGGCGATTGGTGACAGACGCGAGTCGCGTTTGATCGCTCTTAGAGTGTTGACATCAAGTCATCGGCAACAGGCTCATCAAATTCCGGAACCACCTTGTTGAGGTTGTTGAATTTGATTCGCAGGATGATCCGTTTTCCGGTGATTGGTTTGGGCGGCTGTTGTTGGGGGAATTTGCCGACAAACTGTACGGGAATCGGGCGAGACCAGCTGTGTCCCAAAACCGGATCGTTTACGTGGGTACCGGCTTCGACTAAACCGCGATCACTGACGAAGTACGGATGCTGCCGTGTCAGGTTGACGATGTAGCGGACATTGCCGCCTTCGAACGCTACGTTGACTCCGCGGCCACCGTGGGCCGAGACCATGGAAAGCGAACCGGGTGATTCAAAGCCGTCAGCCATGATCGGAAAATAAGTACGGCCACGATTTCTCGTGGCTCGATGCTTACCTTGTTGCATATGTCCCATGGAATACATATAGCTGCCGCCCATGGTTTGTTGCAGGTTGATCAGTTCTTCCCCTTCGGCCGCCTGGATTCTGTCAATCGTCGGAACCGCAAAGCGATTGCTGTTTGAAGCGAGTTGCGAGCTCGGACACAAAAACGATGCGTTTTGGGTCAGGTAACCTGAATCAACGAGTTGTGGAGCATAAAAACCAGCGACACTGGTTTTTCCTTCCGTGGGAATGTACGGAAAAATGCCTCGATTGTTGGCTCCAAATAATTGCAAGCCGGTGCTGGCCTGACGCAAATTGTTTTGGCATGCCAGCTGTCGAGCCTGTTGTCGAGAATTGGCAATCGCTGGAAGGAACAGCATTGCAGCCGCGATAAAGATTCCAGCCGCTACTACGGCATCGATCAAATCCCAACCATGCTTGCGAGGGTTCCATTCGCTCATTTCTGAGCGCGAGATCGTCGGTGATGTTTTGCGATAGGATTTGGCAGTACGCGGAGTCGCTTGAGCCGCGTGCTCAGCCACCATGCTGCAAGTCGCAGCGGCTAAACCAGCCGGTGGTTCGTGTTGCCAGCGATCTTCCTCCAAGGGCGCGAGCTTGGATTCCAGGTTGGAAAGCTCCAAACGCAATTGAGGGTCGTTCTCGAGTTGAAGTCGGACTTTCTCATGCTCGGGGCCATCCAGTGCCCCCAACAGATATCCAAGCAGATTCTCTTGCATGTTCGCTAAAATTCCTCGTCGTGTGAGTCATTCCACTCGCTGGTCATCTTTGTGATGGCCGCGTGTAGTCGACTTTTGACGGTACCTACAGGGATCGACAATACTTCGGCCGCCTCGCGATACTTCAATCCTTGATAGTAAACGAGGTGGACGACTAACTTGAGATGCTCAGGAAGAGCCTCCATCGTGTTCGTGACCCAGTCGCCACGTTCGAGCTGATTCATGCGTGATAAGGGAGACGGTTCGTCACCCATCAGCATATCCATCAACTGTCCGGCGTCTTCGCCCGCCTGGCTTCCATTCAGGCTGACAATCTGGTGCCGCTTGTTGCGACGTTGGAGGTCAATCGCTTTGTTTGTGGCGATCATATACAGCCACGGTCGCAATCGTCTTCCTTCTTCGAACTGGTCACACTTCAAATGCAGTTGGAGGAAAGTCGCTTGAAAAGCATCTTCTGCGTGCTCAGCATTTCCAAGATACCGGCGTAGGTAACTATACAACTCACGTTCGTATCGCTGGACCAATACCGAAAACAATCCCTGATCGCCGGAACTCCGGTATTCGAGCAGGATCTGTTCGTCGGTTAATTCCGTCGTCGATCGTGTTGGGTTGTTTGTTGCCATCGCTGCCATAGCTTTTATATTTGCTGAGCTCATAGTAATGTACGCACCGTTTGAGGAGTTGTTCTCACGGTTTGCCACACAGGCTGCCTCTTCCTGTTCCGCCGATTCCAAATGCTGCCGCACTTTGCGACGGGTCGGATGGGAGCTAATTCCCATACTGCCGAACGCAAGTGGTTGCTGGCATTGCATTTGGACGAATCGGCCAACAAACTTGTTGTGAGTAATCCACACAATCAGCAACATCCGTGCCACAGAAGCAGGAATGAATAAAAAAAGCTACAACTGGGCTGCCCCTGGCGACGCTAACGCCTTCTTTGGCTTGATGTTAGACAATGTTGCAGATCTTTTATTGACGGTTGGGCTGCTCGCCGCCGTTTTTGGGTTTCCTGTAAGGTTTGCACTTCGTTACATGGTTCCAGGGACTGCGATTGGTGTTTTCGTAGGCGACCTGATTTTCTTCTGGATGGCCCTTAAATTATCGGCCAAAGATCGACGTAACGATGTTACAGCTATGCCTTTAGGGCTCGACACCCCAAGTACGTTTGGGATGGTCTTTTTCGTCTTGGGGCCTGCCTATTTGGCCGCCCAAAATACCCTTCCTGAGACGGATGCAGCCATCTACACGTGGCATATTGGGATCTGCGCAATATTCATCAGTGCGTTGTTCAAATTTGCGTGTGCTCTAATTTCAGGGTGGGTACGCAAGATTGTTCCTAGAGCGGGACTGTTAGGATCCCTTTCAGCTGTCGCTTTGGTCCTCATTTCCTTCCTGCCTTTGCTAGAAGTCCTTGCCTATCCCATTGTGGGGCTAACGGCGCTTGCCATCATTTTGACCACATTGGTCGCAAGAATCCCACTGCCTGGAAAAATCCCCGGAGCACTCGGCGCGCTGATCGTTTCTGGCGGTATCTATTATGCGATGCAATGGATGGGATATCAGGATCTCTTGGGGCCAGTCCGCCACCCAGAAATCGCGAATCCCGCCGACGCTTTGTTTCCTACGGAGTGGCTGACGGTCTTTCGATTCGAATGGATCAATCGACTGGGAGATTCGTTGGTCTACCTTCCGGTTGTAATTCCGTTCGCATTAGGGACGGTCATTGGCGGCATTGATTGTACGGAGAGTGCAGCCGCGGCTGGTGATGAATATGATACGAAAGCAGTCATCGGAGTCGAAGCGTTCGCAACGCTGGTTGCCAGTCTCTGTGGTGGCGTCATTCAGACAACGCCTTATATCGGTCACCCGGCTTACAAAGCGATGGGGGGCCGTGCGGCTTACACCCTGGCGACTGCGATATTCGTTGGCTCAGCCGGATTACTGGGATTCTTCGGGTATCTTTATGTGATCATTCCCAAGGCTGCTGTTTTTCCAATATTGATCTTCATTGGGATCGAAATCACAGCACAGAGTTTTAAAGCCACGGAACGCCGTCATTATCCTGCAGTCGTAGTCGCCTGCATTCCGGCGCTGGCTTCGCTGGCCTTACTGTTCATCGACAAGATCTTTGGCGACCTGGCTCCTTCGGGAACGACAATCGCGAACCTGTCCGAAGTCTTACAAAGCGAACTGCAGACCGTAAGAATTCTGGCAAACGGTTTCATTCTGACCAGTCTCGTCTGGGCATCAGCCGTAGCCGCCCTGATTGATCGCAGGTTGGGTATCGCCTCTTCGTTCTTTCTCGTCGCCGCAATCTGTACGGCGTTCGGGGTGATGCACTCTCCCTTACCTGGGGCTCCGGTCTATTTGCCATGGAATCTTGCACCGGAAGTCCGCATTCAGGTTGTGCGCTACGTGGTTGGCTATGGAGTCGTGGCTTTGCTGTTGGCAGCTTGGGGACTTTTGTTGGATCCTGTTTCTCTGGATTCTGACGCGTTGCACGAGCATTAAGATGACGACCGCTCTGGTATTGAGTATTCCGGACTATGGAGTTCTCCTTGGCGGCAAAGGATCTACAATTGATCCGTTACGCGATTTTGAACAAGGAACAACACCATGAGTCTTGAAAGACAACTGGAACCGGAAGCCATGGATACCGTCGAAGAGGCAATCTCTTACGACCAGATGGACCACTCCGAGGTTAACAAGCTTTTTGTGGATCATTTGTTGGAAGCGATCCAAGTCCATGCAACCGATGCTTCAAGTGAGTATTTCGAGATTCTCGATCTGGGAACAGGAACGGCGCTGATTCCTATTGAGTTGGCGAAGCGCAGTGATGACCGTATCCGTATTTTGGCGGTCGACATGGCCGTCAGTATGTTGGATTTGGCTCGAAATAATATTGAAGTGTCCGGGCTGATGCACCGTATCGCGTTGGATCGCGTCGATGCAAAACAGCTGGAATATGAGGATTCGCGGTTTGATGCAGTCGTTTCCAACAGTATCATCCATCACTTGCCGGACCCCGAACGATCGGTTGCCGAAGCCGTTCGAGTCGCGAAACCCGGTGCCGTCTTGTTTTTCCGCGATCTGATGCGACCCGAATCAAGCGATGAAGTCACCCGATTAGTGGAGCTTTATGCGGGCAACGAGTCCGACCATGCTCGCCAGTTGTTTGACGACTCACTTCGAGCCGCGTTGGAATTGCAGGAGATGCAGTCCATCGTGCAAAATTATGGATTCGCGGCGGAAACGGTCGTGGCAACCAGTGATCGACATTGGACTTGGACGGCTGTGAAGCCGGGTTGATCGCATAATTGATTGCCGTAAGTAGAGAATAGATTGGGCCCAGAGGTAATAGATGAACGTCGACGTGAATGGCTATTTCATTTTTGTGTTGCTAACCGTGTTGGGCTTTTATGTGCTGGACGTCGTCGGGCGAGTGCTCAACTTGAGTGCGCTAAAACCGGAACTGCCAGGAGAATTCTCGGATGTCTTTGATGCCGAGGAGTATGCCAAGTCGCAGGAGTACACTCGAACCGGATCGCGTTTTTCAATTATCAGCGATACCGTTTCCCTCATTGCGTTCCTGATCTTCTGGTTCGTGGGTGGATTTGGTTGGTTGGACGGCATCGTACGTGGCATTACGGACAATTCGATCTTTCAGGGATTATTGTTCATGATGTTGCTCTATATTGGCTCGACCATCATCAGTCTTCCGTTTGAGCTATACGATACGTTTGTGATCGAGGAAAAATTTGGATTTAACAAGATGACGATCGGGACGTTTTTCGGGGATCGCGCAAAAGGATTAGGCTTGGCCGTGCTTCTGGGCGCGCCGCTGTTGGCGCTTGTCATTTACTTGTTTGAGAGTTTCGGATCCACTGCATGGTTGTACGGTTGGATTGCCGTTTCTGGATTCTCGCTACTGATGGCTTACCTGGCACCGCAATTTATCTTGCCGCTGTTCAATAAGTTCAAGCCGTTGGAAGACGGTGAGCTCAAGACAGCGATTCAGGATATGTCGGAGAAATGTCAATTTCCACTGACAGAAGTCTTCGAGATTGATGGTTCCAAGCGATCGACGAAATCGAACGCGTTCTTCACCGGATTTGGGAAGAACAAAAAGATTGCGTTGTTCGATACGTTGATCAAGAATCACGGTGTTGGCGAGTTAGTGGCGGTGTTGGCTCACGAGATTGGCCATTTCAAGAAAAAGCACATTGTGCAGACGATGGTTTTGGGGATCCTTCAAACCGGAGTGCTGTTCTTTCTGCTTGGCAAGTTTTTAAATAACGAGGGATTGTTTCAGGCCTTTGGTGTCAAAGAAACTTCCGTCTATTGCAGCCTCGTATTCTTCACGTTCCTGTTTGAACCGGTTAGCAAGCTATTGTCTGTCGGGATGATGATTCTCAGTCGCAAGAACGAATTCGAAGCCGATGCCTATGCTGCCGACGTGACGGGGAGCCCAGAAGATTTAATCACGGGACTGAAGAAGTTGTCGAAAGACAATCTGTCAAATCTGACTCCGCATCCGTTCTACGTCTTTATGAACTATTCGCATCCGCCGATGTTGACGCGAATCGCGGCACTCAAGTCGTTGGGGGCTTAGCTGCCGTGTTGCACGATTTCGAATTGCGTTTTTCAAAGGCGATAAGAAATCCGAGCGAAGCCAGTAGTTGCAGGGCAGCCACGATGGATGGATGAATACTCGTGGCGGAACGAAATGCAGGGCCTGCGGGTTCTTTGACGTTGGATAACAACCAGTTCGTGTTGTGTTCCCAGCCCTCGGTCGTACGTCGCCAACCTAAGGTGGTTTCGTTGAAGGATGTTGGTCGAGTCGGTTCTTGGGCCACTCCAGTGGCTGAGCCACATAGGAGAACTGCCAACAACGCGATTCGCCAACGGCGTGGTGACCGTTTGCCAAACATGATGGGGAGCAGTGGGTTGAAGTCTTTCGAAAAGGGCCGGGGAGGCCGGACGAACAGACTTAACGCACCTTGTATACCGACGGCCGTCATGCTCACATTTCTGCGGTTTTGGCAATCTTTCGGCCATTAATGGTTGCCAAAACGCCACTTGCCGCGACTCGTACGATGCGAGAATGCAACACGTGGATCCCCGCCACGATCTGGCACAGACGGTACGTCGCATAATGTCGATTCCATCGCGCAACTCAATTCGTGGTTCTTAGTTGTGGCCTGCATTGGAGTTGCAGCGCAAACTCGCAGCAATTTCCGCCGCGGGCTCGGGAGGCAGGTAGAATAGAGATATTCGAATACGCGTTGCAGAACGCGCACATGAAATGGGGTACCCATGTCCATTCTCAACGACATCCGTCAACAGAAGCGAATCCGTGCAGCGGAGGGGTATCTCGATCTGATTATGGTGCTGTCGGATCGCTGGCCATTGAAGCCCGAAACTAGGGATCGCATCGCTCGTCGGGCTTTGAATGAATTATCCAGTCTGCCTTTCGCAGAAGTCCCACTGGGAGATGTCCATTTTCTTCAGGGCCAGGCGCTTCGCGCTATGGATAACTTCCAGGACGCAATCGAGCCCCTGAAGATGGCGTTGAAATTGGACCCCAATAACATTCACATCCATCTCGCTTTGGGGTGGTGTTACAAGCGGACAGGTCGACTGGACCTTGCGATTCAATCGCTGGAAGAAGCGATGGAAGTCATGCCGGAAGAAGGCATCATTCACTACAACCTCGCTTGTTACTGGAGTCTGGCCAATAATGCAGCGATGGCCGTCCAGTATTTGAATCAGTCGTTTGAGATTGATCCCAACTATCGCGACATGGTGAGCGGCGAAGAGGACTTTGATCCGATTCGCAACGACGCCGGATTCCAATCCGTGACGAGCGTGATTGTCTAAGATCGCCGCGATCTGCGTGTCGATCCTCAAAGCGATAGGGTTCCAAGACGCTCAAGACGCTTGGCTAGTTTAATGTCAGCGCATAAAAAAACCGGCTTGCCAGAGGACAAGCCGGGTGCTTTCGCCAAATGGCGAGGCCGAACGGGTGGTTCCGTTCAGCCCGGTTAATCAAATGTTACCAAGCAAATTCGAGGCCACCATACGCACCGTGGAGGATCAAGTCGCCGTTGCGATTGACATCCTGGTATCCGGCTCGGTCGGTCCAACTATTTCCGAACGGGATTTGGTTTGTGGCGGTCGCAATCCCAGAGGCTGCGAGAGCTCGGTAACCACCCGTTAGTCGCCAGTGGCAACCGATGCGGTATCCAAGACCCAGTCGCAATTCGCCAAGGAACGCGATGTCCTCATCGTCTACGTTGACATTCGTTTCGTACTGAGTTCCACCGATGTCGGTGTAACCAAAGCCCGTGTCGTCATAGACGCTCTGCTGAACGCTGAAGTGATTGGCGTAGAATCCGAACTTGGTGCCGGCTTCGAGGTGCAATCGCTTTGATAGGTAGTAATCCGTATTGAGTGCCATCTGCACACCGACAAGATCATTGTCGACGTCGATGTCATGATAGAACTCCGTCGTTGGGTCAGCACCGTCCCAGATCGAATCGACGGTGTCGTAGCTCAACAAGAAGTCTTCGTCGAATCGGAAGTAACGAACGCCGAATCCCCAACCGATGTGCAGGCGTGGTGGGCATCCACCGACGCCACCGGTGAGTGGACCGCCAACCGCAGGCCCGCAAGGTAAGCTTCCCGTTCCGTCGTAGTACGGTGATGCACATCCGCATCCACCGCTGCCGGTGCCACAGGCGTCGCCGCAAGATGCACACGCACCGGTGCTGCATCCACCGCCGCCTCCGATCGAAGGACCGTACATGCCGGCTCCGATGACTGGTCCGCCGAACGTTCCGCCGCCGCCGAAGGCTCCGGCAAAGCCAGGCCCAAAGCTGCGTGGGCGACCGGCTCGGATGCCGTTTCCTGCGTACAATGGTCGGCTGATCAAGTTGACTTCGATGTTCTGGAACTTCCAGTCACGATCCAAACGAGCCGCGTTGATGTTGCCGTCGCGGAAATCCGTCGAGATCAGGTTGGTACTGGCGGGCAAGTAGACATCGTTGTAGGGAATCGTGCCGTAAAGGGCTGGGGCAGGTACACCGGCCAGTGTCGTAATCGCAAACTGTTCGTTCGGGAAGAGTTCCCAGTAGACGAATTCCAGTCCCCAGCAGCCTTTGGCAAACGTGTGTCCCAGTCGGACTTCGTAGCCGCCGGCGAATTCCATGTCAGCATCGCTCGTGCTGAGATAGGATCGGTCAGGGAACGTTGGGTCCGTCAGGAAGTATCGCTGATCGTTTTCGTCGCGATTCATCACCAAGCCGTAGATGCCACCAAACCATGATGGTGCATTCCGCCGTCCCGAAGCCGCTCCAGCGGCAAATCCAGCCGCAAACTGCCGGCCCGTTGGCATTACCGGAGCCGGCATCGCCATCATTGGAGTTGTCATTACGGGGCCCGTCGAGCATCCAGCTCCCATGCCTGGATAAGACGGCGTAGCACAGGGCACGCCGGCGGCAGGCATCGTTGCTGCGGGTGAAGTCGCTGCCATCGTGGCACTTGCCTGGATGGTGCCGTAGGGCATTGCAGGTTGAACCGGAGTCATACCGGCTTGCACGGCTCCCGAGCCGTAATTGACCGGGGGAGTCGGCGTCATCTGCGGGAAACCTGCTTGCGGGAAACCTGCTTGCGGAAAGCCCGGTTGTGGGTATCCGTTTGGCATTCCCTGGGTGCCATAGACACCGGCACCGGCTCGATGAGCTGCTAATCCCGGTGCGAAAGTATTTTGGGTTCCCGGTTGGCCACCGCCGTAAGCGGACGTCCAATCGGCGCAGGCAACGGTGGACATCGCAGCCACCAGAAGACCATACACTACATTGCGAAAAGTTGACTTCATGTCAGAACTCCTATCCGCCGTCATGAACGAAGCATCCTTGCTTGCGTCTTCTGATTCGACGGCGATTTGTCACTCTCAATCGCATCATCATGGTGATGATTGGACCGACTGAGCCTCTGGATGGACCATTGCCGGAACTACGGAACCGGCGGCTGGTGCGGAACGTAATTGTCGTACCGCGGCTTAACCACAGGTCGTATCGACTAGTCCATTCATGGCGCTTGTCGTATTTGTGCTTTGAATACCCACTTTTCGATCACGACAACGTGGAGAATCCGAAAGCGTGGCAAGCCTTGCCTAATCGGAACAATGCGAATGACTGATCCAGAGAGATGAGAAATCCCCTGATACATGCTACCAGCGGAATAACGCGAGTTAACCCTGATAAAGTTTGACGAATATCAGGAATGTGCCCGTTGTTGAAAGAAGGCTGGTATCACCAGTCGTATGGCGGCGCGACGGCCAGTCATTGCGGACGGTACACAAATCGCGAACTCAGCCTTGGTGCTGCAACATCCCGTCGAGCAAACACGCGTGCAGTCGGCAAGCCGCTGGAAATTATCGAACGACTCGTGGATCTCGGGACGCGGCTTTTACTTTGCGTCGGGTTGTCGAAGCGCTTGCCGAATAAGCGAATCGCCGCTGATCGGCGGAAGCGAGGACTTCCTGAGCGAGCTTGCCATAATCGGTGGCACCATTGGAATGCGGTGCGTACTCGAAAATCGACTGGCCAAAACTGGGGGCTTCTGCCAGTCGAATGTTGCGGCGAATACGAGTCTCAAACGTTTGAGCGTGCGCCCAAGGGCTGGCGGGATCGTCCACTTCGTCGAAAAACTTATGGACATCGCGTGACACCTCAGCCGCCAATCGTGTGCCCGATTCGTACATGCAGAAGATCAATCCTGACAATTCCAACCCAGGATTCAATCGTCGCGACACAATATCAATGGTCCCGAGTAACTTGCTCAATCCATGAAGTGCCAGGAAGTGTGGTTGTAGCGGCAGAAAGACTTCGCGAACCGCAGTCAATGCATTGAGTGTCAGAATGCCAAGCGATGGTGGGCAGTCGATGAGCACATAGTCGGCTACGACTTCGGCCGCTGCCAAGCGATCGCGCAGGATCAATTCTCTGCCGACTTCACCCGCCAATTCCAATTCAGCGGCTGCCAGATCCAAATGCGATGGGATCACGGTGAGCCCATCAGTCACATCTACGCTGACGTCTCCCAATTCAGCTTCGTCCATGAGGACATCGTAAATCGATGCCGTCTGATCAGTAGGGACGACGCCAAAATGAAGTGATGCGTGGGCCTGTGGATCGAGGTCAATCAGGCAGACTCGTTTACCTTCAGCCGCGAGGGCCGCACTCAAATTGACGGCTGTTGTCGTTTTGCCAACGCCGCCCTTTTGATTGATGATTGCAATAGATCGCATGATCGGAACTCCGTCTCCCGCGGCCATTCGACCGTTGTTGATGTTCACTCGGCTGTTCCACAGCCATCTTGAAGTATAGAGAATTTCGCCAATTGGGTGATAGATCGAGTTGAGGCCGCAATTCACGCAAAAAAACGGGCACCGAAGTGCCCGTTTCGCGTGGTTTCTTGATACCTCGGCGATGTTCAGTCCATCCAGGCGCCGGGGGCTTCACCTGCTGCGTTGAGTAATCCATTGGGTTCGACAACAGGGTTCTCAGCTCTTTTACCGAATATTTGTGTCTCGCCCGTGGGCTGTAATCCGATATCGTCCGTGCCCCAAACGATTTCGAATTCTTGTCGTACAAGCGGTTGGGGTTGAAGGCCAAAGCCGTCGAAGATAATCACGCGGTCGTTTGGGTCGAAGAAAACTTGACGCTGGAGCTCCTGAGGAAGTTGCTGCATCAATTGCTGGTGTAGCATCTGCATGACTCCCGCCGAGTCGATCTGTGGCGGCAAGTCGAGGGCGGAGAGTTCACACTCGGCTGAGAATCCCGGTCCGTGAAAACCGATTCGATAGCGGGCAGGTTGGCCCTCATCGTTCATCGCCAAGACTTCGCCATCCAGAAAAGTCGCATGGACGAAAGGACCGGTGACTTTGACGGAATCGCGATTTTCTCCAGTGTAAGAAGTCCATCGCATAAACTTCATCCCGGGAACATGGACGCGATTACCAAATCGTTTTGGCTTCAATCCTGCTGTGGAGAAGGCGGCGAAGATCTTGGTAGCTTTTTGCGCTGCATCGTCGGTAGCGAGAATACCTGGCACATTGACCGTGATGTTGCGGCTATCCGTATCCTTGGCGAAGACGAAAAACTCACGCCCGTCGACCGTCGGGTCAGAAGGTGTAATGTTGATCTGGCCATACGTGGCTGAACAGGCAAATGACGCGATAAGAAGTGTTGTGATGACAAAGCGACGAACGAAAGTAGTTGAGGTTTTCATGGCTTGGTTCCTTTGCTGAGTGATGATTTTCCAAGAAGGTTTGAGTTGGTTTTTGCCTCTCATACTCTTCTGGCGCCATGGCGCGGGGCAGCGCCACGCGTTTTGCCACTTTTCTTTCAACAAAGACGACTTCAGCGCGAAAACCTCGGGTAACACACGTTTAGTTATGCACGACGGGGTGTATTTTTTCGTTTGTCCCTTTGCTTGAGAATTCGAGCGGAACGTATAATCGGGGTATTCAACATGGAGAGAATGCTGTGAGCGACTCGTCCAAACTCATTGAACTGGCCAGAAACGGCGATCAATCCGCGCTAGTGGATTTGCTCGAATCCCATGCCGTTCAGGTGGCGAATCGCATTCGTCCACAGATCGGTGCCCAGTGGCAATCGATGGTCCAAGTCGACGACGTCATGCAGGTGACTTTTCTCGAGGCGTTTTTGCAATTCAGCCGTTTTCGTGGTGAGGATGATCGTTCGCTCGTCGCCTGGCTTTCCCGAATCGCCACCAACAATTTGCAGGATGCCATCCGCGGTTTGCAGCGGGATAAACGACCGCCACCCTCAAAGCGGCAACACGCTGCGGCGTCAGAAGACACGTACCTTTCGTTGGTTGAGCAGATGGGTGCGGATACGACCACGATTTCCAGCAAGGCGGCTCGTGAAGAAGTCCAGCGTTTGATGGACGGCGCTCTCAAGCAACTGCCCGACGATTATGCGACGGTGATTCGTTTATACGATCTTCAGGGAATTTCCGGGCCAGAGGTAGGAGCCCAGATGGGACGCAGCCGAGGGGCCATCCACATGCTACGTTCGCGCGCTCATGAACAGTTGCGAGAACTGCTTGGGGCTGAGTCGAATTTCTTTTCGTTTGCAGACTGATCGAAACATGGAACCATCCTGGCGCGACCAGATTGAACGAGCACGACAGCAAGCCGCATCGGCCAAAGTGCCCGAGGACGAAGATCTGCCCACCGAAGCTGGCGAAGCACCCCCCTCGCCGCCATTGTCGGAGCCGATTGCGGATGAGTTTTCCGACTTTCAAATTGTTCGCGAACTGCATCGTGGCGGGCAGGGCATCGTGTATCTGGCCATTGAAGATTCGACTCAGCGCAAGGTAGCGCTCAAGGTTCTGTTGGCGGGTGTCCACGCTTCGCCTTCGGCGTTGAAACGATTTGACCGTGAGGTTCAACTGGCGGCTCGGCTGAGCCATCCAAATATCATTTCAATCCTGCGGTCCGGTGTGTCGAAGAACGGCCAGCCGTTTTACGCAATGGACTACTGTCGTGGACTGCCGTTAGATCAGTATGTTCGCGAGAATCGACTGGAAGCCACGCCAGCACTGGAGTTGTTCGCCAAGGTTTGCCGTGCGGTAAGTCATGCCCATCAGAAGGGCGTGATTCATCGTGATTTAAAACCATCGAATGTTCTCGTCGATGCTGACGGTGAGCCACGGGTGCTTGATTTTGGATTGGCTAAGCAACTGGCAGGACCCGATGAGTTGAATCATAC
>CAYYHV010000183.1:0-10703 GCA_964471695.1 uncultured Pirellulaceae bacterium
CATGTCGCGCGACAAGTCCACAAAAGCCGACATTCTGTCATCAACGTAGGCCTTGGCTCGCTTGCCGGCCGCCCCTAAAGATGCCACAATATGGGCTCCACGCAGCGAATAAGTGATATTCGCTGGCCGAGTAAGTACGCAATTCCGTGCTTATTCGGCACGTGCAACGAACTGCGGTTACATGAATGGGACAGAACAGAAATGGCTCGTGGTGAACTCTTGCACCTGACAGGTGGAGAAAGCGACGTTCACGTGGGGGACCGCTTCGTAGGTTCGATCACTTCGATTTCTGGGAGCGAAACAACGGATGATATAGGTTACCTCGTTCACTGCGTCGCAGGTAGTCACCGTTTCCAAGCGAGTGTGGGCCGAACTTTGGTGGTGGAAATTCGATCACATCACCCGAATCGTCATTGGCCGAGTTGTAGATTACGTTCCGATTGATTCTCGCTAAGATGGTATACAAAGAACCGAAAGTTGGCATGGCTAGTAATCTCCATAGAATAATTGACCTCTTTGAAAGTAACGAAATCAACCGCGAAGACTTGATGAACGGTCTAGTCAATACATTTGAGAGCCACGATGATTGGACGTTGGAGTATGCAAGACTCGATAACGAAACAAGGCGGTACTTTGTTGAGTGGCTTGATGGTCCGCAATGGAATCTTGTGACAGGCGGTACGTTCGTACAATTGTCGCCGTCGCCGGTAAGTGAAAGATCAGAAGCCGAACGCAAGCGTGATTTTCTCGCGCTCGCTGGCCAGATACGGCGGACGATTGAAGCAGAGTCCGCCAACTAGAAAACCGCAGAACAAGAACATTGCAGCGGAGTTGAATCAAAGTGGTTCGCTTCGCTCTGCTAAGCTTTCTGGCGACCCGCTGAACGTATTCGTAATGCGTCTCAATTGGAAGGGCTTCAATGTGAGTAGACCTAATCCGTACGAGGCACCCAGCTCAGCGACGGCTGCGACCCTTCAATTTCGAAGCGATCTAAACATCATTCGAAGTACATCTTACGTACTGCTAACCGCTGTGATTGGGTTTCTTATTCCCTATGCTATTGCCTTCGGGCTATATGTTTTTGCCACCCTGTTCTCGTTCGCCCAATCGTTCGAAGACCTTCGTAAACTCTTTATTACTTTCCTCATGCCAGCACTCGGTTGTTGCCTGCTCTTCGGACTTGGTGGAATCGTCGATGCCTCATCAAAGCACCGTATCGGATTGCTTCGGTCCATAATGTTCGTTGGGATTGCGATGCTCGGCGGTCTCTTCGCGATGGCGATCACAACAAATATTTTCGGTCTCGGGCGACGCACTCGCGCATATGACCCTTGGAGCTGGCACAAACTTGCTATATTCGTGACAGTGCCCGTGACGTACACAGTGTTTCACGCAATCGCCAATGTTTTTCGAAAAGCTGGAACGACATCGATTTCCGCAAGCAATACTCCATCCGGCTCTGCAAATCAGGGAACCACCGACGCATAGCATCAATATGTCTCTAAGGGGCAAATGGTACGTACGGTGATTGCGGTAAAAACCTTCACATTTTTTGGGTGGTAGGTTGGAACGTCTTTGATTCCGTATTCTTTGCTATTATCGGATTCGCTCAGGTTTTCTACGCCCAGCGCGATGTTGGGGGAAGGTTAGTTTTCGCTAGCCGCACCGACTTGCCATTCCAGCACGCCTGCTGAATGCTTCTCTCTTAGTTGGACGCGGATGCGAAGAGACATAGTTGTGATAGGTGAGAATTCGATGCGGTTGAATTGGTTGGGCTCGACGCCAAGATCGTTGCTGGATTCGACGGCTTGCCAGTGTCTATCTTTCAGATAGTGTAATTGCCAGCTTTCAGGTGTCCGGCACATGTCGCCACGAGCCTGATTGGTAAATATTCCGGTCGGTGCGTGGTCATAACGAGATTCGTCGTCACACCAATAAATGGCGACCTGGGCGACAGTTTGGGGCTCAGTAAAATCGGCTTGAATCCACTCCTCGGTACCCAGGTGTGGCAGAAACGACAGTCGCTTGATTCCCCGATCATTGGACGCACACGGTTCTCTGCCATCGTTTAGTGCGCTGACCGAGTCCGCTGAATGGCAAAATGACGCAGCCGCCTTGTAATCAATCCCTTTGGGCTCGTTGGCATGCCATGTTCGGAGATTCTTATCGTCCCGAACTTCGGGGAAGGCGCTCAGCCGCAGGCGAGCCGCTCCCATAGGAATCAGCTCAACCGTTTCGGTAGGCTCATCGGAGTAAACGGGACTATCTTGAAGTTGTCCGCACAAGCCGGTGAGATCAAGTTTCCAATCGGGAATTCGTCGCGCTCGAGAAGTGATTGATATGGGTGAGTCCTTGGCCGTAAATGGGAAATTATCTTGGGGCCATTCCTTTTGATGGACGGTGAATGAACGATTCGGATTGTCTTTGTCGAGCATCAACCCGTAGTTCCAATTCGACGTAGGGAGTATTTCGAATGCCGGCCACTTCGCGATGTCTACGTCTTGGCGCCACTGTGAATCTTGAGCAGCCGTAGCAATCGCATCGCATGCAACCAGCTCTTCGCCAATCTTCAAGGAATACGTAAGAGGACCGCGATCGACTGAGAGGCTGTCGTGGTTCGCCTGCCAACGTCGAATGCGTACATCCATCGGTAACTGAATGGTGATGACATCTCCTGACTGCCATGTGCGAATTATTTTTACATATTTGCTGGGAGCGAGGTTGTCGGCGACTCGCACATCATTGATCAATACCTGAGAACTTGAGCACCAAGAGGGAATCCGCAGGTAGATTGAGAACTTCGTTGGTCGCTCTAAGTCGATGGCGAATCGTACCTGCTCCTCAAATGGATAACGGGTGTCTTCACGGATCGTGACAGAAACGCCATCGGCGACTTTTGCTGTGACCTTGCATGGACCGTAGACACAGGCACACAGTCCGTTGTCGGCGGTCGCCATCCAGAGATTCTGAACGATGCTCGTCCAGCTTGACGAAAAATTGTGCTGGCAACACCGATGACTGAGCGGATTCATCACGAACATTGGACCGATGTTCTCGATACCCGGAGCGTGATTCTCGCGATCGCTGCGGACTTGATTGGGACAAGTGATGTAACGAAGAGCCCGAAAGTCTGGCATCATGGTTGCGGGAAGTGTATTAAACCCTACGTCTTCGACGTGATCAGCCCAGAATGCGTCTCCGGTGATCCGCAGCTGCAGCTGGCTGGATAATAGCTGTTCGACCACCGCGCACGTTTCGATGCCTTGTCGAGGGTCCGTGTAACCGTTTCGAGTATTCTCGTCGGCTGCGAACATTCCACCTGGCATCTGACCAAAACGATTCCATACGAAATCGAAATTGCGTTTCGCAGCCGCGAGGTCTTGTGGGGCATGCGACTGAAGATAGTAGACGGCTGGTTCGTTAAACGATTGGGCGATGTTGACGCCGTGTCGGTTAGGGAGCCTATTCTTCAGTCGCCAATTCGCGGTGTTACGATGGATCTTCGAAGCCAGCTCTAGCAGCCAATCGTCGCCAGTATGGTTATATAGCCAGTATACGCTCTGCAGGTTGTCGCCGCCGCGATAGTACTGCCAAAAGTGTGTGAAGAGTTTTTCGTCTTCGACGTTGGATTGAAAGCGAAAATAGTCGGACATCAGTCGAAGCACGCGCTTGTCGTGCGAATACTCATAGTACTCCTGAAGGCAGGCAAGCATGAGCATGTTGCCCCAATAGTCCTGCGAGTCATCATCTCCAAAGACTCGGAGCGGACCAAAGTTTCCGTCGGAACGTTGGCCGGCCAAGGCAGCCTCGATCCAGACCATCGCTTTGCTATACATCGTTTCGTCGCCCAGTTGCCGGGACAACTGCTGGTACCCACGCAACCAATAGGGAACTTCTTCCCATCCCCATTTGCCACGCCCATCCGAGGACAGCCAAGCGTTGCCATCTTTCTGTAACCAGGCGCTGATTTCTGGCAACCTACCAACCATTCCATCGCGTTGACGATGCATCGTTTCCAGCAGCCAGCCGTCTGGTTGGATGCCGCCCAAAGGAAGTTTGATAAAAACGCTTGGCAACAATGGTTTGCGATTGCCAACGTAGTGCTGATTGGCACCATCGGAGGCGGGACGGGTCACAACGGCGATAGATGTTTCGGCAAGGGCAGTAACAGTCGCCAATGCGGTCAGGATCACTACGGCAAATATGGCCGAGAGCGAATCATTCATCTTGGTGCATCCGAGGAAGTCGCCGTTTCTGAAGGTTCAGTCTGAAGGCGGAATACAGGATCGATCAACACAGCATGGTCCAGGGATGAGTCTCCGCCGGCGTCGGTGACCACCACCGTCACAAAGCGATCGCCGTCGTCGACGGCGACACTTAAAGCATCTTCTCCATCGCTGAAGCAAAAGGCAATTCGGCTATAGCGTAACTTGCCGTCGACAAAAATGCGTAAGTCGACGAGCGAGGCATCACTTTCACCCGATAAGGATGCCCCCAGATTGGATACGCTGGCCTCCAGCTTTTCGACGTGATTGCCGTTTGACGATCGAATAGCGTCCAAATCAAAAGTGATTCCCACGTTCGCATGCAGCCCGAGGATGCCTGACTGGGACTGGCCAAGTCGTTCAATGACTCGCTCCAGTTTGCCTCGCCCCCACGCATCATTCCGATTGAGGCTGACTTGGTAGTCCGTGTCGAGATCGGAACGTCGGCGAGCCCAGATGGGCCCCCAGGTTTCGCCGCTATTGGGCGGTAGATAGACCACATGTCCGTCGGAATCTATCTGCATCTCGCGAGCGTTGGATCGAGGGATAAAGACGCCATCGACGGCAGCATTCCAATGCGTTGGAGTGTACTGCGTGTCTCCTCGCCGTTTGCGAGTGGCATTCGGATCGGCCCATGGGAGTCTTCCCCAATATCCCGACAACGGATCAATTGAGCCCGCCGCAACTTGCTGAGGCCCATTTTGACCAGCGATCAGATCCAACAAACTGATCGTGTTGGGATCGTCAAGTGGAATCGAGCCCTGAGAGAATTCGCGTCGATACTCAACCTTGCTTTTCACAGGCAACGTGGTCCCATTGGGGGCCACTTTGAGTGACATGCCTTCAGTCAAGCGTCGGAAGGGGCCAGCCGTAGTGGAGCGGAGCATGCTGTGAACATGCACTTCGCCCTCAAAAACCGTTACCGCAGTTCCTTGTGCGTTCACGCCGACACCAAACTCCGTGCCAATGTCGACCACGCTGGCGGAAGGCGTCGACAATGTGAAGTTGCCGTTTTGGGCTCGCCCAGCAACTTGTCCCCGAATCAAGTGGGCTGACGTCGCACTCGTTACTTGGAGTAACGACGGTGAATGCAATATCAATCGAGCGCCATCGCTGAATTCAATTTTCACAAAGCCTGAATTTGTGCCGATAATATCGCCAGGACGAAGCCGCAATAAAAAGTCCGTCGGTCGGGCTGCATTCGACCAAGTCGTGTCGTTAGTCGTCCATACGACTCGTGCGACAACATTGCGCGATTCGCTGAGGGCGTCCTCGTTGTGAACGGGGAGGACTCCGTCGCCTAATGACGCATTGGAGAGTGAGTCATGAGTAGCGGATGTAGACTTGGAGTCGCTGCTATCGAAAATCAGCGGACGCGATATCAAAAACAATGCGACGAGCAACGTCGTGAACGCAACCGATTTGATGAGCAGCCCAGGGCCGGACCACATCGAATCGGACGACGAATCGTCTGACTCTCCGAGAACACCCCGTTCGAGCAATTCGGTAACCGACGCTACCGTAGTTTCCGATCGGCCTTTGTTGAGCAGTTCAATTAGTGATTGCTCCGAAGCCACGCCGTGCGACTTTGCCCATTTTATTAGACCCGCGCGCAGGTGGATGTCATGTACAAATTGCCAGCGTAGTTTCTCGTCGTTGGACAAGGCGGATTCAAGCTGTGCAAATTCTGCCGATGTAAGGCAGTCGGCATGCAGCTTTTCCAGCAATCCTGAAGTTGGGGAGGCTGATTCGTCGTTAGCACCAAATGAAGCCATTAACTTGTTCTCTCAGTTATTCTGCGCTTGATGCATGCCAGTAATTGATCGCGAACGCGTACGAGTGCTTTGTAGACACCGTTCGAGCTGCGGTTGATTTCTCTTGCGATCTCTTTCACCGATCGGGCTTGGCCATACCTCATACGGATAAGTGATTTGTCTCGATCCTTAAGTAAGTCGATGCACTGGCGAAGTGCGGCTTCTCGTTCGCCCAGGACTTCCATGTTCTCCATTTGCATTTCTGCCAGTTCTTCAATGAGCTGGCTGTTGAATGCCAGCTTTGTCTTTCCGCGTTGATCCTGTCGATAGAACTTTAGGACTTCGAGTCGCGCAATGCCGCACATCCAGCTAACGAACTCGTTGTCCTGTTTTCCCTCGGAGCGTCGAAAGTCTCGCAGTTTCTTCAAGGCAATTAAGCAAGAGTTTTGGAAAATATCATCGGCCGACGTATTCATCGGCACGAGCGAGGCAACAAATCCGCGCACGCGGTGCTCATTAACCAGAAGGAGTGAAACGAACTCCTCGGCCGAAAGGTCTTTCGAATTCTGATTGGGATTCCCTGCCACGAGACATGCTCCTTCTGCGAGTAACGCTGCAAGGCCGTCGATTTTGTAGTTGATTTTCGAGATTTGGTTCGTAATTCTATTGAGCCTCAGTATGCTGCGTAAGAATTGTTGATTTTTAATTGCAATTTTCTCGTGGTTGTGGGGTTACCTATGTCGCTTGCGCGTTGCGGGAGAAGCAAGCCGATTTACTTGGGAGTACCCGGCTTTGGCAACTGATTTCTGCCGAAGGCTTGTTTTTGAGTGTTTTTATTAGCTAAGGAGTTGGATTCAATGATTTTGACCTTAAAGAAATTGTCGGCGTCGGTTTTGGTAGTTACCGCTTGTATCTTGGGTATGTCGTCGTCAGTTTTTGCTGATGCACAATGGGTAGGCGGCAATGGCTCACCCACGAATATCTGGAGTGACGGCGCAAACTGGGATACGGGAGCCGCTCCCTCAAGCGCAACGGATATTGGAGTGGACGATAATAATGTTGCTCGCTTTCCTTTCGACGGCACAACGACTCTGATTGACTCGAGTGTTGACGCTACGGCTTTCGGCGTACAGCTTGGCCATCCCATTGCCGGTTCACTTGGCGATCAATCAGCCTCAAACACACTGAACATGACCGGTGGTAGCTTGACCACGCAGGGAAACTTCTTGTTCAACGTCGGTCGCGGACGCAATGCTTTGCCAGGCCAGCTTGCTCAGTTCAACATGTCGGGCGGCGTAGTCAACGCGGCTGGCATCACGATTCCCGAGGGATTCAATCCCGATAACGTTTTGGGATTCACGAGCGTAGGTATCAATGCAGAGATGCACGTTAGTGGTGACAGTGTTGTCAACACTGACCTGCTACGACTGGGTGCTGCAGATTCGAACTCCGTCTTGTCGATCAGCGATAACGCACAGGTCAATCTTACGGACGCAAACGGCGGTTTTGCGAATGGTGCGCTTTGGATCGAGGCGTTTGAGAATCCGGTTGTCGGAACGTCCTTGCTGGACATCCGTGACAATGGCGTTCTGACAGTGCACGGCGAATGGTGGACTGACGAGAATGGTAATGGCGAGCGAGATGCGGCGACGCAATCGGAAGCCGACTACTTTCAGCTTAACTATGTTGATGCGGGATGGATTGTGGCTGACGGTGGCGCTGGTGTCGTTGACGTTTCTTACGCTAATGGCGTGGTAACGATGCGGGCGGTTCCAGAACCCGCTGCATGGGCATTGTTGCTAATGGCTCTTCCATTCTTCGCACGATTGCGACGCAAGCGTTAATTCGGAGAACGCAAAGCAGGCTAGAAATCCAAGTCGTCGGTGCCGTATCGCCCGGCGGCTTTTGAAAGTGACAGATTGGTTTATTTGATGGGCGATCTTGCATCGCCAAGTGGATTCGGCGAATAACCAAGGTTTGGGTGATGAAATCAATTGCGTTCACTGCCGTCTTTTTTGTTCTCGGCTTTGCAATTTCGCAAACCCACGGTAATGAATGGACGGGTGCCGGCGCTGATGATCTTTGGGCCAACCCAGACAACTGGTCGCAGGGCGTCGTGCCGCTCAATTCGACCAGTCACCCCGCGTTTGGCTGGGACGACCCCAACGGGCCTTTCTATCCGTTGACGCCGGACACGAGCGACGATGGTCCTTTGTGGAACAACGACGCGTTGTTTACGGCTGAAGACGCTACAGTTCTTATCGATGATTCTGTCACAGCCACGGCTTATGGAGTCAGGATTGGCTTGGACGGCGCCTCGAATACGCTGGAGATGACTGGCGGAACGCTGCAAGTTGGGGGAATACCACCGAACGGGACGGACCCGGTGGGTTGGCACCTCGACGTCGGTCGCGGCTTCAACCGCTCTGCGAACCCGAGTCCGGTCGCCCGTATGGTGATGACGGCAGGAGCCATAGAAACGAATCTCATTAAGGTTCCAGAGGGTTTCGTTGATGGCTCGCTCGCCGACCCGTATGACACACCCGGACTGTACGGCGAATTGATTATGAGTGGCGGGACGATTACCGGTCGTAAGTTGAACGTCGGGCAGTTTACCGGCGATGGGCACGTCGAACTGAGTGGGGACGCAGTCATCAATCTCTGGCCAAGCGTCGCAAGCAATCGAAACAACGCCGGGCATTTCGAGATGAAACAGGACTGGTTTATCAATGGTCAGCCCGTGGCGACAGTAAGCGAAGCTTCGTTAGATATTCGCGATGACGCGGTTATCAACATCTTTGGCAACATCAACGAATTCTCGATGACTCCTGATCAGGCAGAAGTCGATCGAATGCAACAGTACGTGGACGACGGGTGGTTGACTGCGAACAATGGTTCGGCGACTCCCCTGATCACGCTGCAAACCTGTCCCAGCGATGGGACGTTCGATGACCTATGTCTCAGCGGCATGATGATCACGATTTCTGCACCCTTGCAAGTTGTCGACGGCGATTTCAACTCGGATTCAACGTGGGACTGTGCGGATATCAACGCCTTGGTTGCTGAGATCGTGGCCGGGACGCATGACGCAGATTTCGATATGAACGGCGACTCGTTCGTCGACGCTGACGATCTCACCAATGCGACTTTTGGTTGGTTGGTCGTTGGTGGCGCGAACAATCCCGACGCCACCGGTGGCAATCCGTTCTTGGTCGGGGACGCCAATCTAGATGGCGCAGTCGATGTGAGTGACTTCAATGTGTGGAATAGCAATAAGTTCACGATGACGCCAGCCTGGTGTTCGGGCGACTTTAACGGCGACGGCTCAGTTGACGTTTCCGATTTCAATTCCTGGAATTCGAACAAGTTTCAGACTGCTGATGCTTCGGCTATCCCAGAGCCGACCCCACTTACCCTCTTGTTTTCCATGGGTGCTGGCTTAGCTCTCCTTCGAACTCCAATTCGGACAAGGGTATGAATAAATTAGCCTGGATTGCAGTATTCCTTCTGGCCTCCTGTTGGGTGAGTCCCGGCTACGCTAACGAGTGGACGGGGGCTGGTGCCGACAATCTTTGGACGAATGTCGATAACTGGTCTCAGGGCGTTATGCCGCTGAATTCGACTTCTCACCCAGGATTTGGCTGGGACGATCCAGACGGGCCTTTTTATCCGTTGACTCCAGATACCAGCGACGACGGTCCCTTGTGGAACAATGATGCAAAGCTGCAGCAGAATGGAACGGTCACGCTGATTGATGATTCCGTCAGCCTGGCGACGGCATACGGGGTGCGAGTCGGCAATGGCGGAGCCACAAATACTTTGCACATCACAGGCGGCCAATTGGACATCGGTGGGGTACCACCGTCGGGTGGAGACCCCGTTGGTTGGCATTTGCAAGTTGGCCGAGGCTACCCAGGTTTCGACGGCGGCCCGGTGAATGCAGAGCCAAGAGCTACGGTGCTGATGTCGGGCGGAACCGTCAACACGAATGGCTTGTTGATCCCGGAACAATTCGTCAACAACGATTTGCCCGACCCCACAGATTCGGCACCCTTAAACGGTGAATTGTTCATGTCCGGTGGGACGATGAACGCCCGCTGGATGAATCTTGGACAGCTCAAAGGCAACGGTCGAGCCGAGTTGAGCGGAGATGCTCAGCTTAATTTATGGCCTAATCTTCCGAGCCAACGCAACAACGGTGGGATGTTGATTTTCAACAGGGACTGGTTTCTCAACGGTCAACCGGTTCCATCGACAGGAATCGTCAACTTCGACATTCGCGATGAAGCGACAGTCAATATATTTGGCCATTTGAGTGAATTGTCGATGACTCCGAATCAAATGGAAGTCGATCGTTATCAGCAATACGTCGACGACGGTTGGCTCACCGCGAACAACGGGATTGATGATCCGGTAATCACTTTGCAGCAGTGTCCTGATGATGGTTCATTCGATGAATTTTGTGTCAGTGGGATGATGATTACGATTACCGCTCCGATGATTGAAATCCAAGGGGATTTTGACGACGACGGTCAGTGGGACTGTGCGGACATTGACGCACTAGTTGGCGAAATCGTGGCAGGGTCGAACAATTTGAATTTCGATATGAACGGCGATTCCGTCGTGGACTTGGCGGACATTTTCGATCCGACTGTGGGTTGGTTGGCGGTAGGAGGTGCTGTGA
>CAYYHV010000183.1:10769-13954 GCA_964471695.1 uncultured Pirellulaceae bacterium
CCGCCGCGACAGGTGGTAATCCATATTTGACGGCCGATGCCAATCTCGATGGGGCCGTCGATGTAAGTGACTTTAATGTCTGGAACGGGAACAAGTTTACGATGACGCCTGCATGGTGCTCAGGTGACTTTAATGCTGATGGTTCGGTAGACGTTTCGGATTTCAATGCATGGAACTCAAACAAGTTTCAGACTTCTGGCCCGATACTCGTGCCGGAACCTGAGAATCTCTATGTGCTGTGGGTTATGGGAGTCCTGGTCTGTTGGCGTTGGGGAACATCACATCAGATCTAGCTGACTGAAAGGTTTGAAATGAAACGATTGAAAGTATTCCGGTACGTGGGAATCGCGGCGGTGGTTTTTTGCATGGCCGGTCCGGCTGCGGCGAACGACTGGATCGCGGCTGGAGCTGATAATCTCTGGAGCAATCCGGATAACTGGTCGCAAGGCGTTGTGCCGCTGAATGCGACAAGCAATCCGCAGTTTGGTTGGGACGACCCTGATGGACCGTTTTACCCGCTGACTCCCGATACGAGCGACGACGGTCCTCTTGATAACAATAACGTGTTGATCAAAGCCGAAGGGGCAACGGCATTGATCGACGCTTCGGTCGCCGCAACGGCCTACGGAGTCCGTATTGGTTTCGATGGTGCATCGAATACGTTAGAGATGACAGGTGGTTCGTTGCAGGTCGGTGGCGTTCCGCCGGGGCGAACCGACCCGGAGGGCTGGCATCTGGATGTTGGCCGCGGTGTTAACCGAACGGCCAACCCCAATCCACTCGCCAGATTTGTAATGAGCGGCGGCGAAGTGGAAACGAACGGATTCTTGATTCCTGAATCGTTCGTGGATGAATCGTTGGCTGATCCCTACGATACCGTCGGAGTCAACGGCGAAGTCATCATGAGTAGCGGAACGATCACAGCGCGATGGATGAATGTTGGTCAGTTTACTGGTAATGGAAGTGTGGAGTTGAGCGGTGATGCCGTCATCAACCTTTGGCCAAGTGTTCCAAGTAATCGCAACAACGCCGGTCATTTCGAAATGAAACGCAATTGGTTCATTAACGGACAACCCGTTGCGACGGTCAGTGATGCGTCCCTCGATATTCGAGATGATGCAGTTATCAACATTTTCGGCAATCGCAATGAACTGACGGTGGCACCCAATCAAACGGAAATCGACCGCATGCAGCAGTATGTGGACGATGGGTGGCTGACAGCGAACAATGGTACGGCGGAGCCGATCTTTACGCTTCAAGAATGTCCTGATGACGGAACGTTTGATGATATTTGCATCAGTGGAATGATGATCACCATTACGGCGCCAGAATCACAGACCCCGAATGGAGACTTCAACTCCGATGAGACTTGGGATTGTGCAGACATCGACGCGCTTGTAACGGAGATCGTGGCTGGCACGAACAATCCAGACTTTGACATGAATGCCGATGGACTTGTTAACTTCGAAGATGTCAACGATGCCACATCGGGTTGGCTAACCGTTGGTGGTGCAAATAGCCCTGACGCAACGGGAGGAAATCCTTTCCTTCCTGGTGATGCCAACTTGGATGGGGCTGTAGATGTGAGTGACTTTAATATCTGGAACGGGAACAAGTTTACGCCGATAGCTGCCTGGTGTTCAGGCGACTTTAGTGTGGATGGTTCCGTCGACGTTTCAGATTTCAATGTGTGGAATTCCAATAAATTCCAGAGTTCCGGTGGTGCAGCGGCGGTTCCAGAGCCAGCATCCGGCGTGTTGATATGGACTGTCGCAGTATTATCGCTGTGGCGGCGAAATCGTTGATATTTGTGTGTCGGGGCAGCGGCTCACTCGTTAGGGAGAATTCGGGATGAATCGAAAAAGGCCAGATGGATTTACGCTGGTTGAATTACTGGTCGTGATCGCGATCATTGGCATCTTGGTGGCGTTACTTCTTCCTGCAGTTCAGATGGCGCGGGAAGCTGCGAGGCGCACTCAATGTTCCAATAATTTGCGCCAAATTGGCTTAGCTGCCTTGAACCACGAAACCAGCCACAAAACGCTACCGGCTGGCGGTTGGGGGTTTCGTTGGACCGGTGATCCCGACATGGGGTTCGGTGCAAAACAACCAGGTGGATGGACCTTTGCGTTGATGCCTTTCTTGGAAGAGGGAGCTCTGTTTGCTGTGGGAGCAGGACTCACTGATGCGGATAAGGAAGCAGCCTTAATGCGTCAAAAGACGACGCCGGTGACTGGTTTCGTTTGTCCGACTCGTCGTGGTGGTGGATTGGGATATGGCCCGGAGCAATCCATCAACTCAACGCAGCCGCCGGATGGGATTGTCGCCAAGTCGGACTACGCGGCGAGTGGTGGGTGTAATCTTCCTCAGGGAGCTGGGCCCGCCGGTCCCGGAAGCATTCATTGCGTCAAACATTATCCGCATCCATCCGTTTGTCAGGGGATACCGACAAAGGACTATTCGAATCAGTTCGACGGCGCCATCGTTCCGCGTTACGGTGTGAGGATTGCAAAGATAAAAGACGGTACATCGAAAACGATGTTGGCAGGCGAACGTTACCTGCACGTCAATTACCACGACCCTGGGCATGGAGCCAATGTGCCTTCAGACAATAACTCGATGTATCAAGGATACGATTGGGATGTCGTCCGATGGAGTAGCGCTTTCGTGAATTTCGATGGCTCTATGCCCGGCTTGCCTTGGCCTGACACAGAAGGGCCGGAAGGTGCGACCTATCGGTTTGGTTCCAGTCACCCAGGCATATTCCTGACCGTTAATTGTGACGATTCTGTTCAGTCGGTGGGGTATGATGTTGATCCACTTGTCTGGGCCAGGATGGGTTCGCGAAATGATGGGGGCGGTGTTTGTCCGGGGCATGTCAACAACACCAACTAATTGGTTGTTGTCTTCATTTCGAATTGTTTAATCCAGCAACACGCTGGCGTATCCTATCTAGAGGGTGAAACGTGGTTGTGACAGAAGCTCCCGTTCGCTGGGTGTTTGCCTGCTGGTTGTTCTTGCTAACCAGTAGTGGAGTTTATGCTCAAGAAACAGAATCGCCGGCGCCCATTGCGGATTATCCGTTGAAACCGATTCCGTTTAACGCCGTGGAACTGACGGGCAAGTTCTGGCGTCCTCGATTGGAGATTCAGCGAGAAACGCTGGTACCGTTTGCTTTTGAGCGG
>CAYYHV010000184.1:0-3803 GCA_964471695.1 uncultured Pirellulaceae bacterium
TCAGCATCGCTTGCTGGTTGACCGCTCGACAAAGTCGCTTGAACTTGAAGTTTGCTCCACAAAGCATTACACTGAACACCGGCCAGTCGGAGCAGCGCGGACCAAGGGACGCCACCTATCGTTCGCTAGTAAAGAACACGTTGCCAGGCGAAGAAGGCGTTCTCACATTGGCTCCGGCACAAGTCATTACGGGTCGCGTGACTTATGAAGATACTGGTGAACCTGTACCAGAAACGAAGGTCACGATCTGGGCCAGTCAACAAGCATTTGGATCGATGTCTTCGGTGGAAGGAACAACCGACGAGAATGGCAACTATCGAATCCTGCCGAATCCTGGAATCAGATTTGGAGTATCCGCCTACGCTCCTACGGGCGCACCGTATATGGCTCGCAAAGCCGAACCCATCCGCTGGGAAAATGGAGACGGGTCCCGACAGGTCGACATTGCCTTGCCTCGCGCTGTGCTGGTGACCGGCCGAGTTATCGAGAAGGGAACCGGTAAGCCGGTTGCCAAAGCGAAAGTTACGTACGAATCAGGCAAGGACGCTCAGGTACCTGAGAACGCGATCAGTGGATGGCAGGCGTCTCAAGTCACTGATGCCGAAGGGCGTTTTGCTTATGCCGTGCCGCCAGGCAATGGTGTGCTGCAAGTCAAACACCCCAATAGTGCATATGTCTTGCAGTCCATGCTGTCCGGAGAGTTGCAAAACAGGAAGGGTGGCCAGCGCCGCTACGCTCATGCGTTCCATAAGATCGCGCCTGACGTCGATGCGGAAAAAGTCACGGCTGAGATACAGCTTCAACCCGGAAAGACTGTGAAAGGTTTGGTGGTTGACGAAGCAGGCAAGTCGGTAGATGAGTTTCAGGTGATCACAAACCTGAAGGTCTGGGATTTGACCGGGCATTGGCGGGGCGACGGTCGGCCAGATCGGCACGGCCAGTTCGAGTTGAACAATCTCGAGGAGGGCAAAGAATATGCCGTATCCTTCCTCGACGCGCGACGCAAACTGGGTGCAACTGTCAAGCTAAAGGCTTCGGGAGTCCCGGTGACTGTAGTGCTCAAGCCATGTGGTTCGGCCAAGGCCCGCTTTCATGTGGAAGACAAGGATCGACAGTACGCTCCCGGTTTGATGTTTATTGCGACCGCTGGTGCTGCAAAATACGACTTCCAGTCGATGAGGAATGGCAAAATCGGAGCAGACTCGGATCACAACGCAAACGTTGATCGAGTGAATTACGGAATCAACGGAGGTCCGAAACCGGACAAGGATGGAAGCATTGAGTTCCCCGCGTTGATTCCCGGCGCGACCTATCGGTTGTTGACTTCGTTTGATGGGTTTGACGAATACAAGGACTTCCATGTGAAGTCGGGTGAAGTCTTGGAACTCGGTGAATTTACGCCCAAATTCCGCGACAATTGATCGACGAATGATTGTGAAGTGTTCGGCGGTTCCGCGTACCGATACGGCAAAGCGAGGTTCTTTCATGAGTCACTGGACTACGTACCAACCGAAAGACGACGTCCCTTGGAACATCGCTCGCGTTGTTCATCTCCACCGTAGAGCTGCCTTTGGTGCGAACTGGGCCGAGATTCAGCGAGATCTTGAATCCGGGCCAGCAGAAGCCGTCGAACGACTTGTTCGGGCGGATCGCCATGTGGATAACGAATTCGAAAAGATGTCCTCGATCATTGGTGATGCGGCTGCGGCCTCCAACAATCGAGGCCGGCTGCGAGCCTGGTGGTTTTACCGAATGCTCTTTTCGCCTGATCCGCTCGGGGAGCGATTGACTCTTGTGTGGCATAATCACTTTGCCACGAGTACGCGTAAAGTCGATAACCTCATTTGGATGCATGAACAAAACGAGGTTTTTCGCAGCGGAGCCCGTGGGCCGTTTGGTGAACTATTGGCCAACGTCGTGAAACATCCTGCGATGCTCAAGTGGCTGGATGCCGATGCGAATCGCAAGGGGCAGCCCAATGAGAACTTGGCCCGCGAATTGATGGAGTTGTTTACGCTTGGCATCGGGTACTACTCGGAGGCCGACGTTAAGGCGGCGGCTCGTGCATTGACAGGTTGGGCGATCAGGAACGACCAGTTTTCTTATCGTCCCGCTCGGCACGACGATAGCGATTTGTCGCTGTTTGGTTATTCCGGACCAATGGACGGTGATGCATTGCTCCAGCGATTGGTCGAACACCCGGCGACTCCGAAACGACTGGCTTGGCGACTGTGCGACGCGTTTTTTGGAGAAGGCGTTTGTGAATCGGCGGCCATTGAGGAACTAGCCGCCCTACTCGCAGAACAAAAGTTGAACATTGAACCGGCTGTTGAAACGATCTTGCGGTCCGAGCTCTTCTTCTCGGATCGAAATATTCGCACGCGAATTGCTTCGCCCGCAGCCCATGTGGCTGGCGCGATTCGAATCTTGGAGTTGACGGCTCCGCCACCGAGCACATTGCAACTGGGTGATTGGTGTTCACGCATGGGGCAGGACTTGTTCAATCCACCCAATGTGAGTGGCTGGAAGGGAGGTCGCGCGTGGTTGGGGACGCGAGCGGTCGTTGCCCGTGCGAATTTTGCGAATTCGATTGCGACTGGCGCGTTGTGGCGATCGACTGAAGATACTGTCGAGTCGCGTTTGGAAACGCTAGCCAGTAAGTACGGAATTGCCGGCCGGAAAGCGCAGCTGCATTGGTTGCAGCAGCTTCTTGTTGGACACGACGTTGATATTGCGAAAGCCGAATTACAACCGCCTCAAGGGCTTTCCCAGTTCGTGGGAAAGTGGCTGGGGAGTGCGTCGACTCAACTTGTTTAACCCCAATCTGGGATGCAGGAATCAAATCATGTTTTCAAATTCGCGCCGCGACTTCTTGAAAAAATCCTCCATCATCTCACTCGCGCCAATGCTGCCGAGTGTCTTCAGCCGCACGGCACATGCGACGGAAAGCGGCGGTGATGAAAAGGTACTTGTCGTGATCCAGCTGGACGGTGGTAACGACGGAATCAATACCGTCGTGCCATTTGGGGACGACGCGTATGGGCAGGTTCGGAAAAAGCTGCGTTTGAAGGAGAGCGAGCTGCACAGGCTCAATGACCATGTGGGACTACATCGCAGCTTGGAGGGGATCAAAAATCTGTACGACGACGGACGTTGCTCCATCATCCAGGGTGTGGGTTACCCGAATCCGGATCGTTCCCATTTTCGCAGCATGAAAATTTGGCAGACGGCGAATCTCAAGGATCCCGAGACGGCGGGCAATGGATGGCTGGGTACGGCCATGGATCATCACCGACTGCGGGGTGCTTCCCAGTTGCCGCACACGGATGCGTATTTCGTCGGAGATGACCAAGTCCCCATGGCGTTGTGGGGTCGGCAATCGACGACGATTGCGATGGCCCGCGAATCCGACTTGACGCTTCAGCTTCCTGGAGTTCTGGCTACGGAAGCAAATCGTGATTGCGATTTGGAGCAGTTTGTTTGTCGTCAATTCGTATTGGCAAATCAGGCGAGTGAGGCATTCCGTCGTGAGCAAGAGCACAAGCCGACGGATGTAAGGTATCCCAACAGCTCGCTCGGGCAACGGCTAAGGCTCGTGTCTCAACTGATTCGCAGCGGCAGCGGCGCGAGGGTTTATTACGCCGTCCAGGAAGGATACGACACGCATTCCAACCAGCGATTCACGCATGCCGGTTTGCTGAGCAACTTCTCACGTTCCGTCAAAGCTCTTCTTGATGATCTTAAAGCAGCGGGGCTTGAGGATCGTGTTGCCTTGCTTGCCTTTAGCGAATTTGGGCGTCGAG
>CAYYHV010000184.1:3813-10354 GCA_964471695.1 uncultured Pirellulaceae bacterium
CCGCCGGCCCCGTCTTTCTCGCTGGCGGCTCCGTCCGTGGCGGGTTAGTTGGAGACACGCCAAGCTTGAGTAATCTGAGCGACGGCGACCTCAAATCGAACATCGACTTTCGCCAGATTTACGCAACGCTACTGGATGAATGGCTTGGAATTGAGGCTGGGACCGTGTTACATCACGACTATGCAAAATTGAAGCTGTTCGCGTGAAATAACAAGTGTCCTCTTTCCGGTCATAAGACTATTCTTCGGCAATCGGGCTGAGTTCGGAACCGGCTGCGTGGGAATCGGATTCGGTGAGAACGATCAGCATGGGCAACCATAGAAGATTACCGATTAGCCCACCCAACATGGAGAGACTGACCAACACGCCAAAGTAGACCGTTGGGATGAACTCGCTGATTGCCAAAACAGAAAAGCCAACGATCAAGGCAAAGGTGGCCAGCACGAGCGCACGGCCAACGTTCTGCTGAACTTCCGCCAGGCCTTCGCGCTGGTTGCAGCCTCTTAGTCGAGCCCGTTGGTAGGCGTAGAGATAGTGGATCGAGCTGTCGATCGACAATCCTACGGATACCGCGGCGATCATGGCTGCACCCATGTTGATTTTCAGTCCCATCCAGCCCATCAAGCCATTCACGACGAGGATGGGAATGGCGTTGGGTACAAGCGCGATCATTGCCAGTCGAAAACTACGAAGCGCGATGAACATGGTCAAGGCGATGCCAGTCAAGGCGACGGCGAAGGTTCGCCATTGATCACGAAGAATACCGTTAATCAAATTGGTAATCAGCACGAAGTAACCGGTGACTTGTGGATTTAGTTTTTCCATCTCGCGATTGCAAAGCGACCGCACCTGATTGATGATCTCGACTTTTTGATGAGCCGGTTGTCGCTCCTTGGCTCGCAGCATAATGCGATAGTACGACTTTTCAGGATCGTCGGGATCGGCATGATAGAGCGCGTCATAGAAAGCGGGAATTCGGTCTCGCATGATGCTCAATTGCGCATAGAGAAAGCGCGATCGAAGTTTGGATGGCATGCGGTTCAAATTCACCGGCGCGGAACCTACTACGGCATCTGCCAGGCTAAGCACCTTGGTCAGTCCAGGTTCGGTTGTATCTGCGGAAGCGGTGTCGCTGCTGGGTATGCGGACTTCTTCGCGAAGTTTTTCTTGGACTTTCATGACGGATCGCAGGTAAGACCAATTCAGTCGATCCGGGGCCGGGATAACAATGTCGCAGACTCCGGCACCGCCCAGCTTAGATTCCACCAGCTCGTACGATTGGACGATCGTTGTGTCGTCGCGAAAATTGCGGGTAAAGTCCGTTTCGATCTCCAGTTTGGCGATTCCCGTAACGGCCACGACGATCAGCAGCACAAGGCTGAGGCCAACGAGCACCTGCCGATCTTGGGAAGCATTCACCAGCCGCTGAAGTTGCCGTTCAATCAGTGATTCGCCCCAAAGTCGCTGGGGTTTGTTGTCGCCTTCTCCGATCAGGGCCAGTCCCGGTATGAGGAGCCCGGCGCTGACAAAGACCATTAAGGCGCCCAGCGCCATCATCAAACCGAAATCGCGAACCGGCGCGACATCTGCCGCCATAAGTGCAGCGAAACCCACAGCGTCGGTGACACAGGCCCAAAAGATTGGGCCCGCCAACATGTTGCCCGCTTTGGTAAGCGCTTCCACGGGTTCCAACCCCGACTCGCGACCTTCGCGAAATCGCAAAATGATATGCACCACGGTCGCGACGCCGATGACTGTGACGACGGCAGTCAGCATGGAGCTGACCATGGTGAGTTGCGTACCCGTGACTGCCAAAATTCCATTGGTCAGGATCAACGCGAGCTGGACGACAGCGATGGGAATCAGGACCCAACGAAAACTGCGAAAGCACACGAGGATGACAACGGCCAACAGAATTGTTGTGATGGTCACCAATCGTTTTCCGTCGCGGTCAACGAATCGAAAGGCGTCAACCATCATGACCGGTTCGCCGGCAACCGTTCCCGCGGCCAATCCGTCGGGCAGGTCATTCATGGTTTCGCGCAACAGCCGCACCGTGTCTTCACGCGCAGCCGTTGTGTCATTCTCGGGGATGAGCATACATGCCACGCAAGCCGTACTGCCATCGGCTCCGTGGGTATAACCTTCGAAGATTTTGCGAATGTCTGCTGAGACCTTATTCTCAGGATCAACGACTCGCGAACCCAATGGTTTCTCCAACGTCAGGATTCCACCGACTCCGGGAATCTTTTTCAATCGGCGACCAATCGACTTGAGCCGCTTCATGCCGCTTTCGTCAGGGTTCAAAAATTCCGGATCGTCGTACACGCAAAGGACGACATCGTTTCCCCCGAAGACTCGTTTGAGATGCTTGTAGGGAACGAGCAATTCGGAATCCGGCGAGAACATGGAATCGATCGTGCGATCAAGTTCCAAGGCCGAGGCGGGATAATATGCGCAGACTGCCGCGACCGCCGCCAACACCAAAAGCGCATAGCGAAAGCGAATCAGATACCGCGTAATGGAAGTGGAAATGCTCGTCATGGTGTCGCGGCGTGGAGGCGTGGCCAGGGTTGGATGCCAGCGTTGCGTGCAGCGTTCATTATCGCTTGTTTCCGCGACTATGAAACGCCAAACGTATGAGCTCTTTGCTAGCGATACCGCGAGAGTTAGGCGAAATTAACGCTTTTCGACGTTTGAAGTCCCGGACATCGCAAACCTTTTGTTGGGATTGTTGGTGAATCGGACTCGCCAACACATCTGACTTGTGGGGCTTTTCGGGCGTTTCTATACTCCCGCGACTTGTCTTAAGTACTTTTCCCATTTTGCTTTGCCGCGTTTCGTGACGGTTCATGATTCGCGTAGTTCGCCAGGGAGGCGAACCAGATCGTCGTGATAAACCCGCTCAACACACGTATTCGGTTCGGCGTCATTCGTCGTCGACTTGGACTGCGCCTTGCGTGCAGGGAATACTTTGCGCGCGTTCTTGCAACGGTCACAGCGTTTGTCTGGATTACGTGTTGTCTGATCTCTGATGCCAACGCCCAAGTCAATCTGCCCAACGTTCCGCCGGACAGCCCGGTGACAATTTCGGCTGGCAAAGTCGTCCATTGGATGGACGCCGGGCGGGAAGTTTACTGGTTGACGCAAGGTTGCCAGTTTCGCCAAGGTGCAAAAATAATCTCGGCGGGTGAGGCAGTTGTTTGGTTGGATCGTGCGGGCCAATTCAGTCTGTCGCCTCATCGGATGACGATCTATGGCGAGGCTATCAAGATCGCCTACGGAGAAGATGGACCGGCGACAGGTAGTTCGCCTGTCGGTTGGGAAGCCGAATCGTGGAGTGGAGATCTACGTTCCTACAAGCCGATCGAATTTGAGTTTACGACTCAGGTAGCGAATCCACCGAAACCGGAACCGGCGATATATCAACGAGCGGTCGCTGCCACAAGCGTCATCGAGTCGCCGATTACCATAGCTCCCGTTCAATTTAATCAACCGACTTCACAGGGGATTCAGAATCCCACGCTTTTCCCACCACTCGTGCCACAATCGCCAATCATTCCTGGCGGCGGCAATCCTGCTGGGGGACTAAACCCGCGCCGAGTCCAGGTTTTTCCTCGCAGCAATGTGCGAATGCAGACGGATTCGTTTATCGTTGGCGACGAGCGTGTAACGATCGTCGATTCTGGCGTGAACATATTAATTGAGGGAGATGGGTCGCTTGGTACGGTCGATATCTCGACGGACCGAGTCATCATCTGGCAGCCCGCTTCGAACGCTGGCCCGATGTCAGGTGCCGGCGGAAACAGCAAGGCGCTCGAGTTCTACATGGAGGGCAACATTGTCTTCCGTCAGGCGGATCGAGTCATTTATGCGACAAGTATGTACTACAACGTCCGACAGGAATCGGGGGTTGTGCTGGATGCGGAACTCCTTTCGTCGATTCCGAATTATCCAGGCGTGGTTCGGCTGCGAGCCGACGTGTTGCGCCAATTGGATCGGTCTCGCTTCCAGGCGCATCAAGCCGCACTCACGACCAGTCGCATGGGTGTTCCGCGATACTGGTTCCAATCGGGTGATCTGGCTTTTGAAGATCGGCAGCAACCCGTCATTGATCCATTTACCGGTGGACAAGCCGTCGATCTGCAAGGTCGACCCGTTGTGAAAAAACAGCGACTCGCTTCCAGTCGCAATAACTACATCTATGTCGGTGAGATTCCGGTTTTTTACTGGCCGTTTCTTAGTACCGACTTGGCCGAGCCGACGAACTATATCAAACGCGTGAATGTGCGCAACGATCGCGTCTTTGGTACCCAGTTGGGATTGGAATTCAACCTTAATCAGATGTTCAACTTGGGGGCTCGGAACCCTGGCACCGATTGGTCCGCCAGTGTGGACTACCTGAGCGAGCGCGGTTGGGGATTCGGCACGACTTACGATTACGTGCTCAATCGCTTCCTTGGAATCCCAGGCGAAGCGCGAGGGTTTGCTGATGCGTGGTTTATCGACGAACAAGGGTTGGACAATCTGGGTGCCGACCGTCGGGGACTGACGCCCGAGGAAGATTTTCGTGGTCGAGTCCTTTGGCAACACCGTCAGCGAACGCCCAGTGGTCTCCAGATAACGGGCGAGCTAGGTTGGGTCAGCGATCGCAACTTCCTCGAGCAATACTATGAGCGCGAATGGGATCAGTGGAAGGATCAATCAACAGGCATTGAGCTTAAATATCTTGATCGAGGTGCGTCCTGGAACCTGTCTACGGATTTTCGCGTCAACGACTTTTTCACGCAGACAGAATGGCTGCCACGGTTTGATCATTTTCAATTAGGTCAGGCGATCGGTGATCGTTTGACGTGGTTTGGCCACAGCCAGATCGGCTATGCCCGGCTGAAGACCGCGTCGACACCGACGGATGCAACCGATGCGAGCAAGTTTAATCCGCTGGCTTGGGAAGTCGAATCCGAGGGGATACGCACCGGGGCTCGTCATGAGATTGATTTGCCAATGCAACTTGGTGACGTGCGGGTTGTGCCTTATGCGTTGGGTGAAGTCATGCACTGGGGCCAGGACATCGATGGCGAATCCAACACGCGGTTAATGGGTCAGGCTGGTGTACGAGCCAGTTTGCCCATGTGGTCGGCGAATCCCAACTTTACGAGCATGCTGTTCAATATGAATGGTCTGGCCCACAAAGTCGTCTTTGAAGGGGAGTTTCTCTGGGCGGATGCGAGTAAGAACTTGTCGCAGTTTCCGTTGTACGATCAACTCGACGACGATGCCATTGAGCACTTCCGACGTCGATTTGTGGACGACGAATTCGGCGGGACGCTGGCGATTCCAGACCTCATTCCTGCCGAGTTTGATGAGCGGTTTTTCGCGTTGCGTCGAGGATTGCAGAGTTGGGTGACTTCGCCCAGTTCTGAGATCGCTGATGATCTGATGTTCTTCCAGTTGGGGGTTCGCCAAAGATGGCAGACAAAACGCGGCTTACCGGGCCAGGAACGCGTCGTCGACTGGATGACGCTGGATACCCAAGCCAAGTTCTTCCCGAAAGCCAACCGGGACAACTTTGGGGAGGATATTGGGATGCTACAGTACGATTGGCGTTGGCATATCGGCGATCGGCTGACGCTGATGTCCGACGGCTATGCGGATACCTTTGGCGATGGTTTGAGGATGTTCAATTTGGGCGGTTATATCAGCCGCCCGGCGCGTGGCAGCGCGTATGTAGGGTTCCGATCCATTGAAGGTCCCATCAGTAGCAATGTTCTGAACGCTTCGTTCAGTTATCGAATGAGCCCCAAGTGGATTGCTTCCGTCGGAACGGCCGTCGACTTTGGTCCTACCGGGAATATCGGACAAGTCTTTGAACTAACGCGCATCGGCGAGTCCTTCCTTGTGAGCGTTGGCGCTAATATTGACGAGAGTCGCGACAATGTCGGCTTCAATTTCTCGATCGAACCGCGAGCATTACCATTGCGAAAACGCCGCATGGTGGGTGGCGTGCCGATTGCGCCTCCTGGGGCGTATGGTCTCGAGTAACAATTAGTATGCTAATAAGAGGGCGGTCGCGTGGGCAAATCTGACAACCACAAACGTGGCTGGAGCGACAAGTTCTCGGACGCATTTCGCGGATGTTTTCTGGCAATTAAAGGGCAATCGAGCTTCACAGTCCATTTTGTGATGGGATTCGCGGTGCTGATCGCCGGAATTGTTCTGCGAGTGAACTTATGGGAATGGTGCATTCTGTTATTGTGCGTTACCTTTGTCCTGTCAGCCGAGACGTTCAACTCATCACTTGAGTCGATGGCGAAAGCCATTGATACGGAACACAACCCGAATTTGGGCAGATCCTTGGACATGGCCAGTGCCGCCGTTTTGGTGGCTTCGGTTGGTGCAGCGATCGTAGGAGCGATTGTATTTGTCTTCCGCCTTGGAGTCTGGCTGACTTGGTGGACTTAGCCAGTTGCGGTGTCGAACTCCTCGTCACGGCAAAATGGGGAGAGATAGATGATTGCAAATACGTCGGACCCAATGAACA
>CAYYHV010000184.1:10364-13916 GCA_964471695.1 uncultured Pirellulaceae bacterium
GAGTTAGTGCTGCGTCGAGTGGCGACGGTGTTGGATGGAACTCCAGGTTATTGGCGGGTCGAACTCGAAGGTCGAGAATTGTTGGCGATTTCCGACGAACAGCATAATCGGATGCGAATTATTTCGCCTATCATCGAGATTGATAAGCTCGACGGAGATACGGCGATCACGGTGTTGGCCGCAAACTTCGACCGCGCCTTGGACGCCAAGTATGCGATCTCACAGGATATTCTGTGGTCGGTTTTCATGCATCGGCTGAAAGAGTTGACCGAAGACCAGATCGAGGACGGTATTCATCAAGTCGTCGCGTTGGCTCAGAATTTTGGCTCGAGCTATTCAAGTTCGAATTTGATTTTTGGCGGCGAGTGAAATCGTTGGGCGCTCGATAGCCTTTTTGCCTGGAGCTCAGTTTGCAACGCCAGTCCACTCATCGTTGGCGTTTCTCTGCTCAAAGCTGGTTCTTTGCCCTGAGCCTTACGTTCTTGATGCTCGGATGTGGACCGGATAGCTCCGAGGAAGTCGCAGTGCCGTGGGATAATTTCGCGTCAGCGGGTTGGTACGCCGTGGAGCCAGAGGAATACGGTGACTGCGCTGCCGCACTGACAAAACTGGGAGAGGCTCAATCGCCCAAGATGCAACTGGCGTTTCGCATGCAGGGCTTGAACTTTGCGACTTTTCGCAATCATGATTTGGAGTTGTCTGATTGGACAGATCGTCAAGCTTTGGTGGTTGATGTTGAAAATCAAGCGTCCATACCCTTGGGAATTACGCTCTTCTTGAGCAACGAAGAGACGGAACCGGTATGGCACCAATCCATGCGTCACAGGCTGCCCGCTGGTACGATGCAGGAGGTCCGGTTTGGACTGAGGCCCTCGCCCAAGAAGGAAGGTGCGGCAAAGGACTGGCCGGAAGATGCTTGGCAATTTGTTAAACTTGATTTGACGAATATCAAACGAGTCGCGATTCGCCTTTATGCAGCTGAGGATACGGACGGCGTAAAAGGCGCGGTTGTGGTTTCAAATCCACGTTTTATGAAACTGGCGAAACAAAAATGACTGTCGAGCATACAACCAGATTGCGTCGTGCGTTTACGTTAGTCGAATTGTTGGTGGTGATTGCGATTATTGGTTTACTGGTGGCGCTGCTTCTGCCGGCTGTTCAACAATCGCGCGAGACGGCAAGACGGTTGCACTGCGTAAACAATCTGAAGCAGATTGGTACGGCCACGCATCTTTTCGAATCCGCGAGAAAGCGATTGCCTGCGGGAGCCTATTGGGGCGGTGCTGATGAAAACTCCATGCGTGGTACGATCTTGATCCGATTGTTGCCATTCCTGGAAGAGCAGGGGCTCTACGATGCCTTCGATCTGACGGCTCATAACATTCACGATCAGACGTTTGCCAACGGCGAGTTGATCGCAGCGCATGAGGTGCCCGTTTATGGGTGTCCTTCCGATGTAAAAGTCGTCCCGAATGCGTTTCACGGTACCGGCGTAGCGCTGGCGAACTATACGGCGTCGAAAGGATCGACTGCGGTCGATAACAACGCACATCCCTGCCAATTCGTCGATCATTGGAACGCCTTAGCGCTTGCTGAGTATCACGATTGGGACGATACCATTTTGTTCTCAGGACCGTTCTGCCGGCGAGGCATTGAGTTAGAACTGAAAAAGATCAAGGATGGGTTGTCGAAAACCATATTCTTTGGCGAAGTCCGGGCTGAGTGCGCGCGGCATGTGCAATCGGGTTGGGTCGATACGGGCAACGGGAATGGGAGTTCCACAACGGTGATTCCTATGAACTGGGACAACTGTTACGAAGGACATCCCGATCGCTGTCGTTCCACGAACAACTGGAACGTACAGTATGGATTCAAAAGCAAGCATCCGGGCGGTGCAAACTTTCTGTTCGGTGACAACTCGTTACACTTTATTGCCGAAGACATCGACTTTATGACCTACCAGTATCTGGGTGGAAAAGATGACGGAATGATTACGGAGTGGCCGTAATATCCATGGTGGACCTGACAAACAAAAAAAGGGCCGGCTAATCGCCGGCCCTTATCGTTCATCTCATTCACTGCCGTCGATCATCGACCTAGGATGCGACCTAGCAATCCAGATCGTCGTGTTGGACAGCAGTTGGCTGGTCCACAAGTGGGAGCACAGCTACTTCGACGGATGCCACAACTTCCGGAACGCATTCGTCGGAAGAGTACTGGGCTGAGGTCAGCTTGATAGCTCGTACACGGGCTTGAGCACGACGAAACAGGCGTAGAGCAACGTCGGATGCGAGTCGAGCATCGTGGGACTGGAGTTGCACAGACTGGCGTGGAATACACCGGTGTCGAGCAAACTGGCGCGGAATAGACCGGAGTTGAACAAACTGGCGCGGAATAGACCGGAGTTGAACATACGGGTACGGGCGTCGAGCACACGGGTGCGCAACTGATCGGTGCGCTTACGATAGGTGTTGAGCAAACAGGTGCCGAGTAAACCGGAGTCGAACACACGGGTGCCGCCACGACTGGTGTCGAGCAGACTGGTGCCGCCACGATAGGTGTTGAACAAACCGGAGTGGAAACTACGGGCGTCGAACAAACTGGAGTTGCACAAGGCGTCGAACAAACTGGAGTTGCACAGGGAGTTGCACAAGCTCGTGGAGCACATCTCGAACGGCTGCCACAGCTGCCAAGCAGTCGAGTGCGTCCAGTCGAGCAACATCCGCGATTGCGGCTGAGAAGCGGTCGCCTCACGATTGGTCGGCGACATCCTCTCTGCAGGAGCGGTCGTCGAGGTGCGCTGCAGGCTCGTTGTGAGCAACAGCCACCACGTCGACCGAGAACTCGTCCTCCGAGGATCTGTGCGTTGAGGCACTCAGTGGCGGTTCCGAATAAGAAAATGAACAGCGTCATCACGGCAATTCTTGATTTTGCCTTTTGCATTCTGTTTCCCTCGTCTTTCGATGCGTATTTAACTCAGATGGGTAGTAACTTGTATGCGCTTTGCTAGGACCCCCGCCGCAGAATGCTTGTTGCGACGAGCCGTAAAGTCTATGGTTCGTGCGTGTTTTTCGCAAATACCCAAGACGGTGTAAACTGCCTGATTCCGCTGAAGCGAGTCAGGGACGCTGTTTTTCGGCGAGTTTTGGACGTTCTCAACGAAAAACAGGCCACGCAACGAATTGCGTGGCCCGTATCGGAACAGAGAATTGTGGGTCGAGTCGTTTATTGGGCTCAAGCCAGGGCGGGTGGTTTTTGATTGGACGGTATTGGTTGTGCTGCACCATAGCCCCCAAAAAAGGGAACGACTTCGCCGGTGACTCGCGGCATAACGCCATCCCATTTTTCAATCGCTCGAAGTTTGACCACATCGTTATTGATGACTTTGGCCAGCATCTCCTGAGCTTCGGCTTCGGCTTTTGCGGTCATTCGAATCGCTTCGGCTTGGGCCTCGGCCTCAAGCTTCAAGGATTCTGCACGTCCACGAGCCGTTTCGACTTCTTGTCGCGCTTCGACTTCGATTCGACGTAACTCATTCTCGGCCTGCAACGC
>CAYYHV010000185.1:0-2537 GCA_964471695.1 uncultured Pirellulaceae bacterium
CGCTTCCATTTTCTCAGCGGCTTCTTTGCCTTTGCCTTCGCCAGCACACTTCGAGCATTGGGCCATTTTCTGCGCCATCTGCTGCATCTTCTTCATCTGCTGGTTCTGAGCGTTCATCTTGTCCAGCTTCTTCTGGAGCTGGCCAGCCTTGGCGTTTTGACCCTGTTTCTTGGCTTGCTGAATCTGCTTCTTCAAATCCTGCTTTGCCATCTCGTGGGCGGCAGCCTTTTGTTGAATGGCGTCCGCCATCTTGCTCAACTGCTCGGAGAGTTTCTTGGCGTCTTTTTCACTCATCTTGCCGTCGGCCAACTGCTTCTGCATTTCCTTCAGCTCGGAAATGGCTTTCTTGAAGTCGCCGGTCTTGAGTGCCTTGCCAAGCTCAGAGGCTGGGCCAGGTTTAAGATTCTTCATCTGATTGAGTTGCTTCTTCAACTCATTCATGTCGCCGACTTGATCGCGACGCTTCTTGATTTCGTCCGCCAGGTCATTGAGTTTGACCATCGTTTTCTTCTTGTCGACGTCCTTAATCTTGTTCATCTCACCCGCAGCCTTTTCGAGGTTGAGGAACAATTCCGCTGATTTGAGATCGCGCTCTTCTGCCTTCTTGCGTTGCTCAGCCCATTTCTTCTCGAGCTCTTTCGTCGATTTCTGAATCTGTTTTTTCACAGCCAGAGTCGAAGCTTCAGCTTTCTGAGTCTCTTTGGTGATTGCGTTTGGAACGAGCGTCAGAAGTATGGCCAACGCGATGGGCAGTGCAGGTAGCAGATTCATCCACCGAGCCTGCAATTGGAACTGCTCTCGAACGTCCAGCCGCTGGACGCGGCGCGAGGCATCTTTGACAAGTGCAACGCCGACATCAGAATTCAACTCGGCTTCGCTCATCGCAAATGTACTGGAGACGCGTTCCTTCAACCCAAAGCGGCGATCAATTTCGATGGCCGCATCGAGTGGATTCTTGCGAGTCGCATACAACCAGACTCCAGCAGACAGCAAGCCCATGACGCCGGCACCAACCAGCCATCCTGTCATCCACAGTTGGCTGTCGATATTGATTGCCCAAATCTTGGGAACGGCGATCGCAATGGCTGCGACGAAAAATGCCACAAAGAGGGACCACGCCAACACGGTCAGAAACCGTTGGAACGTGAGCCGACGATGAGCCCGAATGACTTGTTTCTTTAGTTCTTCCATCACGATGACTCCGAATGCTGAATTCGAATTCTGACTGGGACACGGCGCGCATCCCCAAGGTAGGTCCCGATATTATACGCGTTAATCGTCTGACAATCCGCCCCAAGCCTGTTTCTCAGGGGTTTTGCAGCGCCGATTTCGGGAAATCTGCGGCTGGGGACTGATAATTCAAGCCAAACTCTGACCACGAAAGTAGTTATCGGCGTTATGCTAGAGGTAGCGACACGGTTATTTCTTTTGAGAGCGTTCATTCCTCGCTTGGTAAAAGCAGACAGAATCATGGCGAATATGCTGGCATCCACGACTGCCGAACTTCCCGCGCCCGACGACCACCCGTCGGCTGACGTAGTGGTTTTTGACGGAAAGTGCTCGTTTTGTCGTGCCAGCGTTGAACGCATTCGTTGGTTCGATGGCAAGAATCGAGTCGCCTATATCTCGCTTCACAATCCAGTCGTTGCCGAACGCTATCCCGACCTGACGCACGATCAATTGATGGATCAAATGTATCTCGTGGATGGGGACGGCAATCGTCACGGCGGCGTTCGAGCTTTGCGCTACCTCTCTCGCAAGTTGCCGAAGTTATGGATCGCGGCACCTTTGCTGCACATCCCGTTCAGTTTACCGCTTTGGTCATGGGGCTATCGGTTCGTTGCCAGGAACCGCTACCTGATCATGGGCAAACAAGCGGACTGCGACAGCGGCACTTGCAAGATTTGAACAAAGTATGGCCGGATCAAGCAAGTAGGCCCAGGCAGTCGCGGCGCCTCCCAATCAGTTTGTTGAAATTGCGGCGAGCAAAACCGCTACGCGAAGAAATTTACGGCGTTCTTGAACATCGCCAAACCGTCACCTGTCTCAGGCAAATCTTCGCGCGTCCAGCGCGGGTGCTGGGTGCGGTCAATGAATCGTTCGGGATGCGGCATCAAACCGAGGACTCGGCCGGTGTCGTCGCAGATGCCAGCGATATTTCGATTGGAACCGTTGGGGTTTTCCGGGTAGGGGACGCTGCCGTTCGTTTGGAAGTTCGGCGGACGTCGGTATTGAAGAGCCAATTGGTTTGACGATTGAAGTTGGTCGAGGATCGAATCGTTTCTGACGACAAATTTTCCTTCGGCATGAGCGACTGGCAAATACATCTGGTCGATGCCTTTGAGGAAAACGCATCGTTCGGCGTCGACTCCAAGATGGACCCAGCGATCTTCGAACTTGCCCGAATCGTTGAGTGTCAACGTCGCATTGGCGGCCGGGCCGTAGTTGTTGTCCAGTAGGATTCCCGTCTGGATGAGTACCTGAAATCCGTTGCAGATCCCCAGGATGAGTTTGCCATCGTTCTTGAATGCCATGAG
>CAYYHV010000185.1:2547-13909 GCA_964471695.1 uncultured Pirellulaceae bacterium
CGCGATGCTGTACCACGCCGCCCTTGGCCGCATTGAATGCCATGAGCTGATCGGAAAGGTGATGACGCATTTGACCCGCCAAAATTCGACCGGCTGCGATATCGTCGCCGTAGCTAAAGCCGCCAGGCAGACAGAGAATCTGCGCGTTATCTCCAAGGCTGGGAGTCTCGATCAGCCGGTTAATGTGGACGCGCTCCGTTTTCGCGCCAGCCTTTTGGAAAGCGAATTCCGTTTCCAGATCACAGTTCGTTCCCGGGGCTCGCAGGATCAATACGTTTGGTTGGGCCATGATTTGTGTCGAATTGAGTGGATGTGTTCTTGTTTGTCGCCCCGGCTGTAGCCGGAACCGGAGTCCTAATCCGCCTAAAGGCGGTACTACGAACTTATGACCAGCGTAACGGTGCCTGCCATGCTTCCTTCAGTTCAAAAATATCTGCGTCGATCAGCGTTTGGTCTTTGTTTTTGATCAGCAGCTTTGGGTCCTCATTAACCGAGCCGATGTTAGCACAAGCCACATTGGCCAGGCAGCTTGTGAATGCATCGACCTTGTCAGGAGCGACTTCACATAGGAACCGAGTATTTGATTCCGAGAACAAGGCAACGACGTCGCCGCAGTTTTCGTCGCACGGGACCTTGTCCAATTCGATGTGGGCTCCCAATCCACCGGCAAATGCCATCTCAGCTGCAGCCACAGCCAATCCGCCTTCACTCAAGTCGTGGCAAGAACGGACGCAACCGCTACTGATGGCTTGATGGAGTGCATTAAATGTCGCCAGCGCCGTTTCGGCATTCACTTTGGGGACGCTTCCGCCTTGCATGTCGTTGACGAGCGAGAAGTGCGAGCCGCCGAGTTCGTCGGCTGTTGTACCGACCATGAACAACTGGTTGCCGGCTTGTTTCAAATCCATCGTTACACAGTTGCGAACATCGGCGACTTGGCCGAGGGCACTGATCAGCAAAGTCGATGGGATGGAAATCGTCTGCTTCTCGCCAGCTTCGTTCTGGTAACTGAACTCGTTGTTGAGGCTATCTTTGCCGCTGATAAACGGAGTCTTCCAGGCAATGGCCAAGTCGTGGCAAGCCAGCGCCGCGCGGACGAGCGAGCCCAGAGTTTCTGGTCGATCGGTATAGCCCCAGCAGAAGTTGTCGAGGATTGCGATGCGGTTTGGGTCGGCTCCCACGGCCACACAGTTCCTGACCGCTTCGTCGATTGCACTGGCAGCCATGTGGTACGTGTCCAAGTCGCCGTAGTGAGGGTTCATCCCGCAACTGATCGCCAAGCCGCGGTACGAACTTAACCTTGGTCGCACAACCGCCGCGTCACTGGGGCCATCGTTGGCGATACCAACCAGCGGCTTGATTACGCTACCGCCCTGCACTTCGTGATCGTATTGGCGAATCACCCATTCTTTGCTGGCGACATTGAGCGAGCCCAGAATCTTGGACAAGGTGGACGTGAGATCAACCGAGCCGAGTTGGCCTTGGTCGATGGCCACCGTTGCTGGTGGCGAATACGTCGCTTTGCGAATGATCGGTGGACGTCCATCATGCAGGAACTCCATCGAGAGATCGGCGACTTGCGTGCCTTGATAGTTCAATCGCAGGCGACCCGTTGCTTCAAAGGTTCCCAGCACAGTCGCTTCGACGCCTTCGGATGCGCATAGATCGTGGAAGGCTTGCCAGTTCGCCGGCGGTACGGAAAAGACCATGCGTTCCTGAGCCTCGGAAATCCATATCTCGGTATAGCTCAAACCTTCGTATTTGAGTGGAGCATTTTCGAGGTCAACAACCGCACCAATCTTCTCACCCATTTCGCCCACGGCGCTCGAAAAGCCACCGGCTCCACAATCGGTAACCGCGGTGTACAAGTTGGCGTCCCGCGCCTTGAGGAGTACATCGAGCACCATTTTTTCCGTGATGGCATTCCCGATTTGGACGGCTCCCCCAGAAAGCGACTCGCTCTCGCTGGTCAACTCGGCGGAGCTAAACGTGGCTCCGTGAATACCGTCGCGTCCCGTGCGTCCTCCGATGGACACAATTAAGTCGCCAGGTTGCGTTTCCTTGCGTGATTTATCAACGGGCAGGATTCCCACGTTGCCGCAGTACACAAGCGGATTGCCGAGATAACGATCGTCGAAATAAACGGCTCCGTTGACTGTTGGGATACCCATACGATTCCCATAGTCGCGAACTCCGGAAACCACGCCCTTCATGACTCGCCGCGGATGGAGCACGCCTGGCGGCAGAGAATCCGCCGCCGTGTCGGGCGAAGCAAAGCAGAAGACGTCCGTGTTGCAAATCGGTTTGGCACCCATTCCCGTACCCAGCGGATCGCGAATGACGCCGCCGATGCCCGTGTTGGCTCCGCCGTAAGGTTCGAGAGCCGAAGGATGATTGTGCGTTTCGACTTTGAAGACCACGTTGTACTCATCGTCAAAAGTCACGATTCCCGCGTTGTCTTCGAAGACGCTGACACACCAATCCTGATCGCCAAGGGCTTCGCGAATCTTGACCGTCGCGGCGAAGATTGTCTCCTTGAGCATGTTCTCAAACTGGATTTCGCGTTCGGCATCCTTGTAGGCGATGCGGCCGGCAAGTGTTTTGTGACTGCAGTGTTCGCTCCACGTCTGCGCGATCGACTCGAGCTCAATGTCCGTTGGGTCCCGATCCAGTTCCACGAAGCGCTGTTGGATCGTTTGCATTTCGACAAGCGTTAAATAGAGCTGGCCTTCTTTGCTGAGCTTTTCCAGTCCCGAGTCGTCCAGGGCTCGGATCGGCACCGTCACCAATTCGAACTCGTAGGGCGAACCGACTTCTAGTCGATCCATTTCCAGCGGACCAACGACGACTTGTTCAATCGAGTCGTTGGCGAGCAGCTTCGAACAGAGCCGGTTGAGCCGTTCGTCCGTGACATCGCCAAGCCAATACTTGTCCAATGTTCGGACGGCCGTAACGTCGATGTTCAATTCGCGGATGGCACCCTCGGCGCTCTGAGCCACCGGGTCCATCACGCCTGGCTTGGGCAACACGTGAACCAAGCGGGGATGGCCGTTGGTTGGGGTGTGCAGCAGCGGGTCGCCGACTTTGGCAACGACGGCACGTTCAACTACCGCATCGGCCAGCAGTTCTTCGGCGACTCGGCGCGCAGCCGCTTCGTCCAACTCGCCTTCGAGTAGGAATCCGCGAGCCGTTTTGACGGGCAGGTTTTCCGCGACTCCCAACTCCGTGGCTTCGGCAGCGATGCGCTCGGCTTTGCGGTCGGGTTCGTTGTCCGCCGGATAGATATCAATTTCCCACAGTGTCACGGTGTTGCTTTCCTTGATCTAACAATCGTGTCACGGTTTCCATGTCGCCCTCCGCGAGGGCAGTTTGAAACTCGTCGAGCACTTTGCCAAAGTTATCGAGGGCCTTCAAGACATTGCCTCGGTTTTCCGCGAGGATATCGTGCCAAAGTTCAACCGAGCCGGCGGCGACTCGAGTCGTGTCGCGCCAACCGCTGGCGACTAACTTCAAATATTCTTCGTCCGTAGCGGCCGCGAGGACCGACGCAATCACGTGCGGCAAGTGACTGGTTGAGGCCAAAGCCGTATCGTGCTGTTCCGCCGACATGCAGGAAGTCGTGGCTCCCAGCGATTGCCAGAATTCGCAAATCCGATTGGTTACGCCTTCGTTCGAGGTCTTCGTCGGAGTCACAATGACCTGACGACCGTCGAACAAACTGGCTTCGGCTGCCGCTGGACCCGCGAGATGGTTCCCAGCCAACGGGTGGCTGCCTACAAATCGTAACCCGCCGGCAACATCCGATTCCAGCTCGTTCGTTATCTGCTGTTTCGTACTGGCCGCGTCCGTAATGATCGCCGACGAGTTAGCCTCGGCTGCTGCACGAATTAGCCGAGTCGTCGAACCGGCTGGTGTGCAAACAACGATCAACTCCGCATTGCGAACATCCGCAATGTCTGTCGAAGCCCGGTTGATGGTTCCCAGTTCAATCGCCGTATCCAGCGAGGACTGGTTGCGTCCAATACCAAGGACCGTTTTCGCGAGATTGCGTTCACGTAGGGCCAAACCAATCGAGCCGCCGATCAGTCCGACACCCACAACGGCGACTGTCTCGAATACCTTGGCCAAAACGACTGACTCTTTTACTGAAGCGGCTCTATTTGCGGCAAATTATCCAAACCGCCAATTGTAGCAAATCCATCCCCATCGGTCGTCGGGGTGTACCACGGACATTCCGTCCAGTTTCTAACCGAATGACCGCCAATACTGCTTACGCGAGAATTGACGGCGAAGAATCGTGCAAGAAGCAGTCCAAATGTCAGTTGGCTCCGCTCGCCGCGGAAATTCTGACCAAGGTGACTACGAATGACCTGAACGAATCGGGTAAAATTTCAGGATGATTCCAGAACCACTCATCGCAGCCGTTCGCAAAAACGACGAATCACGTTTTGTTGACGAGCTTCAGCGTTTGTCGGTCGAAGCGATCGAGTCGCCGAATACCGTCCTTTTTTCGAATTGGTTTCCTGCCCGGGGTGCGACGGTGTTGCAGCTGACCTCGCTGGCTCGGAAAAATTTTGCGACGCACGTCGTAAATCGAGGAGCCCACGTAGATTTTCATTCTGCCTGCGCCTTAGGCGACCTGAAGTCTGTTGAGCGATTCTTGGCAGCCGACTCGGACATCGTGAATCAACCTGTGGCTGACTTTTTTCCAATGCAGTTCGCGTTGGGTGAACCGGCCATCGTGCGTCGACTGTTAGCCGCGGGTGACGATGCGAATCGTCGTATCGAACGTGTCGCCTGGTTCGAGTGGGAAACGCAAGCCATCGAAGCCGGCGTTTCGGACTGGTCAATATTTCATATGTTGGCGCTGGGACGAGGCAATGCTCCCCACACGGAAACAGCCGACGCGCTCAAGGAGGCTGGAGGCGATGTGTCGGCGACTTCGTTTCCCTTTGGCGATCGACCGATTCATATTTCGTCGATTTATGATCGAGTCGAATTAATCCAGTGGTTTGTGGAGAATGGATGCGACGTCGACTTGACCACGGGACCACCACATACGAGTTCTGCCATCAAAGACTTGTTTCCCATGGGTGACTTTGAACCCTTTGGGAGTTCGCTGGAAAAGACGTCGTTGATGTTGGCGTGCGGAGAGGGTCAATTTTCCGCGGTCGAAAAGTTGTTGCAGCTTGGAGCCAGCGTCCAAGTCACAGATTCGGATGGGCATACGCCGATGCACTATGCGAGCGGCGCCTTCTGGGGTGAAAACACCAAGATCGTCGAAATGCTTCTCGCGCACGCCGCGGATCCGCGACAGCCATCGGCGGCTGGCGTTTCGCCATCCGATTTAGCGAAAAAACGAGGCTACGAAGCGACCTGTGGATTGCTTGCGGCAAACTAAGCCGAGCGAGCAACGCTTGGTGACGCTTCCATTTGCCCGGTCGCTCAAGTATTCAGCTGCCCGCAAACCTCGCCCCATCGGCTCGCACGATTTTTTTCGACATGCCGAACAGCCATTTTCGGCTGATTCTAGAAGGCGTTCTACCGCTCGCTGAAAAAACTTCAAAAACCAGCGCGCAGCAGATACGCGACCCGCACCCAAGGGAGCAGAAGCGAAAGTCAGCGACTTGATCGGTCCTGATTTTGCCCGTCGAAGCAACCTACTATCCGGGAGTGAATCCGATGTTGAAGCGAACACCATCACAAACACGAAAAGCACGAAACAACCGTAAGGCCAAGTCGATCAAGCCACGACGACTGGGCGCCGAATCGCTCGAAGATCGAAAGATGATGACTTACTGTACGGTCTCGAATATCGCTCCGACGGCTGACCCAGGAACCATTCAATATTGTTTTGACAAGGCGTCGGCGGATACCTACGACGACAAGATCGTTTTCCATCCATCTCTGGACGGACAGACTTTGGACGTATCGGGGTTGGGATTATTCGTCCTCGAGGGTTCCGGCGATATGTTCATCGACGGTGGTGATCGCGATATCACGCTCGATGCTGGCAACACCAACGAGCACTTTGTCGTCTTTGAAACGTCGACGGCCGGACAACGTTCATCGTTGCGAGTCGAAAACCTGACGTTGACCGGCGGGACCCCCAGCGCATCGGTCGCGTCATCGATCTACGCGGCTGACGCAGAATTGAAGATGAGCAATGTTACGATTGAAGGAAACTCGGGCGGTCGAGCCGTCTATGTTCATACCGACAACGCCGATCCCGATGCTCACGTTGATATTCGGCACAGCGCATTCCGCGACAACGTGGGAGGCGGCTTGTTTGTCGGGAATACGGGTTTCCTGACGTCGAGCGGGGTGTCCAATGGAGAGATTAATATTGTCTCCAGCGAGTTCAGCGGAAACTCCGTTAACGGAGAAGGCGCTGGAATCGACATCAACAACCACACGCATGCTGGGCAGCATTATCTCGATATCACCATCGACAATACGACTGTCTCAGGGAACACTTCGAATCGTGACGGAGCCGGAGTCAACATCTCCGGCGACTTTTCCAGTACCCGTGTCTTGAATAGCACCGTTGTGGAAAACGATATCGTAAGTGGCGCGGCGCCGGCAGCAGGTCGTCGTGGTGCCGGCATCTACGTCTCCAGCGGCAACGGCGTTTCTACGATTTCGATGGACAATACGATTGTGTTTGACAACAGTTCAAGTGCGAGTGGAGTCGAAGAAGACGTTCACTTGCATCCGGCAATTGTTGGCTCGGGCACGAACAATCTCATCAAGGATACGCCTCCCACCGGATACGGTATCAGCTCGTCAACCGCCGATCCTATGTTGGCTCCCTTGGCAGACAACGGTGGACTGACACGGACGCACGCGATTCTTCCACTCAGTGCGGCCAAAGACACCGGAGACAACGGAACCTGGTTGGCGGCTTATCCCACGAGTTCCGTACGAACCGTTGGCGATCAGCGAGGCCCCATGTTTACGCGTATCGCCGGCGGTGCGGTGGGTGGTGATGTGATTGATATTGGTGCCTACGAATGTAACAACGCAATTCGAGGTCGAACCATCAAGGCTTCGTCCCGATTCAATAAAGGTTACGGCGTCAGTAACGTGTTGGTTACGGCAACTCAGACAGGTACGCTCTCGACAACTCATACCACTCATTCGACGTCGACGCCTTTGGAATCTGTGATGGATGTCGACATCAATGCTGATGGAATCATTGACGCGTCTCTGGAACGCGGCTGGTACTGGTTTGACGATTTGGACGCTGGTTCTGCAACCGTTCAGATGACTCCGCCCAGTCACTATGGAGTCTTCTATCCCCACGCAACGACGTACGATGTGGCGACTTCGAAGGGAGGTGGTACCGTCGATTTTGGATTGACGCAGACTTCGATTATTGCGTTGTCGTCAGACGCCGTTGCAGTTGCCGCCGTCCAAATCAGCGAAGGCCTCGGTTCTCCGTTCCAGGACTTTGTGTCAAACGTGATCACGTTTGATCAGTTTGGGAGCAACTTCCGCGGTGATGAATATGCCCAGTCGCATGGCGTCAGTTTCGATTTTGGCGATGTCCAGCCCGGGTTGTTCGGCGTCTACCCTGAGGGCGATCCGAATTCAGTTGAGCAGCTTGATGGTTATGATGGCGAGTACCGCGACGACGGCAATCCTGTTTTGATCAAGTGGCCCAATCACGAGACGCCGCTTACGATCAACTTTGACGAGCCGGTATCGACGGTAGGAAGTTTCATCGGTACGGGAATTCAGGGCGAAGAAACGTCGTTGACCATCGAAGCGTTTGATTCCGAGGGACGCCTTTTGCTGACGACGCCGACTCATGTCGATACGCATCAGGATCAAGAGAACCGGGAAGGATTCTGGGGGATTCGTTCGGACTCGGCAAACATCGCCTCAGTCAAGGTTCGCAACAACAACTCGACTGACTTTGGCAATGCACTCATCATGGATGACGTCGTCTACGCCCGACCGCGCGACTATGACGCGGCTTGGGGCCAGGCCCACGATGCGTTTGTCGCGGCGTTCGACGGAGCGGGTGAAGTGCACCAGCCGTCGATTGAGGCCGCCACGTCGGAAGGCGATCGAGTCGTGCGATTTGCTGACGACTCGCTGATCGTTCGCATGCCAACAACGCAGGAAGTGCAAAGTTCCATTGGCATTGATATCGAAGGCGGGACGTATATCGAAACTCTGGACGGATACGATGGTCGGCTCGAAGACGCTTCGTCGCCAATCATTGTTGCTGAAGTCGGCGAAAACGTGAACGCAGTTAGTGTTGGGCCAATTCTGGATGCGAGTTCACCCGCAGCCATGATGGGATTGTACGTTGGGCTGGCTGCCCATAACGGCGACACGGGATTGAATGGTGCACGAGTCCGGGCAACGAGCTTTGACGAGTTTGGTGACGTGCATGCCACGGCTTCGTTCGACATTGATTCGTATGCCAACCAAGCGAGTGCCGAGGCGTTTATCAAGATTGGTGGCATCGAAGGCAAGGTCGACCGAGTCCAGTTGGATGTGGTCGATGGCATGACTGGGCGTATCGTGGAGCAACCGTACACGATGTCGATCAGCCAGATTCGTCTGGTCGGCGGGCAGGGACCGACTTGTGATTTGACCGGCGACGGAGTCTGTGATGGTCGTGATGCGGACTTGTTGGTCGAAAATATCGCGGCTGGTACGGGCGATCCTGGATTTGATTTGAATGGTGACGGAATGGTAGACCGCAGCGACTTGGACCAGTGGCTATCCGATGCGGGTTCGGAAAACCTCGGTGCGGGCGCAGTCTACTTGCCGGGGGACGCGAACCTGGACGGAATTGTGGATATCAGTGACTTTAATCTGTGGAATGCCCACAAATTCACGAGCACACCAGCCTGGACCAAAGCCGATTTCAATGCGGATGGTTCGGTGGATATCAGCGACTTCAACTTGTGGAACGCTCATAAATTTCAGTCCTCGGATAGTCTGGCTGCGCCAGCCCGAACCGTCGCCGGTGAAGAGGTTGACGAATCGGCGGATTCGCAACGTGAAAGTCGTTTGGCAACGCTCGACCAGATTTTTGCAAGTGAATCAGACTTGGGTGAGTTGAGCATCTAATCCACCCATCAAAATTCGCTTCGACAGAACCTCCGTTGGCCGAAGTCGGCGGGGGTTCTTTTTTGAGCGATTCGCGACATTCTTTCTGTAAGCAGTGATTTACCTGCTTCTATCAGAACTTTTCCGACCCGCAGTTGTTTCGGTAGAATAGAAGGTTGAGGTTCTCGAGTCGAACTGAGCCTCATGGACAGGAATACGAATCAGGAGAGTCGCATGTTTCGGTATGCAAACCATTTGATATCCGCCTTGGGCATTGTTGCAATTCTTACCCCGGGCTTGATGGCTCAAGAGGAAACGACGGCACCTGAGGTTCAACCTGCCGAGCCTCCAGTGATCATCTACACGCAGCTTGACGACAAGCAGCGTGCCGCCAAAGTCAAAGCGATGGCGGATAAGGCAATCGCTTTTTTGCGGACTCAGCAATCTCCCGCGGGCGATTACAAATCACCTGCCGACCCGGGCACGACCGCGCTGATCACCACGGGATTGATGCAACACGGTATCAAGTTAAACGATCCGATCGTCGCCAAAGCGCTTGAGAATCTGAGCACATTCGTCCAGCCTGATGGTGGTATCTATCGTAAGGGAACGTTGTATCGGAACTACGAAACGTGTTTGGCCATTCTGTGTTTCTCCCAAGCCAACACAAAGGGAAAGTATGACAAGGTGCTTGATAACGCAGGCAAGTTTATCAAGGAGCTGCAATGGGACGCCGGAGAAGAGACCGATCCGAATGACCCAGCCTACGGTGGAGCCGGTTATGGCAAGCATGGTCGACCTGACATGTCGAATACTCAGTATCTGCTCGACGCGCTCCATGAGCTAGGCGACGGTGACAACATCGAAGCGATTCAGCGAGCCCTTGTTTTCGTGTCGCGTGCGCAAAACCTTGACGTCGGCACAAACGATACAAAGTTTGCGTCGCTCAATCCTGACGGCGGGTTCTATTACACACCTGCTGCGGGTGGTTCCAGTCAAGCCGGGACGAATCCCAACGGTGGGCTGCGAAGTTACGGTTCGATGACTTACGCCGGATTGAAGAGCATGCTCTACGCCGGTGTGAATAAGGATGACGCGCGGGTCAAAGCCGCCGTTGCCTGGTTGTCGCAACATTATGGCCTGAAGGAGAACCCCGGCATGGGAGCCGCTGGGTTGTATTACTATTACCATACATTTGCGAAAGCACTGGATGCACTCGGTTCGAAGCAAGTCGAGGACGGCGCCGGTAAGAAACACGAATGGCGATCGGAACTTGTAAGTGAACTTGCAGGCCGACAGCGCAAAGACGGATCATGGTTCAATAAGCACGACCGCTGGTATGAAAGTGACCCGAAGTTGGTCACAGGGTATGCGTTGCTGACACTGAATTACTGCAAGTAGGTTGTCGTAGGCCCTCGTCCTTGTGACGCTAGCCATCGGTGAAGATAGTGGGCAACCTGTCGATGTTAGGTTGCCTTGCGTGGGTGCGCCGGTTCACTGGCGCCTCGTCTCTTCAGCTTCGGCCCGCTGGACGATATGGAATTTCGCCAAAGCCCGAGGCACACGAGTTTCTTCCAGATAAGCGTCAACGATGGCATCCAAGAGTTGTTTGGCGTCGGCTTGGGGGATAGCCGAAAAAGTAAGCTCCAATATTTCTGACTCGTCTACGAAAGAAACCTCAAGGTTCTCATTGATCCACTCGATGATCTTTCCGCCCCCACCGGGTTGTGCGCGGCTGCGAAACCAGTGGCATGACTGAATCTCTTTGTCCCTCAGAGCCGCCGAAATGATATAAGGCGAGCGTACCAGTTTCAGCTGAGTTGCTTTAAATGCGTCAAAATCGGCATCCGGAAGTTCACCTTGATCAACTCGAATCAAAGTACTGACTAGCGGGTTTTCGAAGCTGCAAGAAGAGCAACAAACACTGAGAATTGCTAGTCCTGAGATTGTCGCCATGCGGCGACTGACTAGTGGTAGCTTCATGGAGAGCACTTTCGCGAGGACAAATGACTAACTCTTAAGCCTTACGAAGCATAGAGATTGTCTGTTCGCGATGCCGTTGCGGGATTTACCCAATAATCTCATTCACCACGTTTCCATGCACATCCGTTAATCGAAAATCACGCCCGGCATGACGATACGTTAGCCGCGTGTGATCGAAACCAAGTAGGGCCAGCATGGTTGCGTGAATATCATGCACATGGACCTTATTCTCCACCGACTTGAATCCGAACTCATCGGTGGCTCCATGCACATAGCCACCACGGACTCCGCCGCCAGCCATCCACAT
>CAYYHV010000186.1:0-7146 GCA_964471695.1 uncultured Pirellulaceae bacterium
AGATGCTGGCCTCCCGCGAATCCGGCGGCATCATCTTTACGACCGTGCAAAAGTTTTCGCTGCTGGACGATGAGGACGAGCACCCGCTGCTGTGCGATCGCAGCAACGTAGTCGTCATCTCCGACGAAGCCCATCGCAGCCATATCGCAAGCTATCCAGGAATTCCGCCAGTGTCGTTGAGTCGAATTCGAACGAAAAACTCCTAAGGCGATTCTGTTGGTCAAGAAACAGCCTCAGCTTGAAGTCACATGTACTGTGCCCTTGCCATATTCTTGTGCTCGAAGCAGTCTTGCGACATACTAGTGCCAATTAGAGGGGAGAGGCCGTGACGATCTTGGATGCATTCCTGGACCTCAAACGCTCGAATCATTGTTGCCAGCTGACCAATATCAGTGTGAAGAGGATGACTATGACGAACGGACCGGAGTTTTGTCGCTGTCTGAACTAAAGGATGTTTACACGTTGAAAATGTGCTATCTGGATTTGGCAGACTTCGGGGAAGACAATCGTGTATTAGTTCAAGCGAAGGTTCTCGCAACGGTTATTCGTGAATTCGGCAGGTTTCCCCGTGAAATGAAGTGCATAAATCCACTAACCCGAGAAATGCTCCAATGAGTGCTTTTCTGTTTTTCTGGTCGCCCAGGGTAGCGGCATTGGTTTCTGATTTTGTGTTAAGCTGTTCTCCATCGTGAATTGCAGGAAAGTACTTTATGCGTCGACGCCGGAAAAAGTAGCCCGCCAAAATCTTGATCACCAGCTCCTGGAATATGGCTAGATACTTGCAAGGCATGTCTGATTCAACGTATGACCGGCGGAGCGGAATACGGTCTCTACTTGATGGCAAATTCGCTGCGTCATCGAAGCCAAAAGAGAAGGCCACAGCGAATAGTTGCACAAGTAGACGGCTGTCGCGCTAAATGGCCAAGTCGGTGAAAACACAGGTTGGAGAGGTATGGACATTGCTCTAGTGATTGCTGTTGAGAACTATTCGGATAGTAAAATTCCTACAGTAAAGTACGCACAAAACGACGCCGAACAATTCTCTTTGGCGATCAAAGAAATCGGTTTTGTCGAGCAAGTCGTTCTTCTCAGCTCGCAGGCCACAAAGTCAACGATTGAATCCAAGCTGCGGAAGACGGCTCTGTCGCTCACGGAAGACGACCGCTTCTTCTTTTTCTATGCCGGGCATAGTTTCTCAGAAAATGATGTCAACTTTGTCACGTGTTTCGATACGCAGCCCGACGACTTGGCTGCAACAAGTATCGACTTGCAGTGGTTGATGACTTGGATTCGAAAATCGCCGTGTAAGCAATCGGCAATCTTCCTTGATTCTTGCGCAAGTGGATTGCTTGCCGACGCCGACCTGCGAAGTATCTACGGCGATCTAGCGAAGGACGAACTGGCAGTGTCGTTCGAGGATAGCGAACGCTGTGTTGGCTTCGCATCCTGCCGGTCGGGGCAAGAGTCTTGGGTAAGTGGCCAAGTTAAGCACGGTGCCTGGGCTTTTCATGTGATTCAAGCGTTTCGCGGAAACGCGAAAGTCGCGCTTGAGCAAGGCTATTGTCTTACGTCGGGCTCGTTGCAAGAGTATTTGTCGCGAGCCGTACAGAAAACCCTGCGGGATGCCTATTCGGACAAGAAGGACCAGACGCCCTGGACCTTTGGTTCGACGGCGGAAGAATTCGTGCTCGCCGATCTAACTGAGCTTTTTGACAAACGGAAGAAGGTTGCCAACCCGTATGCCCTTCAAGTCGTCAATGCCAAGCTTTTAAGGACGCATCGCGAACGCGTAAAAAGTCTGTCAGGATTCCAAAGGCACCATCGCGTGCCCGAGCTGGTAACCGAGTCGACTGAATCCTTCGTGGCGAGTATTTCCTCCGACGAGATCACCCAAGTCCTTGAAACGAAGTTCAAGGAGCTTCGTAGCAGGTTTGGATTCAAGCGTGCTGATCTTACGGTTGCCAATGAAGGGGACGGCCATGGAACGATCATCACACCTTACTTCAACTATTCGATATCGGTTGGCTTGGACCCGGACGATAGCACGAATGTGATCTGGCGGCGCGAAGTCGACGCGATCAAGGAGCCCAATAGTATTTTCTCAGAAGAGTTTTCAGAAGTGTTCGGTCGCGAATTCGACACGGTTCAATTCTCATTGCCTAATTCGATAAATTTGGATGATCTAATCGACCAAATTGAAGCATTAGAAGACGATACGCTGAGTGTATCATACGACATGAATGCAACGAATTGTTTTTTGAGCGTTGATGGTGTGGCAGGAAAAATCGAAGTCACGTCTGAGACACTGTCCATCGTCAAGTCGGGCCCAATGCAACCAGGCTTGATTCTCGAGTCGTTCTTTGCGATTCAGAAAGCCCTGATTGATACTCACGGCGTGCGCGCAATTTCTTTCGCAGCCAGTTCGACTGCATAGACTCAGTCGAAAGCTTCACGCCTGCCAGTCAAAATGTCGTCCAAGAATCTGGACCAATCGACTTCGTGGGGCGCCATTTCGTTGCATGGAGGCTTTGGCTGATCATCGGCTCATTTTTACAACGAGCAGAAATTGGGTCTACTCGGGGGATTCACGGAAAAGCCGTTCAGCGACTTGGCAGATATTTTTCAATTCAGGCTGAACCAACTCGCGCGAATGGCGTCTTAGTTGATGACACGGTTGTTCTGAATTGGGACGAACAAGCGTTGGTGGCGGGGACATGTTGGCTTTTTGACTTTTTGTCATCTGAATATTGGTTGAGGCAGTGATGATTCATTTTTGTTTGGAAAGTTATCCGTTGGATCGCCTGGAATGCGAGGAAGCATTCGGTGATATGAGTTCGCGTTGGCGACCAGGGTGACACCCCCGACAATAATTGAATCTTGGTGTTACCCGGTGTCCAGGCAAAGGCATCGGGTTTTTTGTTGGAGTGAAGTCGTTCCTCAGGAAAAGTATCTGTCGGCTAGCATTGGCGAGCATAACTGGCTGTAAACCAGTGGCTGTATAGCTGTGCAGGTTCGACTCCTGCCCGGCGGACTTGGAGTCAGGGAAAGTTGAGTGGAATGTGAGCCGCGTGTCGGTCACAAGATTGTGGAATAGATCAGAATATTGTCCTCGTGGAGCAGCCAGGAGTGCTCGCCACCCTGTCAAGGTGGAGGCCGTGGGTTCAAATCCCATCGGGGACGCTTGAAGAGACACCAGTCAACATAGGCTGGTGAAATGGCCCGTTCGTCTATTGGTAGGACACCAGTCTTTCACGCTGGCAAGATGAGTTCGATTCTCATACGGGTCACTTTTTGTGGATGAAACTGCCGCCGCCCGTAAACCGGCAAAGGGAATTGCGTGCCGCTGACATACCTGAGACCTACGCAGCTTGGCGCCGATTAACGCCTTGCCGTAACTTTAACCCCGCAGGGATGGCAGCACTTAGCCCATGGCGTTAGTCATGGGAATCGGGATCAAAACAACAGAATAGCCCCGCAGGGGCGGCAGCAACCATGCCGCTAACGAGAGGGTGCAGATGTGCTGGGACACAATTTCGTTTCATAAGCGAGAACGGCTCGGTTCGATTCCGAGATCTGCAATTGGCAATTCCTCGAAGCGAGTTGTCTTATTGGAAGGTAGTCGGATACGGTTTGCCGAGCCGGTTTGCTAAACCGTGCGACGATTATCGTCATGTGGGTTCAAATCCCATGCCTTCCGCTCTGCACGATATCGTGTGTTTTCTTGGGTGAATAGAGACTTACTTCGGCGGGGCAATCACAACCGAGAAGGGCAGCCGAAAAGGGGACTGGCTCGCGACCTTTATCCAACAGATTTAGCGCAATCAAACCGCCCGCCACAACCAGCGACGCGCACCCAATCAAACCGCCAAGCGTGCCTGATCCGTCCTTATCCGACTCGTACCGCGGTCGTAGTTCATTGACTGGAAAATAGTAATCTGTCCGGTCTTACATCTATGACCGAACCGGATCCGGTTGTTTTGCGTCCTTCATTTGGACGGCAGGGAAGTACACCGGAAAGGTGTGGATCGTCGGGAATTAATACGAAATGCCGCGGCTCGGCCTTTTTGCTGAAGGTCCGTGTTCTTGGTGGCTAAATATGTTGTCTGTGGTGTAAGGGTTTGCACGTCTGATTGTGAATCAGAAAGAGACGGGTTCGACTCCCGCCTGACAACCTTAGGGATTTTGGCTGCGACTGGTTGGGAACTGGTTGTGGCGCAATGCAAGGAGAACGTGATGGCGTCCGTAGTTGATCGACCAACCTTGATACTGAATCGCAATTGGCAAGCCATCAATGTTGCGCCGGTTTCGCGAGCGCTGGTCATGGTTTGGAACGGTACGGCCAAAGTCGTCGATCCGGCTGATTATCAGTTGTACGAATGGGAGGATTGGGCTCAACTCAATCCGCCAGAGGGCGAAGCCTACGTACAGGCCGTGACGACTCGGTTACGAGTCCCGGAAGTTATCACGTTGTGTGAGTATGACCGATTGCCGTCGGCGACGGTAACGTTCAGTCGTCGGAACATATTCAAGCGTGATCATTACGCTTGCCAATACTGTGGTAAGCAACCGGGGAGTGACGAATTGACGCTTGACCACGTCGTGCCGCGATCCAAGGGTGGCCAGTCCACGTGGTTGAATTGCGTGTTGGCTTGTCTGGATTGTAATTCGCGTAAAGCAGCTCGTACGCCCGTTGAGGCGGGTATGCGATTGCGGCGCGAACCTGTTCAGCCGAGTTGGCGTCCGTTGTTTTCGTCGGCTGATGCACAGATTGCCAGTTGGTCCAAGTTCCTGAGTGAAGCGTACTGGAACGCCCAACTGGACAGCTAAGCCCCACGTTGGGCGGGGCGATAGGCGCTGGCCGACATTGCTCCCGTGACGGGCGCCTCGATTCGGCGAGGCGCAACGTCATGATTATGAAGGAGTATGCTCCTGGGAGAGCAGCTGGCTTCCAATCCCAGTCCACCGGGTTCGAATCCTGGTACTCCTGCTTGATGTTGGGGCGCCCCGTCGGGTTTATTTTGTGTTCGATGACGCTGGAGCCAGACGGCACGGCAACCGGCTGCAACCCGGTCGAAGTGGGTTCGACTCCCACCGGCGTCTTTCAACCGACTGTTTGATCGGAGTACATACCTTACGTTTCTCTGTTCGTCCGCTTCGTCGGTTGATTTGCTCGGATGGCTGTGGTCCGCTACTTCGTTGTTAACGCGCGATCGGCGCATTCCAAGCGGCTGGTTTGACGGCACGAGGCCGATTCGGTTGTGCGAGCGCTCCGTTGTTGGTGAGCTCGGTTTCCGGGAAAAACTGTTGAAAGGTTTCATTCAGTCCCGGTAAGACTTCACGCGTCATAGAGGGGTTTTCCAAATCGCCGCGAACTTTGACTAACAAGAATCGTCCACGAGCCATCCCTAATAAAGGTCGGATGGCAGCCAGTCGTGATTCGGGTGGTGGTCCGAGGACTGTGTAGAAGTTGATGTTTACTTCTTTGGCATGATTCAATTCGCCGACGCCCTTCATGGTAAGCGTCTCGCCCTGCAAGTCGATTTTGTCGAGATAGATATGTTGTCCTTCCAATCGAAAATTGGCGTCGGCTTGGTTGAACGCACTGGGGTTTGTCGAGCCGGTACGCAGCGTCTTCAGCAGAGCAAGGACGAACGGCAACTCGTAGAGGTCAGTTTCGCGTAGCCGAAAATCTCCGCGTCCTTGCCATGAATGTTGCCCCAGGAGGTTGCCCGATAGTTGCAATCGACAAGATGCCAGTCCGTTAATTTCATCCGCATTACGTCCCATATCGCGCATCAAGATCGGGAACTTGGCATTGACGAGTTGCAGGTTGGTTTCAAACTTGCCTACGTCGTCAATCATGATTTGGGCGTCGCCGAAAATCTGGCCTTCAAACAATCGAGCCGTAAGATGCGGAGCCGGCTGTTGCGAGTTGGCTGGGCGAGTCCACGCTCCAAGGAGCACGCGGAATCCATCGGACCAGAGCGGCCCCCGCAAGTCGGTGAGATGCATTTTTCTCCATAACAGCGAATCCACATTCAGGTCGCCGCGACATTGGAAGTTGCGTGAGTCGGCGATTCCTGTCAGCGCGATACCACCGGAAATGTGCTCCAATTCGAAACCGTTACCAAGGGCACCGCCCTCCATGTCGATATCGAGTTTCCATTGAGTCGTAATCTCGTGGTTGCGTGCGGCATCGGCGGTCAGCTTAAGATTACCCATCATGCTGGCTGGACCGGTGATGTCCATGCCGATCAATGCTTTGGCCAAACGTGGAGGCGCCGCGGCGAGTAAATCACGATCGACTTGAAGTCTGTCGACATTGAGCCCCTCGAAGGATAGTACCCAGCCTTGATCGTTCACCGTGGCTCGTCCACCTGTTGATATCGCGACTCGCCCATGGTGTCCACGGATATTCTGCATCTGAATATTTCCGTCGTCGAAAGTGACTGAGCCCGTTACATCCTCAATTCGGTATGGAAATGAGATGGGCATGATCGACAGGGAATGCGTAGCCTCGGTTTCCGGGCGATCATACTTCTGAAGGTTGACGATCAGCCGGTTGTGGTTGACGGCGGATGCCAACTCGAATGATGCCGATGCGCGGTCGATCGTGCCACGCGGTCGTAGGTGATCCCACATGTCGCGCGCGCCGACGTCGATGGCGCCTCGCAACTCGTCCTCTAGTGGAACATCCGTGGCTTCAAAGTTCAGGCTGAGGAACCCACCTTCACGGTCGTCGTCCCAAGTGCCGTTGCATGTGATTTCGGCGCTGTCATTGCGTCCTTTCACATTGACGAATCGCCAGTCCTCACCGGTGAGCATCATCCGTCCCTGCAGCTCGTGCATGGGGTACGGAAAAGCCTCGTGCCGCACGGAACAGTCAACAAGTTGAACATCGGCTCGCTTGAAAATGCCACTGTCAGCCGACTCTCGTTCGAAACGACCGGAGTACATCAAGCGGCCACTTGGGTTGAAGGGGCGGATGACCGATTGCATTTGTAACGAACCGGCGGAGATCAACGCCTCGTCAATAGGCAGCGGTCGAGCCGTGTTCAACTCGGACCAACCAGTCCAGTTCTTTCCAGGGTCTTTCAAATAGCAGCGGATTCGTATGGGAGTCGCGCCGGAACCCAAACCTACGAC
>CAYYHV010000186.1:7156-13880 GCA_964471695.1 uncultured Pirellulaceae bacterium
GTGGCAATCAAACCGGGCCGAACCTTCAGTCGCCCTCGCGTGTGCGTCAGCGGATACGGGAATGCATCCCATTGGAGTGCGACGTCACGCATGTTGATTTCAAGTCGCGGAAACCACTGTCCGTTTTCGATGCGAATGTTGAATGCGGCGTCCATCAATCCGGTCGGTTGAAACTTCTTCCACTGATCTCGAATCTCAACGGGCATTCCGGCGATCAACTGGGGATTCAAATTCAGGTTGTTGATTTTTCCAAACGCGAGAATCGGCGCTGACTCGTCCGTCCCTTCCCGCTGCAGTTTGAGATTGATTGAGGCAGTGCCAAGTCGAGCATCAATTTGTTCGATGACCGACCGTTCGTGGGTGACTTGGAAGGAAGCCGTGATGTCACTGAGAGGGTAGGGGAGTCGCGGGTCGTGCCAGCGACCGCCATCAAGGCTACCTTGGACCTGATACTGAAGCGGGATCGGTCGATACGGATCAAAGCTGACTTGGAACTTGGTATTAATGCGAGCGCTCAAGTCGCCGATTTCCTGGGCAATCTCGGCAAACTCGACAGGCAGCGATTTGCTCAAAGCCGGCGAGACGTCGACTTGGATATCACCGGATCGCAATTCCCAGGCGCCTCGCTCCTTCAGGAATGATCCGCTCAGCATCGTGCGCCGGAGATGGTCTCCGGAAAGAGAGGCTTTGACGTGCAACTTAGTCTCTTGGACGGCTGGCTCGACAGGGGAAGCAACCAATTCCGGAGTCACAACGGCGTTGATATCTCGCAGGGTATAGGTGCGCTGCTCTTGTGACGCCAAGTCGGCGAATACGAAAGAACAATTCTCCAAGCGAACGATGGGAATGGACGATCCGCCCATGGTCGGAAGTTGCAGGAGCTCCTCGACATTCCACGAGCCATCGCGAAAACGGGCGGCGGTTACGGCGACGCGGCGCGCAATGATCTCGCGGACTTCGATCTGCCCGCTAAAGAGTTCCTCTAAGCGTGGATTGCAGCGGACCATTATTTCATCGACCGTCGCAATCGGACTGGGGGTGGAATCTCCCGGCAGAGCAAAAGTGACTCCGCCAACTTCGAAACCATCGAGTTCAAGTCGGGCGCTCCGAACGCGGACACGAAGATCTGGGTACTGCTTCGAGAGAAACTCTTCGGCACGTTGACGAAGCGACTCGTCGGCCTGATTGAATACGTAGAACCCACCGAGAATCGCGCAAGCGACCACGACAAACAGGCTCCAGGCAATCAGGAACCAGATCAGGCTGATGAGCTTCCGAATAATGGTGGAAATTCCTTCGTCTAACCGCACACCCTTCCTGGGTGCGTACGCTTCAAGGCCAGCGGTTGGGTACAGAAAATCATAAGTATCCAATCGTTGGTGATCTTTGCCGATCGCTGAATTGGGTTGGGGAGTTGGCGATCGGAACGTGGATGCTACAGAGTGCTGTCACGTGGGGTCAACGTGAAGGAATTTATCGAATTCTGAGGCTTGGATAGCAGTGGATCGAGAGTCGTCGGGGAAGATGAGTCAGCCTTGCTCCTCGGTTGCCCGCTAGCATGCTTTTGGTGGCCTCAGCAGAGCGGCTTGTATCGAAAATCAGCTTTCGCGGATCAGTCGCACCGTCTGACGACGGACTTCGACTCGGACTTTGCCCGGCAGCATTGTTACGAAGTCGCTTGGTTGGTTTCTTAAGTAGCCCGCGAGTTCCTCCAATTTCTCAAATCCGAGGTCATGCAATGGCCAGTCCATGCGTTGCCAGATCTCCAAGGCGAGTTCGCGCAGGAGATGAATCGAATGTTGATTGAGCGAGTCGCAATGAATGAGGGCTTGGTCGGATTGGAACTCGACGGAGTTCTCAAGAATTGTCGACAGCCGACGTTGCGTGTCTTCGTGGGCGTCGGTGGAAATCTGTGCAAGGCGCAGGAGAGAACGATCGACGTCCGCGTGATAAGACGATCGGATCAGCGGCAATAGTTCGTGGCGCAGCCGATTTCGAAAGTATCTCGTATCCGCATTGGAGTCGTCGGTTCGAAAGGGTTGAGCTTTCCTTACAAGGTAGTCTTCGATGTCCCTTCGAGTCGCTTGGAGCAGCGGGCGGACGATCGTCAGTGACTCGTCGATGACTCGGATTCTTGGGATGCCTTTTAAGCCTCGCAGTCCAGTGCCGCGAATGATTCGGTGCAAGATAGTCTCGACTTGATCGTCACGGGTATGCGCGGTGGCGAGGTAGCGAGCCCCAGTCAGCTTTGCCGTTTTGGTAAGAAACGAGTAGCGATTTTCTCTCGCTCTCTGCTCACTTTGATCGTTGTTGTCCGATTCATGCGGGTTGGGAGTGTGGCCAAGATGACACTCGAGTCCCAGAGAAGTCGCGAGGGATTGCACAAACTCTGCGTCTTTGTCGGATTCGCTACCGCGCCAATGATGATTGAAATGGGCAACGACCAACGTTCCCAATCCGCCGTCCCTTCCCAACTCGTGGAGGGTCCGCAGCATCGCCGTGCTGTCGGCTCCACCCGAAACTGCTGCCACAACCGTAACATCTTGCCAGCTTGCAGGAGGAAATGCGCTGGCGACTTGAGCCACTAGATCGTTCGATTGTTCGGGGGATTCCATATCTTTTCGCAACTTGGCAAGAGGGTGGCCAAGGATGGGACATTGCAGGAAGAAGCCGGTTTGCTAACATAGTAAGCAACTTGCAACGTAACTCGAAGTGAGTTCTTGAGTTGCAGTCAAATTTAAGATTTACGAGCGCCGCTCGGAGCGTGTCTCCACGACGATCGAACCAAGATGCTTTGTAGAGTTTGGTATGGGTAAATTGAACCATCACACTTTGTGCGGACTGGAATCCGTGCGTCAGTTGTCATGGCTGATGTTCTGGCGATGTGTCACCATTCTGGTGACGTGTTGTCGTTCAGCAGCGATTGAACAACGGGTGATTATGGGAAGGGAATTGGGACTGGAATCGACACGGTACCTTAGTGTGCCAAGTTGGTTCTGCCGACTAACGGGCTGGTACGGCGCTTCCTTTCAAGAGCTTGCCAGTGCACGAGTAACCGCACCACCACTTGGTTATAAACCAGATGGAGCCTATCGGACTCGATGGCTAACCTGATTTAGCGACGCCCGCATCCAACATTCTACAACCGCTTCGGTTCAACGTCGGTAGACGCCTACCGCTGTGCGACTCTCGTTCATTCGTATAAGAGGGACGAAGCAGTGCCAACAGAAGGCTCGGGTAGCATACTCACGTTGATTGTTGTTGCAGTCGCGGCCATTTTTGGAGCCGTCGCTGTCAAGTTTATAGATCGCCTTCGTCGCAAGGAGGCGGATTCTGAGGCTCGAGCCATAATTCGCACGGCTGAGCAGGAGATTACCAGTCGCAAACGCGAAGCCGAATTGGAAATCAAGGAGGCGATGATCGAGCAGAAGAGTGAACTGGAAAGCGAGATGATGCGTGTTCGCGAAGAGCTTCGCGAAAGAGAACGTGTTCTCGACAAGCGACAGGACACACTCGATCAGCGTTCTGAGCAACTGACGAAACAGGAACGGGCAGTTGAGGGTACGCAACGACGACTTGCCGAAAAGCTGGCTGATACCGAACGCCTGGATGGCGAACTGACGAAGTTGATTGACATGCAACGACAAACGTTGCACGAAGTCACCAGTCTGAATCGTGAGGACGCGACCAAAAAGTTGCTGGAAATGCTGGAACGCGATTTGACTCAGGAAACGGGCGCCTTAATTCTGAAGCATCAGAAGAAAATGGAAGAAGGTTGCAAGGAGATCGGTCGCGAGATCTTGCTGACTTCGCTTCAACGGTATGCGGCGGCCCATACGGCAGAATCCACCACCAGCACAGTGGGAATCCCCAACGACGAAATGAAGGGCCGGATCATTGGCCGCGAGGGCCGAAATATCCGCGCTTTTGAAAAAGAAACGGGCATCGACGTGATCATCGATGACACGCCTGGAGTTGTGGTTGTTAGCGGTTTTGATCCCGTCCGTAGAGAGGTCGCCCGGCTGTCGCTTTCACGACTAATTGCTGACGGGCGCATTCACCCGTCTCGCATTGAAGAAGTGGTGGGCGAAACGAACAAGGAAGTCGACGACTTTATTCGCAAGCAAGGCGAAGAAGCGACTCACGAAGTCGACGTGCCAGGGTTGAATGAGCGAATCGTCTATCTGCTTGGGCGACTGCACTTTCGCACAAGCTATAGCCAAAACGTGTTGCGGCACTCGATCGAGGTCGCGTTCCTGTCAGGGATGATGGCGGAAATGATCGGCATGGACGGCAATCTGGCTCGCCGTTGTGGGTTGCTACATGATATCGGCAAAGCCGCAGATCATGATATGGAGGGCGGACATCCAAAGATTGGTGCTGACATTCTCAAACGTCACGGCGAAGGTCCCGAAGTCGTCCACGCTGCGTTTGGTCACCACGATGAGATTGTTACCGAATATCCGTACACCATGTTGGTCGCGACGGCTGATGCATGCAGCGCGTCTCGCCCCGGTGCACGACGCGAAACGCTAGAACGTTATATCAAACGCATGGAAGAGTTAGAGGCAATTGCCAGCGAGTTCTCTGGAGTCTCGCAGGCGTTCGCCATTCAGGCTGGTCGTGAAATTCGGGTGATTGTGAACGCGAAGGATACGGACGATGCGGCGGCTGCAAAAATTTGTCGAGATATCGCCAAAGCGTTCGAACAGCGATTGACCTATCCGGGTGAGATCAAGGTCACGTTAGTTCGTGAGTCGCGATTCAGCGAGTTGGCTCGCTAAAGGGATTCAGTGTTCAATTGACGAAGTCGTCATTTCGCTGAGTCGAGAACTAGGGAGGGGTAGCGTGCGAATACTTCACATCGGCGATATCGTCGGCAAACCAGGGCGAAAGATCGTTCGTCAGGCTGTCTCCAAGATACGTGAGCGCGAGGGCATCGATTTCGTCCTGGCTAATGGTGAAAATGCAGCCGGTGGGACTGGGCTGACACCTGAGAACTTCCAGGAACTGATGAAGTCAAAAGTCGATTGTGTTTCGCTGGGGGACCACATCTACCGACGGAAACAGATCGGCGACGTTATGGAGAAAGACCATCGCATCGTGAAACCGGCGAACTTCCCACCGGAGGCGCCAGGGAAGACGTGGACGGTCGTCGAGGCGAACAATGGAGTCAAGGTGGGCGTGATCAGTCTGATTGGTCGGGTCTTCATGAAGCCTGTCGATTGTCCCTGGAGGGCGGCTGATCAGGTGCTGGAAGAAATGCCTGATGATGTGAAAGTGATCCTCGTTGACTTTCATGCGGAAGCCACCAGCGATAAACAGGTTATGGGGCGATATCTCGACGGCCGAGTCAGTTCGGTGCTCGGGACGCATACCCACGTACCGACGGCGGATGAGTGTATCTTTCCGGGTGGAACTGCTTTTCAATGTGATATCGGCATGACCGGCCCCTATGAGAGTATTCTCGGGCGTCGTATAGATCGAGTCACGTTTACGACACGCACTTTTTATCCCTCACAATTCGACGTTGCGGAGGGGGATGTTCGGTTGATGTCGACGATCGTCGATATTGACGAAACGACTGGCAAAGCCAACGGAATTCAGCGGCTTTGTGTTCGCGAGAATGAGCTTGATGCGTGGTCTTGAAGACTAAATTCTTTGACCGTTTGTTGGTTGAACGCCTCTCGGTGGTCAGCGCCGGGTGTTGGAGGGGTGTCATCGAGTGACTTGGGTATGCCTTCCCTTGGTAGCATCTTTTTGTTATATGGATCGGCTCGCTGCCGAGCGGGTGGCGTTCTGCAGGTAAGCACCTAACTCGCAAAATGTCAGGACGTCGTCGTTAAAATCCGTCGGTGGGGGCAACTTGTGCGGTTGTGTGGGCTTCTGTTTCCCAAATTCTGACATCCCTGATTTTGGAGGGTATCAAAGCCGACTTGGAGTGACGATTACCTTTCTGTGGAGGAGTCGCTCCTCGCTGTGAAACAACGTCGCCCAAGAGGGGTACCTATGGCTACCGCTGAGCTGAAAGCAACTGAAATCGGTGCGATTCTTAAGTCCAAATCTGTGCCAAGTCTACCCGCCGTGGCGGTTCAACTCGTCAAGATGTGTAGTGACGAGTCGGTTTCAGTGAACGATCTCGCTGAAACGTTGTCGATGGATCCCACTTTGGCTGGGAAAATTCTCAAGCTCGCCAATTCACCCAAATATTGCCGGCGAGAACCCGTTTCCAATCTTAAGCGTGCCTGCGTCACGTTGGGACTGAAAACACTGAAGATTATGTCGCTTAGCTTCTCGCTCACAACGGCTACCAAGAAGAATAGCGAAGAAGCAAAATTTGATTTTGATGAATACTGGTTCCACAGCATCTGCAAGGCTGTGGTGGGACGCGACTTGTCGCGTCTTGTGCGTCAACCCGTTCAGGATGAGGCGTTCTTCTGTGGTCTAGTGGGGCGGATCGGGCAGTTGTTCATGGCGAACGCGATTCCGGAACGATACAACGAAGTGATGGATGTCTGTCAGGGTGGTATGCCCTCTGCCAGCGATGAGCGATTGGTGCTGGGATTCGATCTTCATGATGTTGGTTCTGAGCTGCTGAGTCAGTGGCAATTGCCGAGCATGTTGACTGAGGCAGTAGGTTCCTGGTCGAATCCAACGGAAGACTCAAAGCTGTCACAGATTATTCTGCTTTCTGACTATGTGGCGACCGTTGTTTGTTCTGACG
>CAYYHV010000187.1:0-13879 GCA_964471695.1 uncultured Pirellulaceae bacterium
GTTAGCGAATGATCGACCACGTCTTCCATCACGCCAAGCATTGGAAATACGCTGCGTATCTCTTCGGCAATCTCTGGGTATTCGACCGCCAATTCGTCAAGCGACGGTTGCTCTCCGGCTCGTAGTCGAGCCATGTATGCTTCGGCAAGCTGACCGAGCAAGTCGCTATTCTGAATCTTCGAGTCGGAGCTCATACTTCTACCCAAAATCCGCAACGTAGTCAGCTAAGGCCGGAGTCTCCTCAAGGTATGTTCGGAGCTTCTTTAAGGCTCGTAGATGTCGTGTGCTCGCCGAACTTGAATTCATCCCCAGAACTGTCGCGGCTTCTTCGTTGGTTAACTGCTCAAAGTGGCGCAGAGAGATGATCTCACGATCCAGTTCGTCCAATCTTTCCAGCACACCACGGATTTGCTCGCGGAGCTCCTCGCGCACAACAGCTCGACTGACCGTCGTTAACCGATCGGCAAAGTACTTGGCCAAAGAGGCGGTAGATGCGTCGACTTGATTCCCGGTGACGGCAATCTCTTTTCGCGTCGATCGCTTTTCCGCGCCAACATGACGCCGGACAAGCTGAATCAGTCGCTGGTTCGTGAGTCCACGCAGCCAAATAAAAACCGGAACCCCTCCGGGATCATATTCGGTGATACGACGTTGTGCTTCGACAAACACATCTTGCAAGACATCAGATTCATGAACACGCGCGGCCAAGCGAGCATCAATGCGTGCGGCTACCATGCGATACAGTCGATCGCGATGCTTATCGAATAATTGCCCAAGTGCCGACTGATCGCCGGCAATTGCCGCGGCAACGCATTCGACGTTGTCGGCGTTTGGTTCGTTCATGCTATCCCAGAGGCACGCCCGGCCATTCTAGTCAAAATCGCACAAAGTTTCACACCGACACGAGTCTAATATTCCCGATCGCACCGTTCCGTCCTTCTCAAGTGAACGCCGTATCACGACGAAAACGGCGACCACATCAGGTGAGCGGCCGCAACAGCGCAATGACGCTCCCCGACAGTACTGGGGACCAGAACAAATGGTTAGATAACAACACGATCCAAATGTCGCGATTGGACGACCTGGTTTCGCCAAAGAAATCTACCAGAAGGTCACAAAATCATGAGCTAGCCTCATGCCTCGTGGCAGATCTCTCTTCAGACAGCCGAAATCGGCCCCCATCCGCGGAGAGAGAAATGCTCAAGAAATCCAGAATCGCTTACCCGAAACGAACCAATCGCCTTTCGCACGAACCGCTTGAGCCACGCTGCATGCTCGCGGGGTTGGCGGTACCGGCTTTGTCGAGCAACCCAACCGCCTCAATGAAGCTGTTCCTTGATTTTGATGGCCATAGCGGAGGATGGGGCTCGCCTTTTTCAGGCCTGTTCGAACGGGACGCGACGACTCCGCCATATTCGGTTGATACCGACATGACTTGTTTTTCGGAATCCGAGCTTCAGGATATTCGCGAAATCCATCAGATCGTCTCCGAAAAGTTTTCTATCTTCGACGTAGATGTGACCACGATCGATCCCGGCGAACTCCATGACGGAGTCGCTGGCAAGGTCGTCATCGGCGGCAATGGAGACTGGGCAGGTGGCGGCGGCGGAGTCGCACAACACGGTGGATTCTACAACTGGCTTGAAAACATCGGCTTCATCTGGGATAGCCCTGGCAATACCCGATATATCGGTGAAGGGGCGGCTCATGAATTCGGTCACATGCTGGGGCTGCACCATCAATCGCGAGCAGATTTCGATGGGAATATAACAACAGAGTATCGACCTCGAATGATCATGGGTCGCGGAGACCTGGGTGGTCCCGGCGGTAGATGGAACATTGGAACCTCCAGTGGAGTCGATTCGTTTGACGGTAGCGTCGACAACAACGGGCTGCAAAATGACATTGGCAAGTTAATATCGGATGGTCTGTCACTTCGTCCCGATGACCACTCCAATTTTCGAACTTCTGCGACTCTGATGCCAGTCACATCGTCTGGATTTGCCATGTCCGGCGTGATTACACCGGGCATGAACCCAACGACGCCTGACATCGATTGGTTTCAATTCGACCCCGTCCTGCTCGGAGCCTCGTTCAGTGTCAGCGTAAAAGTCGATTCGCTGGCGCCAATGCTTAATCCACAAATTGAACTTTACGACATATCGGGCTCCCTAGTGGCCACAGCCAACACCGCGGAGTACGGGGAAACCATCGAAATCGCATCTGCGACTTCGCCCACTTATTATGTAGTCGTCAAACCCGGACCTGGATCTGGTCAGGAATTCAACGTTGGTTCGTATAACCTGGTAATGGAGCGAAACGATGCCACAGACGACACATCCGCGTCGGCAACGAGCATCGTTGGCGTTGACGATCGAGGCGGTGGACCGTTCACTTACGGGCGACACGTGGCTGTTGATTTCGTCGGCAGTTCCGACCAGATAGATTGGTTCCGATTCCGTACGCCTACCATGTCGGCGGGGCGTAGCGTCTTTGTGTCAGCTGGCAATTTATCCGGCAACGTAGACCTTCGGCTGCTGCGAGACGTTACCGGCGACGGGTCCGTCGACCTATCAACTTCCGACGTGATTCGTTCGAGCACCAACCCTGGAACGTTGACGGAGTCAATTTCAACAACCGAGGTACTCGAAGAGAATGATTACTACATTGCCGTGGAACATATTGATGGCCCCAACACGGGGTACGAACTGAATCTACAAATTGATCGTTCCGAACCTGGCCAGCCATACGTCATGCCGTCCACACACTATGAATTACACTATGATTTTGTTGGCCTCGGCGACGACGATTCGTTCTCCGTACCCGCAGACTGGTCAAGCGGCATCATCACACGAAGTGTGAGCCTTCAATTCCATCCTTACGACCAGACGGCAGAGATTGTGATGGGTTACGACACGAACGAAAACAACCGTCTCGACGACTCGGAAGTTACTTTCTCCGATACAGTGCCCGGTGGGATGTTCAGAAACTATGACAACATTCGCGGACGAAACCTGAACGACGATTTACTCCTGGTGGATGTGCGCGAATTTGGTACGAACCGTACGAACTATCTACTCCAATGGGTAGTCGATGAGATGCCCATTCTCGATTCGGACTTTTTGCAATCTGCCTCGCATCAACTTGGCGACTTGACTTCCTCGCGTCATGGTGGATTCCTGGAAGGCCTCATTCTTACTGAGAATGATGTTGATGTGATTAACCTTGGACAACCTTCTGGCGGATTCATGGAAGTCCAAGTCACGCCACCTCAGAGCGGGGGCGCCAAATTTGAGTTTATTGCGGATTGGAACAACAACGGAATCGCGGAACCCAACGAAGTGCTAAGCGAAGACGATCAATTTTTCCTCCAAACCAACCCCGGCGACCCTACACAGTACTATCTGATCGCTAATTTCGACCCTGGGTTTGCGGAGTTTGCGGAATACGAAGTTCTTTACCGTGACGGGCTAGTCATGGATCCGTCGGGGAATTCGGCTGACGACCCGCGACCAATTGGCGGTGACGAATTTGGCAGCACAATTGGTTATGTGGCACGGTCGAATCGGACCGAACTGCACCGGCCCGAAGTCGTGTATCAGATCGAAGCCGAGGAGCCATCCACACTTACACTCAACCTGATTTCTGAGCGTAGCAACGAACCACCCCAAGCAGGGATACAGTTCTACCAGGACTGGAATGGCAACGACATTCTGGACCCCGACGAACGCAGCGCCGGATTCGCTGGCCGCAACCTCACCCACCAGGTCGATCTCCATGTGACGGCGGGAACGTACTTCATTGTGGTTTCTACACCGGAATTTGAGTTGTCCAGTAGCGACGAAGCGCTCGTGGATTTTGAGCTAGCCTACGCGTTTAGCAGCGTCGTCGACGATGAACCCGTCGAAGTATTTGGCGCGTCAGTTGAAACGACCGATACCGTTACTGGAATTCTTGTTGAGTTCTCGGAAGACGTTGGAATGACACTTGGAACGGGCGACGTCCTGTTACGAGACTCGTTGGGCAACGAAGTTGAATTGGAAGGTCAGCTCTACGATCCCCAACAACGACTGCTGTTTCTGGGTTTGGACAACGTCTCGCCCGGCGACTTTGAACTCCAAGTCCGAAAAGATAGTGTGGCCGACTCCTACGGTAATCGATTGGCAGATGATTTCTTCTTTGCGTTCACTCTGGAAGAGGCGACCGGCGATTTTGACGGCGACGGAGACTATGACTGTGCCGATATCAATGCGCTTACTGGAGCCGTTGCGAATGGCTCGAACAACGCGAAGTTTGATCTAAACGGTGATGGACAAATCACTCTCGATGACGTCCTGAGCCCTCAATCTGGCTGGTTGGCCGAAGCCGGCGCCAACTCCCAAGCGACAGGTGGCAATGCGTTCCTAGTTGGTGACGCAAATCTAGATGGCAACGTGGACATCAGCGATTTCAACCTTTGGAATGCCAACAAGTTTACGAATTCCACGGAATGGTGCCGTGCAAACTTCGACGGTGATCAAGTCGTCGACATCAGCGACTTTAATCATTGGAATGCCAACAAATTTTCGGCCAGTGCTGGCTTGGCCCCCCTGGAAAGCACCTTGCCTGCAAGAATCGCTGCGATGGACACGGCGCGCATTGACTTGATGTTTGCTAAGGCACAACCTTCGAACCAGCCACACGAATTTTCATGTGTCACGGGTAAACTCCCAAGCCCAACGAGCTACTGGAGCACACGACGCACGCGTGAATTCCAGCAATTCGGCAACGCCGCGCCCAGCGACTTGATCTTCGCCAACGCTGACTGGGAGTCAGTTACCGAGCATCGACGATAACGAATATGCAACCTTTGCCCTTCGTAGGGTCAGGCGAGTCGAAATCGCTGGAACTCATTACTGAACCCAAAATGCGATTGCATGGCGATCTGTGAGCTACGATTGGAAACGTTCCGAACTGTTGACGTCATTAGAGGGCCAAATCATGAGACAAGTAAAGCTATTCAAAGCGCTTGAATGCGAATGGGAAAAACTCGAACAAGAGATCAATGATTGGATCGCGGAAACCGGCGCCAATGTCGTTAACATCTCGGGCAACATCGCGCCACAATCCCAACGAAGTCACCCCAACGCTCGCGAAAACCCATCCGACGTGTTGGTGATTGTCACTTTCGAACCGGCTTTGGTTTCAGCATCGTAAGACGCTACTCATCGAATCTTTGTTGGCGCCTAACCTAAGCAAGCTCCAAAGGACCATCTTTGCAGTACTTTTCGGTACCAAAGGATGTCAGACTGGTGTGGCCCATGCCATGCGCCATCGAGAGCCAGAGCTGATTGTGCGACGCGTCCTTGAGATCAAGTCCACGGTTCATCTTGAAACCGCATCCGCCGCCTAGTAACACAAAGGGAATGTTGGACAAAGTGTGGGAGTTTCCTTTGCCGAGTTCATTGACCCACACGATCTGCGTATTGTCCAACATCGATTGGTCGGGCCGGTTCGGCTCCGTAGTCTCAGATAATCGTTTGCACAAATAAGCCAATTCGCTGGCGAACCAATCGTTGATCCGCTTCAATTTGGCATGCGCCTCTTTATTCTTGTCCGGTTCGTGAGACAAAGAATGGTGGCCATCCTGAATCTCCAGCCAACGCATTCGAGCCTGGCCCACGGAACGCATAAACTGCAGCGAAGCGACTCGCGTCATATCATTGGCCATCGCATTGACCATTAGATCAATCTGCATGCGACTGATTTCGGGTGTATTGTCATTCACCAGTTCGATCTCAGGATCAATCTCCGGTTCCGGGTGCTCCAACGTGTTTTGGGCTTCGGCAGAACGAATGTCCTTCTCCAGTTGCCGCACGTGTTGCATGTGCTGCTCCAACATTTCGCGGTCTTCAGAACTCAACTTGCGGGCAATCTTTCCCAGATCGCCTTTGAGTGAATCGAGAATACTTGCGACGTGCTCCCGATCTTTGGCGCCACCATACAGTTTTTCGAACATGATTCCCGGATCATCAATCGGAGCCACTGGGCGGTTGTCGCCGGCATAGCACATCCGCGTCCATGGGTCGGCGCGATTCGGAACCGCAACGCCAAACTCCAAGGAACCGAACCGCGTTCGGGTGTTTTCCTGCGACTGAAAGAAGTTGCGAACTTCCTGATCAATGGAAATCCCACGCGCCCACCCGGCTGGTGAATCGGAACCGCCCTGAATATTCCCCGGATTCAATTCGGTCGCGGTCAACAGACAGGACATGCCTCGCATATGATTGTCGCCGTCGCCTCGAATCTTGTTGTGTACCCCTTTGAGCATTAGCATCTGTTCGCGATACGGCTCAAGTGCCGAAAGCATGGGCTTCAACTTTAGTTCCGAATCAACGCTGAACTCGTCAGGCCAAAATTCATCAGGCAAAGTCCCGTTGGGCGTAAAAAAGATGATAAACCGTTTCGCAGCCTTGGGTTCACCACGAACCTCAGCTTGAAGACTTGGCAAGCCAGCAACAAAGGGCAGCGCGGCTGTGGTCAGTCCAAGTTCACGAAGAAACTGGCGGCGATTATGGAGCCGGATGTTCATCATCTTTGAAACTTTCTGTTAGTCCGCCGAATCGGTAGATTCAGTTTGGTCCGTCGCATTTTGTTGTCGAGCCGCAACCAATGCAATTTCTACCATCAGTTTACGAATACTAAATCCGTTTTCAGCAAATCTGTCGCGTAGCAACTGCAAGGTTTTTTCACCGTAAGCCGCCGGGTCCTGCTGGACCATGTGATGAAACAGGGAGACGACAAATGCCATGTGGGCTTGCTCACTCGTAGCCGCATATTCGGCCAACTCCCTCGCGTTGTTGACCGTTAGCGTTTCGCCCGTCGCGGTCGTGTACTGACTGGTCGTATTCACCGTCTTACCATTTTCACTTGTACGGTATCGACCCACGGCATCGTAACTCTCCAGCGCAAAACCTAATGGATTGATTACGGAGTGACACGACATACAAGCCGTATCGCTAGTGAGTTGGGTAATTTTCTCGCGCATCGTCAAATCAGGCGAAAACTCGTCATCTTTAAAAGCCACCGCGATGGGCGGCGGTCGTAGGCTGCGTCCAAAAACATTGCGAGTCAGAAACACGCCACGATGAATCGGCGAAGTATTGTTATGGTACGCAAATGCACTCAGTAAATATGGATGCGTCAGTACTCCGGCGCGATGCTCCGCTTCAAATCGAATAGACTGAAAGTCGTTTGCCACCGCCGATGGCTGGCTTGGTCCATCGTCTGGCGTTTCGTCGTACAAATCTCGAAGTCGCTCGTTAAGGAATAAGTTGTCCGCCAATAATAACTCACGGTAGTCAGAGGATTCGCTCCAGACGACTTTGTCAATAAATCGCTCCAACGACAACCTTAAATCGGCCGCCACCTGTTCACCGAATTCAGGATAAAGCGACTCGTCCTTAACAACATCCCGCCCGTCCATCTCTAACCAGTGCTCAAAAAACCGCGATAGTTTGTCACGAGCCCTCGGTGAATCGACCAAACGCTCCGCCTGCTTGCGCACGGCTTCCTGGTCTGCCAGTTGCCCCGAGGCGGCCATTTCAAAAAGCTGTTTGTCGGGTATCGAATCCCAAATCGTGAAAGCCAAACGAGCCGCGACGCCATACTGAGCGTAAGTCCGCGCGTCATCAGCCTGTCGAGATGGCAAGTCCACGTAGAGGAAGTGAGGCGAAGATAGCATCCACAACGAAGCACGCCGTACGGCCGCTTCGGGCGGAATGCCGCGAAACAAGTCGTCGGTGAACATGCGCTTTTCGTCATCTCCCAACGGACGACGAAAAGCGGCTTGCGCGAGCGAAGCAATAAACGCCTTGAGCTTCGCAGAACGATCTTCGTCATTGTCGCCAACATTCGCCAACAATGGCAATCGGTTGATCACTTCATCGGCAACTTCAATGGCTGCTCGGCCTGTTGCCTGGTGCCATTCCGGCGAAACGGAACTCCCACGTTCATAACCCACACTGCGATCGTCAGCCGGAAAGGATGACGCAACGGGAAAACATCGTGGGTAGATGCCGGTCACCAGAGAGTTGTGGTCGAGCACAGACCACGGTGCATGAGGCGGATGCCATTCTAAGCGAATCGAAGCCGATTTCTCTTTGTACTTGAAGAACTCCAAACGAATCGGATACGTCCGCCCACCGACCAAAAATACTCTTGCGGTTTCGACTCGTTTTTTTCCTGAACTTACCCAGGCGTCGATCAAAGCCGACTGGCCTGCGGCGCCACTATCATCCCGCAGCCCACGACGTTGTCCGGTCTGATCGTTGTTGAGATACAGCCTCGCCCCGTTCTGCGTCGAGACTCGGAATTCATAGAGTCCACTGTAGCGAGCCACTAATCCGCCGCTCCAGATGACGGCAAACTGATCCGGCTTGATCGCTTCGTCGGGACTGGCTTCCCCAAAATCAAAATCGACTCGCGCATCAACGCGCTGCTCTTTGAGATCAGCCGTCTTGGTCATCCCTTCCGATTGATAGTACTCCGCCGTCAAACCCGCTGTGGGTTCGCTGCCGGACTTCCCCTCATCGGGTTTTTCTTCACGGTCCTTTTTTCGCTTGCGTCGACGCGGCCTTTTCGGTGGTGGTGTAAACTGCCCCAACAAGTCGGCAACCGCGTTACGATATTGAGGAACGGTCAATCTCAACAACTCGACCCGCGGCGGAGGACTCAATCCCTTACGAATGCGCGCTGCGGGCGAATAAAACTCGTGAAAGATATACTCGGCCACTGCCTGAGCCTCTTCGCCAACCACCGCTTCGGCATCGCCCTCGGGCATGGTTCGTTCGATCAGTTTTGCGAGTAGGTCGACTGATGAATTCCCAGACAGTGGCTTCTCGTAAGCACCACTTTCGCCCTGCCCATCCGCTCCGTGACAATCGGCGCATTGGTCGTTGAAAATCTCACTACCGTCTCGATCCGCGAAGCTCGTGGAAACAACGAGCAGGCAGAAGAGAAACGACAGCAAACGAGTTGGCAAGAAGTCGCGTGGCATAGTAGCAAATGGACTCGAAAGAGTTTCAGGTGGGACTTGGATTATAGTCTCCAGACGATCTCTCGACCAACGCGCAAAACGCTTTGTTCACGCCCACGCCGGGAACTTCTACCCCGCGTGGCGCAACTTTCCATGACAACTGCCAGGTAATTTTGCTTGACTAAGAGAATTGCACATCACAGGGGAACTTCTCAATCGCGCTGGTCGTCCAAATTCCATTCCACGCATGGGGTTCAAATTGGGAGCGCAAGATGATTCGCAAAGTTACGCAGTTCCGGCTGAGCAGTTTGCTGATCTTAACGACCTTACTGGCGGGGTACATCGCGTGGCAAGTTCGCGATGTCGACGGCAACGCCATCGAGGCTATTAAAGCATCCGGTGGCGTAGTTCATCTGAATCGACATGCACCGACGACTTCCTCATCGTTCATCAGCGTGGCAATGATGCCCGACTATGTTTACTGCAATCAAGTCCGTGTCTTGCGTCGCCATCCTGCGGAAGCGAGACGACCAACGCTATGGGAGCTTTTCCTCGGCGTAAGGGATAACCGAGTTCGTATGATTGAGATGTCACTCAGTCAGCTAAAACCAGATATTATTCAGCAGATCAAATCTCTCGATGACCTCAACCTGCTCATTCTTCGAATGCCTCAACCGGTATTCGCCAAAGAATCGGACACGGGCCGAAAACTATCGAAATTAGAACGTCAATTCCCCAATAAGGTTTACCCAACTTTCGATTCGGGTACTCTCATTTGGAATTAGAGTTGTTCAGACTCTGGCGAATTCCTCGCACCTAGAAAATTCCAAGTCACGACGGCCAGCACGATTACTACGGCTGCCCCGTGCGCCATGGCTTCGGCAGCGTGCCACCGTGTAAAGAAAATGACCAAACTGACCGCGCCTAGCGACAACCTCGGCAAGAATGCGATAGGTCGAAATGCAAATCCAGCCACTGCCGCAGCAAGCCCAAGAATTCCAATCAAAGTCGTGGCGACGTGTGCAGTGATCATCCCTGCGTTTGCCGGACCACTCTCAATCGTCAACATCAGTAGTTCGGGGCGAAGCACGAATGCGAAAGGAAGCGCAAAACCGACCAAGGCAAAACGAAATGCCGCAAACGCCGATTTGATCACATCACCATCGGCGATGGCAGCCGCGGCATAAGCAGCCAACGCGACGGGCGGCGTAACCATCGACATCATGCCGAAGTAGAAGATAAACAGATGAGCCGCTAAGGGTGGCGTCTGCAGCTTTGTCATGACACCTCCGACAAGAATCGCCATCAACAGATAACAAACGGCTGACGGCAAACCCATCCCCAGAATAATCGTCGAAACCATTAACAGTACAAGCGCCAGTATTGCACTGTCATTCGCAAAACTCTGAATCGTAGCCGGCAGCATCCCGCCCAACCCCGTCAGCGAAACAATGCCAAGAATGATGCCGACACAGGAAGCCGCTACCACCAATGCCGTCCCACTTTTCGCTGCACCGATCATTGCCTGATAAACTCGCGACGGTGTCAGCCGCGTGTGCTTACTGAACCAGCTGAGAATCAGAATTCCACAGAGACTGACGCTGACCGCACGAAAGGGCGTAAAGCCTTGGACCAGCATCACAATGAGAATAACAAAAGAACCAAAGAACACGACGCCTTGGTACGGCTCGAACGGTCGTTCCGTGTCACCTGAATCGCCCGCGGCTTGCTCGACTTGTTCCTTACCGGCGCCAATACGTTGCGCGTGAAAATGGACCGTTAGCAGCAACGCTACATAATAGAGCACGGCAGGAATCAACGCGGCTTTGATGATCTCAACATAGGTTACCGTCGGTTGGACCATCTCCAACATCATATAGGCTCCGGCGCCCATGATCGGCGGCATGAGCGCTCCACCGGAACTTGCCGCGGCTTCGATGCCGGCTGCCGTGTTCGCATCAAACCCGGAACTCTTCATCAACGGAATCGTAAACGTACCAGTGGTTGCCGTATTGGCGACCGCACTGCCAGAAAGAGAGCCCATCAGTCCACTGCTCACCACAGCGACTTTCGCAGGGCCACCTGAGCTATTGCGAAACATACGTCTCGCAAACTGAATCACGTATCCCGTCGCACCAGTTTGCTCGAGCAACGTACCAAACAGCACAAAGAGAAAGACGTACATCAACATAACGCGCAAAGCGATCCCAAAGACGCCGCCGGATTGCAAGAATGACTTCTGCACAATTTGCTGCCATGTCGCCCCACGATGAGGAAAAGCCCAATCGGGCAAACTGGCTCCGTAATAAGCATAAGCCATGAATATCAGACACAAGATCGGCAGCGTCCATCCGATCGCACGGCGCGTGGCTTCGAGGACTAACAACAGCCCAATGGCTGCAATCGCAAAGTCAACGCTGGTTTCGTTTCCCGCGCGATCTCCCAGCACCAAACCGTCGACCCACAACGGTTCGCACAGCTTCTCGCTTTGCACAAAAATATATCCGAAGGAAATCAAGGTCCCAAGAATCAGCAAACCGTCAGTAAAAAAGAAGACGGGTGAGTCGCCACAGCGTTGCGTGAGCGGACGCTGGAGAAAGACTAAGGTCAATCCCAACATTCCAAACAGCGCCAAGCTAGGCTGCTGCCGCAGCAACGTCGTATTGACGACGACCAGAACGAGCAGACACAAAGCCGCCCCAAGAATGTGGTAAACCTGATTCTTGATACAAAGGAACCAATCTGACAAAGCTTACTCCGCAGGCCAAATGCCAGCTTCTTTGTAATATCGAATAGCACCGGGGTGAAACGGAACCCCCGTGTCTCGAATCGCATTCTTCGGATTGAGCGCCTTGCCGGCTGGGTGCTTCTCGGCAATCTCTGTTCGGTGCTCGAACATTCGTTTGGTAAATTCGTACACCAGCTCTTCATCAACGTCAGCATGCGAAATCAACTGCATGTTCCCAACATTGATGCCTGCGTAATCTGCCTCAAGGTCGCTGTACTTGTCAGCCGGCACATTCACGGAAAAGTAGAACGGCTCTTGCAGTTTCTCTAATGCCGCCGAGTCGAAAGGAATAAACACCACATCCTGCGTTGAACACAACTGAGTCACAGCCGGGATAGGAATCGCACCGCCCATAAAAGCAGCATCGGCTTTTCCGTCGGCGATCATGTCACCCGCTGCGAAATAATTCCCATTCAGCACCGTCAAGTCTTCGAACGTCACCCCATGAGCCGCTAACAGTGGCTTGAGGAAGTAATCAAAACCCGCTCCAGCCGGTCCCAGTACGACTCGCTTTCCCTTCAAGTCCGAGAGACTGGTTATGCCCGAACTCTTTGTCGTCACGAAGACGCCGACATTCGGTGCAAGCGTTGCGACAGATCGAACTTCGAACGGTTTGGCCCATGCGCCAGCTCCCTTGACGGCAAAGTAAGCAATACCCGCGTTGGACATCCCAAACTCGATTTCTCCTGCAGCCAGCTTACGAATATTCTCCTGCGTACCTTTGGTACCTTGAGGCGCGACACGCCAATTCAATTCACCTTTGTTCGATTCTACGACGTTGGCAGTTGCATTGCCGACGGGTGCGAACGCCCCACCGTCCGGCGCCGTACCAACCGTCACAAACTGACGCTTACCCGTGCTGCCCCCTGTTCCATCTGTGGACGTCGAGTCGGTGCTCGTACCACATCCAGTCGAAAACAAGAAAACTGCACCGAGGATTAACAGAGAGACTTTCCAATTGTTCCGGAGATGGGAAGACATAACAGAAACCTGAGGGAGTGTGGGTGGGAAAGCAACGATGATAAACGGTAGCGCGGCGGTAGCATAGGCTAGAGCTCAATTCAGAATTCTGCCGCAAGATGCCTTATGCAGTTCCAGCCTGAAGAACCGTGAAACTCGGCAAGCAAAAAAGAAAACGATCTTGGACCATTCTGGCCAAGATCGCTCAATGTCGCTTCAACAATAAAATCGCGAATCAAAGTCAACTATTCGCCGACGACCGCCCAGATATTGCGGAACACGACCGGATTGCCGTGATCCTGCAAGTACAAGGCGTCGGGACCAGCCTCTTCCTTGTGTCGACCTGGCGTACCATGTGCGAGTTCCTGATCTTTGTGGATTACCACCCCGTTGTGTTTGACGGTGATGCGAGCATTCTTGATCTTCTTACCATCTGCGTCATACTTCGCCGCCTTGAAGTCGATATCGTAAGTCTGCCAAGTTTCTGGTGGATAGCACATATTCAGCTTGGGTTTATTGATCGAGTAGATTCCACCGCATTCATTGTCCTTGCCTTCCAAACCAAACGAATCAAGCACCTGAATTTCGTATCGACTTTGGACATAGACACCGCTGTTCCCACGGCCCTGCCCTCGCTCCTTGGGAACGAATGGCGTACGAAACTCGACGTGCAATTGATGATCATTAAACTTCATTTTCGTCGAAGTCCCTGTTGCGGCGAGGAGCTTGTCTTTGGTCATTTTCCCTTTTTCCCAACCCTTCACCGAGGATCCGTCGAATAACACGACGGCACCCTTGGGTGGTTTCTTGCCGAGCGTCTTACTCTTGCGATGCACCTTCTTCAGCGCTCCGCCAACTTCTTCGTCGAGCGACATGGCGATGAGTTCGTCACCGGTGACTTTGAGAACAAACTCGTCGCCTTCAAATACGGCGGCTCCATCCTTCAGCTTGCCCTTCAAACGCATGGGCTTGTCACCGTTCCAACCCTCGCCGGGCAAACCACCCGAACATGCGACGGCTTCGAACTCACCATCGCCCATGGCAATAATCTGGGCGCCCCATTTGCTTCCGTCAAAATCCAATGTCCCGGCGTACTCGCCTTGAATCTTATAATC
>CAYYHV010000188.1:0-6382 GCA_964471695.1 uncultured Pirellulaceae bacterium
ACGCCTCGCTCATCCCATTCCTTGTCCAAAGTGCGGACCTCGGCAGCGAACAGAGTTTTGGAAGTCCCGTCTTTGACGCGTCTTAATCCTTGTCCTGTCTGAGAACCCGGCTTGAATCCACCAAGTGCTCCTGGACGATCCGTAAAGTGGTTCAAATGTATGGGGCTGATGTAGCCAGCGTAGTTGCCTTTGGCCATGCCGAATTGAGCAATATTCTGTCCGTTCGAAAAGCGAGTGCCGTCATAATTGGGATTGGAAGCGGTGCCGTCCGATGGGCAAATCAACGATTGAATTCGAGCGGCGTAGGCTGGTTCCGTCGTTGTTGACTGTTGGCCTAGTGGAATGTTCAAGTTGAAACGATCGTAAATCGCCTGCTCTTCCAGTTGTGGCAGAATCGAAACGATCCAGCTGACAGCGGGACCCCTGTTGTTTCCGAGGATATCGAAGCAGCCGTTGAGCGCTGTGACCGAACCATAGTCGTTATAGTTGCACGTCTGGTCTGCGGGCGGTTCACTGACCCAGGCTCCAGCCGGCAGTGCCTCACGTGCCGACTCGAAATTCATCACGGCCAGAGCGATCTGATGCATGTTGCTTTTGCACTGAGTCCGTCGTGCGGCTTCGCGAGCCTGTTGAACGGCGGGAAGTAACAAGGCCACCAGAATTCCTATAATGGCGATGACGACGCGCAATTCGACCAGCGGGAAAGCGCGTCTTGATACGGATTGTCGCATAACGGTTCCCATTCGGCGGTTCCCATTCGATGATTGACTGCACTCACAGCCTAATCGACTGAAGTCGTCATCACAATCAACTCGCAAGCAGCGTTCGGTCCGCTGACTGGCTACGTGTGATCCCTAACGTCTATCGCTACAATGCCGATCATAAACAAACAATTTATTGCAAAAGCCATTGGGTAAAAGCATGTTGAACGCGTGGTTGGCGATCAAACTTTGGAAGCGTGTGCTGATTGGATTGGTGTTGGGGCTGGGGTGCGGATTGGGGCTGCGCTACACTCTGGGACCCGATCAGGCCTCGTCGCTGGCAACGACTTGGGTTTTACCTTTTGGGCAAGCCTTCGTTAGGCTGATCAAAATGCTGGTCGTACCCCTCATAGCCACGACACTCGTCGCGGGCGTCACGGCGATGGGAGACCCGAAAAAGCTGGGCTCGTTGGGTGCGCGTACGATCGTCCTTTATCTTCTCACGACGTTATTCGCCGTTTGTCTGGGACTTGGTATTGGTACGATTGTTCGTCCGGGAGTTGGGATTGATTACAGCGGCGCAAATCCGGATGACGTGAGCGCTGTTGTCAATAAACTCGACGCCGCCAAAGCCAAAGGGCTGGTCGATCGACTGTTGGAAATCATTCCTGCCAATCCGTTTCAAGCGCTCGCAGAAACGCAAGTGTTGCCAACGATCTTCTTCGCCATTCTGATCGGAGTAGGGATTCTTGTGACGGGCACTCGTGCTGATCCGGTGAAGAATTTCTTCGAGGCGGCGGCCGAAGTCGTCATGCAAATCACTTTGCTTGTGATGGAGTTGGCTCCTTATGGGGTTATGGCATTGATGACTTGGGTGATGGCCGACAAAGGCATCGAGATCCTGTTGAACATGGGCAAGCTGGCGTTTGCTTTGTATTTGGCGTGCTTCCTCCAGATCGTATTTGTCTATGGTGGGCTCATCGTGCGAGGAATTCTGCGGCTGCCGATGAAGCAGTTTTTTCGTGGAGTCGCGGATGCTCAAGGCGTGGCCTACTCCACGGCATCATCCAATGCGACGTTGCCTATCTCCATTTCCTGCGCCGAAACCAATCTGGGAGTCGAGAAATCGGTGGCGGGGTCCGTGCTTCCCTTGGGAGCGACGATCAATATGGACGGCACGGCGATCTATCTGGGGTTGGTCGCCCTGTTTGCGGCACAAGCCGCTGGGATGAGTCTGACTCCAGTCAACTACGCGATGGTGGCCATCACCGCGACGCTCGTCTCGATTGGGGCTGCCGGAATTCCGTCGGCTGGACTGTTGCTGGCGGCCACTGTGCTCGAGGTGATTGGCATCGAATCGGCCGATGCGACGCTGGTGATCGCCTTTATCTTTCCGTTTGATCGACTGTTGGACATGATGCGAACGGTGACGAATGTCACGGGGGACATCGCCGTCGCCTGTACCGTTGCGAAGTGGGAAGGTGCGTTAGATGAAGAAGTGTTCCGAACGGAAGCGGAAGTGTAGGTTTGCGGAACTTTAAGGATCGAAGTCCGCGATTAGTTTGCGAATTCGACAAACGAATCACCAGGTTGGAATTTCGCCCATTTTGCGAATAGGGCTTGCGCGAGGCTTCTTGCGTTATCGCCGTCGGCGACTCGCCAGAGTTCGATGGCGGATCGTAGCACCTCTTCGCTAAACTCAACCAGCTCGACTTCAGCCGCTGCTGCCAGTGTTGCGGGCACGGTGGCAATTGCGAAGTCCCTGTGAGCGTCGTCGGGCCATCCTGTTTGGGCGATTCCCCAAGCCAATCGCACGACTTCAGGAATTGTGGGATTGATGTCAGTCAACACGGCTTCGACAACGACGTCAGAGTCTGGCGTTGCCAAAACATCACCGCCCAGCCACGGTTGGCTTGGGTATATGGTGATGGGGCGCAACGAGAATCCAATCGAGTCTTTTAGGCTACGGATAATGCCCGGCCCGCGGGCTCGCCACTGCATCTGAAGCGGTTGTATCCGCGCACGGAGTTCGTCTTCAAGGTTGGGGCACTCGACAGAGATAACGGCTTCGACAGTGTCGAATGCCGGGTCCGCTCTCTGAATCCATGAGGTCGGTACTGTGCCGAAGTCGGTGACCGCCTGGGCGATTGCTTTCTCCATGGATTGATTGAGAAAGCGCCGTTCAAGTTGGATGTTGCGAATCGCAGTGAATGAGGAAACACGCGGTTCAATCCGCCAATCGACTTGCATAAGATCGTTCTTGGTTGCCAGGACTCGGAGAGTCATTATTACGTTCGGTGTCTCGAAGTAGACAACATACACTGCGGGCTTGCTAGCACAGCATGGGGGATGATTTGTTGAATGGAAACCCACCGACGGGTGGGGCAATGCCCGGATAAATTCGGACTAGGGTTTTTCTTCTTCATCCTGCTAGACTTCTCCGCCACGCAAGCTGATTTCAATTGAAAAGGATTTCGATGATGTCGCGTTCACTCGTGCAGCGTTTTATGACTTTCGCAATGGCGATCAGCCTGTCGACTTTTGCAGTCGCTCAGCAGCGGCAGCCCACTCGCCCTCAGCGCCAGATACAACAGCGAGCTCCGCAGCAATCGCCCAAGAGCCTGTTTCCGCAGCAGCCAAAGCAGCAGCAAAACGGGCTTTTCCCAAAGAAGCCAACGGCGGCACAGCCTGTTCGCCGACAAGTCGTGCTGCCACAACAGGTTTCGCAAAACCCTTATAAGCTGACCGCCGAACAGCAAAAGCGTTTGGAGACTTTGCTGGGGTTTTGGGAAAAGAAAAGTGATTCCGTAAAAACGTACAGTTGCGAATTCCTACGTTGGGAATACGACTCAGTCTTTGGCCCACCCAATCCCAAACTGGCTCGGCAAAAGGCAAAGGGAGTCATCCGCTATGCTGCTCCAGACAAAGGTGAGTTTAGAGTCCAGCGTACGGGAGAATATCAGGCTGTCGCGAATTCGAAGAAGACGGACCCTTATCCTATGAAGGATTCCGACCACGAAGAGCACTGGATCTGCGACGGTGCGTCGGTGTTCGAATTGGACGGAAAGACCAAACAGTTGCGGCAGGAAAAATTGCCCCCTGAAATGAAAGGCAATCGTATCGCGGATGGCCCCCTGCCCTTTATGTTTGGAGCTCGCAAAGAAAAATTGCTGGCTCGTTACTGGATGCGAGAATTAGTACCACCGAATGGAAAGAAGGGTGAGTATTGGTTCGAAGCACAACCTAAATTCAAAGAGGATGCGGCGAATTATCAGCGGATTCGACTGGTACTTGATGAGAAAGACTATCTGCCAAAATTCATGGAAGTCTTTCCGCCTGCATACGACGGACGAAAAAACTGGACGCGCACTGTCTATGCATTCACGAATCGTAAAGTCAACGATCCGATTCAACGCAGCCAGCAGTGGCTTGGACGATTCATCTCGCCGACTTTGCCTCGTGGTTGGAAGAGAGTCGTTTCCAACTTCGGGCAACCTGCGAACACGAATCGCGCTCCTGTGATGAACGCGCGACAGCAAGGTTCCAAGCAAGCCATGCGTCCGACGAACCAACCCCGATAGCTTGCCGTCATTGGCAAATCGCACTTGCTTGATCTTGAGGGTGCGCCTATCCTCCGCACCCTAATCTCATCTCTCATCTTTGCGCGTCGTGTTGCCTTGCAATGTCGATGTGCCGTGAACAATTCGTGAGGATTCCATGATACGTGGACCCGGTTTCCCGGCAAAAATCCTTCTACTGGTGCTGTTCCTGACGACTTCCCTGGGGCTTGCTCAGTCTGGCACACGAAAAGTCGTCGATCCAGCCACGGATGAAGATCTGGAATCTCTGTTTGATCTCTTTGGTGACGAGGGATACGACGACTTATCCAAAGTTCTTCCCCCCACCGAATCGAAGCCCAGCCAGCCGCCACCACGGAAGCAGCCGTCGCAGAAGGTGAATGCTCGGCCCGTTGTTGCCAAGCCCCAGTCGGATGTGCCGCCGAGGCCCAGCAACGTTGGCGATGTGCCACCCAGCCCTATCTTTGGGGAATTGGATGACCCGTTTACTGACGATCCACCCACGGTTCCATTCGCGACTCCGCCGCAAATCGCGCCTCAAATCACGCCAAGACCGAATCCCACCGGGGTCTTGAATGATCCGGTTCCTGCTCCGCCCTCGACTGGAACCATAGGGAATTTCGCTCCCACAATCACAGGGCCTGAATACGAGATGCGGAATGCGATCGATTCCAACGCGCAGACGCCTTCGTTCGAACTGAACCTTCCCCCGGATCCCGACGAATACTATGTGCTCGAACCTCTACCTGGAAACAGCACTCCGATCGTTGAACCTGAAATGGACATGGGGGAGTCGTCGTTCCCGGCTGTTGAATTGCCCGAACTGGGTGCGGACGGTCTTTCCCTCGATTCGTCCTCAACGGATGGTTTTGATGGACTTGATTTGTTCACTGGTGCGGATCCGACGCCGTCGCTTGGCGAAGTGAATTCGGATATCGACATGATGCTCGACCCAATTCCCCTCGAGTCGCAGTTGGATCCGGTTCCGCAGGCCGCTCCAGCCGATGCGACTCCTTTTGATGCTGTTGTCGAACAGAGTCAGCCGTACTCCTTCGAGCCGGAGTTTCCTGAAGACGTTCCCATGTGCGCCCCAGATCTGCAGATGCCGTTCGGGGCACAATTGATGGGCTTGGCCAACGGATCAGAATCGCAGTATCCGACTTCGCGTCTCACAGGTTTCTTTCATGCCGATTACAGTTGGTTTCAACAAAACGAAACAGGCATCTTTGGTGACGAGCAGGACGCCCGCGGTTTTCGTCGAGCCCGACTGGCGGCGGTTGGCAGCGTAGCCGACAACGTCGATTATATGTTGGAGATGGATTTCGGTTTTGCTGGTCGACCAACATTCATGGACGTTTACATGGACGTTCACGGATTTTCGCTAGGAACGCTTCGAGTCGGACAATGGCGTCAGCCGTTTGGTTTGGGTGAGTTGAACAGTGTTCGCGATCTGGTTTTCCATGAACGAGCTTCCATGTTCTTCTTGGGACCGTTTCGTCAAACGGGAATCGGGATTCAAAAACACAACGGTCGATCGACTTATGCGTTCTCAGCGTTTGGTGCATCGACCGACGAGTTTGCTAATTCGATTGGCGACTCGAGCTACGGTGCCGCTGGTCGGCTGACGACGTTGCTGTTTGATAATCCACAATCTGGAAACTTGCTCCACATTGGAGCGGGGTATTCTCATATTCAACCCGACGACTTTGGCGTAGAGTTGACGGTGCCCCAAGAGTTGTTCAATCCTGGAGCAGCGTTTACTGGAATCTCGGCAGCCAGGATATTCGACGCGAATCAATACGATGTTTTCAATTCTGAGATTGCGATGGTTCGCGGTCGATGGCATGCCCAGGGCGAGGCTCGATTGGCCCGCATCGGCAGAACCGCAAGTCCCAACGTTTTTATCCCCGCAGTGTACGCTCAAGTGGGCTATATGCTGACGGGTGAGTCGCGGAAGTATGATCGAGTGTCCGGTTCGTTTCGAGGCGGCATCGAGCCTCGGCGCCCCTTTGGGCCGAACGGTCGTGGGGCTTGGGAGTTGGCGGCTCGTTTCTCTCACATCGACTTGAATCATGATCAATTGAACGCTGGCAGGAATAACAG
>CAYYHV010000188.1:6392-13877 GCA_964471695.1 uncultured Pirellulaceae bacterium
ACGCCAAGTTTCAATTTAACTATCTGCGTGCGATCGTGTCTCGAAACTTCTTTGCCAATCCGATCGACCAGCACGTAGGCTCGTTCGCATTACGGGCTCAAGTCTCGTTTTGATGCGATTCGAGCAGCAAGATATCGAGCCTGAATACGGGAAAACTGCGGGGAGAAGCCGAGTCGCATTGTCGATGGTTCACGCGGATCTATAATTGCGTGACTCAATTCTCTGACGCGGTGGTTCCATGAAAAGGTCGCACGATTACTATTTCATCGCGGCGCTACTCGTACTGTCTGTGATTCCGCAATTCGGTCTGGCACAGACGGCACCGGCGTATCTCGTTCGGGTGCCGCTACCCATTGTGGGCAGCATTGATCAAAAAGTCCGTCAGAATATTCAACGGGCGATGGGCAAAGCCGGCGCGCTGGGTGAAGATCGGTTGACGCTCGTCTTGGAGTTCTGGCCAGAATCGGAGAATGCGGCCAGCAGCGAATTTGAACGCTCGTTGGCTTTGGCTCGCTTTCTCGTCAGTCCTCAAGTCAGCAATTGTCGCACGGTGGCCTATCTGCCCAAGTCCGTAACCGGTCACGCTGTGCTGCCTGTTCTGGCGTGCGAAGAAATCGTAATGGCTTCGTCAGCGAAGCTCGGAGCCGCCGGTGTGGAGGAGACGACTCTGTCACCGATGATGCGCGGCTTCTATGCGGATATCGCAGAACGACGTCGAACGGTCCCCACCGCCGTTGCGATTGGGATGCTCGATCAAGATGTCAAAGTTGTGCGAGCAACGACTCCCAAAGGAGCGCGATACCTGTTGGGGAACGAAGTCGATGAGCTGGGTGCCGAGACGAATGTTCAGGAAATTGAAACGATCACGAGGTCTGGGGAATTGACGTTTCTCTCAGGCAATCAGCTGCGATTGGAGCATGGCTTTGTCGCCCACCTGGTCGATGATCGTCGGGAGCTCGCCACAATTCTGAAGGTCGCGGCGGGCTCGCTAGAACCCAATCCGTCGATTGGCGAGGGATGGAAGGCGATCGCCGTAAATCTTCACGGGCCTATTACCAAGAACAATACGCGCCGAGTCCGACGTGTTATCGAAGAGCAGCTCCGCAAAAACGTGAACCTCGTGTGCATCAAGCTCGACAGCCCCGGTGGGTCGCCTGAAGACAGTGTCTGGCTGGCCAACTATCTGGCCGCGCTGGATTCGGGGCGCGTGCGAACGGTTGTGTTTGTCGAGCGAGAGGCGTTGGCGGATGCAGCCATTGTCGCAATGGGCTGCGACCAAGTTATCGCGATGAGTAATGCCAAGATTGGTGGCCCTGGAGCCTACCAACCGACCGCCAAGGAGACTGAGGACCTGCGATTTCCGATTCGTAAGATGTGCGAAGACAAATCGAATCGCTGGTCGCTTCCCGTTTCGTTGATCGATCCAGAGATTGTGGTTTACCGTTACGAATTGCGGGGGGCCGACGTCTCGGAGTATTTTTCGGAGGAAGAATTTCAGACGCTTGGGGATCAGGACCGCTGGCAACGCCGCGAACCAGTGACTGAACCAGATAAGCCGTTGCAGTTGCTGGGGCGTCAAGCCGCCGACGTTGGTTTCGCGCAGCAATCCGTGAACAGTTTTGACGAAGTCATTCGAATCTTTGATCTTGAGCAGTCACCGTCGGTTGTGGCTTCGGGATGGGCTGACGATTTGATCGAATGGTTGGCTCAACCGGCCGTTGCAGGCACCCTGTTGTTTTTCGGTGGCTTTGCGTTGATGGTCGAACTGTCATCGCCCGGCGTGGGCGCGGGAGCATTTATCTCGATCGTATGTTTCGTCGTTTTCTTTTGGGCCAATTTTCTCAACGGTACCGCCGACTTTTTGGAGATACTGCTTTTTCTGACAGGTGTGCTGTTCATTGTGGTAGAGATATTTGTCCTGCCTGGATTTGGTTTGTATGGAATCGGTGGTTTCCTGCTGGTTCTGGCTTCACTGATTCTGGCCAGCCAGACGTTTATTATTCCGCAGAACGAATACCAGTATGATCAGTTGCCTCGTTCACTTGCGACGGTCGTCGGAGCCGGAGTGGGCGTGATGTTCGGGTTGATGCTGCTGAGCAAATACCTAGGGAAATTGCCGTTCTTCAACCGGTTGTTATTGGAGCCGCCTGGGGAGGATATCGCCGAGCGTGAGTTGATTGTTCGCTACGATGATCTGTTGGGGCAAGAAGGCGTCGCGGCGACGAAGCTTGTACCAGCCGGCAAGGCGACCATTGACGAACGATTGATCGACGTGGTCAGCAGTGGATTGGTGGTCGACAAAGGGGCTGCGGTTCGAGTGGTCCAAGTCAACGGAAACCGCGTTGTGGTGGAAGAAGCTTAGTACTCATCAATGGTTTGATTTGAGGTTCCAGTTGCCGTTGGGTGCCTATTGAAAATGGGCCTGATTCAATTTCACGAGGAAACAACTGAATGACTCCGCTACTCTGGGCTCTAGCACTGCTGGTTGTCTCAATCGGCTTTATCATTCTGGAGGTCTTTCTGCCCTCGGGTGGATTGTTAGGTTTAATGGCGGCGGCAGCCGCCGTTGCTGCGGTTGTCATCGTCTTTTACTGTGAAGGATTGGCTGTTGGGACAGGGTTCCTTGTTGTTACGCTAGTGAGTTTTCCGTTGGCGACTAATTTTGCCATAAAGTGGTGGCCATATACGCCGCTGGGACGTCGTATTCTCAACCTCGCTCCCGGGGAGAAGGATATTGTTACTGCCGTACCCGACTTTAGCCCGCTGATGGAGCTGGTGGGGCAACGCGGAATGTCGATCAGCAAGATGATTCCAAGCGGGTCGGTTACGATTGCTGGCCAGCACTATGATGCAATTAGTCAATCGGGTGCCATTTCTGAGGGGCAGGCCATAAAAGTCGTTGCCGTAGATGGAACGAGGATTCTGGTACGCGAATTGGAGCCCGATGAGTTGAACGCCGATCCCGGCGAAGACTCGTCAGCGGCGACCGGGCCAGACCGCTTGATTCCCGATCCGTTTGATGAGTAGTTCTTGCGCCCGAAGATTCGCGGATACTTGACTATTGCTAGGATCACAATTCTATTGATCGGCATAAGCGACTAATGGACGACCACGGTTGGAGAACAAGATGCAGATTCTCATTGCTCAACTAGACGACTTTGGCAGAGGTGATGGTGAAGGCGGCGGAATGCGGCTGTTCATCACGATCCTGAGTGTTTTTGCAGTCATCGCCGGATTGGTGATCTTTGCAATTGTTGCCAAGTTTTTCCGCTTGTGGATCCAATCGAAAACTACGGGCGCAAGTATTGGCATTATTGACTTGATGGGAATGTACTTCCGAAAGGTCAACGCATCGGTCATCACTCGCTCGAAGATTATGGCGGTTCAGGCCGGTTTGACTGACGAGTCCTCGGGCATCACGAGCAAGGCGCTCGAAGCGCATTATCTCGCCGGTGGCAACGTGCCACTTGTTATTCAGGCGATGATCGCGGCGGAGAAGGCCAAGACGATTAACCTCACCTTCGAACAGGCTCGAGCCATTGACCTTGCCGGTCGCAACGTGCTCGAAGCCGTACGGACCAGCGTCTACCCTCGCGTGATCAATTGCCCGCCTCGTGATTCGGCGCGTATTCACCTCGATGCCGTCGCAAAGGATGGAATTCAGTTGAAGGTAAAGGCGCGTGTTACCGTGCGAGCCAACTTGGATCGGCTGATCGGTGGAGCCACCGAGGAAACGATTGTGGCTCGCGTCGGCGAGGGCATCGTAAGCGCGATTGGCTCAGCCGACACGCATAACGATGTGCTAGAGAATCCCGATCGGATATCCAAAGCCGTTTTGTCGCGTCGATTGGATTCCCAGACAGCATTCGAGATCGTCTCGATTGATATCGCGGACATCGACGTCGGCGACAACATTGGTGCACGCTTGCAGGCGGATCAGGCGGAAGCCGATACCCGCGTCGCCCAAGCGAACGCGGAAGGGCGACGAGCCATGATGGCTGCTCGCGAACAGGAGATGATGGCGAAGATCGAAGAGAGTCGTGCTGCTGTCGTGTTGGCCGAAGCGGAAGTGCCGGCTGCGATCGCCGAGTCGTTTCAAAGTGGCCGCTTGGGCATCATGGATTATTATCGAATGAAAAATGTCGAATCGGATACGGACATGCGAAGATCCATCGCGGGTGGTTCCGGTTCCTGAGTTTGCCGTTCGGCTTTTTATCCCGCCCAAGTTCATTCGGTGAATGCGATGATTCTGTTAGCAATCGGTCTTGAGGAAATCATACAGCTACTCGTCCTGCTCGTTTTCTTTATCGGCCCGGCGATTCTAAAAGTCTTAGGTTCGGGCAAGAACGCAAACCCTCAACAACCACGTCCTGCTCAGCAGCCACGACCACAGCAACAACGACCACAGCAGCCACGACCACAGCAACAACGACCACAGCAACAACGACCACAGCAACAACGACCACAGCAACCCGCTGGGCGACCGAACAACCCGGCCGATGCCTTGGACGCAGAGATTGAAGAGTTTCTTAAGCGTGCTTCAGGACGACGAACCGAACAGCCGGCTCGTCCTGCTCGTCCCCAGCCAGTCCAAGCCGAAGTCGTTGAGGCGGTAGTGCTTGACGATGTGTACCACGGCGAATCGGTGGCGGAGCACGTAAAGCGGCACATCTCCGTTGACGATGTGACGGAGAACTCGGCTGATTTTGGCCGATCCGTCGCCGAAGAAGTCATTGAGCTCAACCAGCATGTGCATGATGTCTTCGACCATAAAGTCGGTAGTCTTCCCAAGAGCCGCATCGGAACGACTCCCTTGGATCCCGTTTCAAAAGACAAGCCAGTCACGCCAGCCGATCGCATTCGCAAAATGTTGAGTGACCCGCATTCGGTTCGCGACGCGATCATCCTTCAAGAGATATTGAAACGTCCGAATTACTAGGCGCCGTTGCCGATGTTTCCGAATTTCTAATTTCTAATTTCTAATTTCTAATTTCTAATTTCTATTAGGTTGCACGAAGCTATCGGAAACCGTCGACTGGGGATGGACTGGGTGACCGGCGGGCTTGGCAGCCCGTCGTGTGAGCATGTGAGAATATCGGTTTGACGAAGGAGTTTTCAGTGGAACCATCGACTCCCATCGGCTGGATTGGCACCGGCGTTATGGGCGTGAGCATGTGCGGGCACCTTATCCGCCGTGGTCATCCAATGACAGTTTACAATCGAACAAAATCTAAAGCGGAGCCGTTGATGGAGGCGGGAGCCACGTGGGTGGATACGCCCCGAGCCGTTGCCCAAGCCAGTGAAGTCGTGTTCTCGATCGTGGGCTTTCCCGATGATGTGCGACAAACAATTCTGGGCGATGATGGAGCATTGGCGGGTTGCGATGCAGGCAACATGATTGTGGATATGACGACGAGCGAGCCGGCTTTGGCGATCGAAATCGCAAAGCTGGCGGCGGAAAAAGGCGTGCACAGCGTCGATGCGCCGGTCTCCGGCGGTGACGTAGGGGCTCGCGAAGCACGACTTTCGATTATGGTCGGTGGCGAGCGTTCTTCGGTTGACAAAGTTATGCCGCTCTTCGAAGCCATGGGGCAAACCGTCGTTCACCAGGGCGGACCGGGCGCCGGGCAGCATACCAAGATGGTGAATCAGACCTTGATCGCGACAAACATGATCGGTGTTTGTGAGGCGCTCATGTATGGCCACAAGGCGGGATTGGATTTGCCGACGGTGCTGAAGTCCGTGGCCTCGGGAGCCGCAGGAAGCTGGTCGCTCTCGAATCTGGGGCCTCGAATCATCGACGGGAATTTCGATCCTGGGTTCTACGTTGAGCATTTTCTCAAAGACATGGGGATTGCGCTCGCCGAGTCCAGGCGGATGGGGCTGGAGCTTCCAGGTTTGGCGCTCGCAGAAAAACTCTATCAAGATGTGCGGGAGCAAGGCAACGGGCGCATGGGGACACATGCGCTGCAGTTGACTCTGGCTAAACTCTCCGGAGTCGATTGGTCTGCCGAGCGGAAACCGTAGTTCCGATTGCATTGTCATGTGACGATAACTGCAGTCATAATCGTCGCAGTCGTGACGACGCACGCAATCTATCAGAAGGTGTTGCGAAAACTCATCATGTAAATTTGACCAGCCTGTTCCGGCGTGTACGCTTCCATAGAGTTTGACGCGCAGGAAACAAAGAGGGATTGAGTCATGTTTCTGGATGACTATGTAGAAAAGTTCCAGCCCGAGGATGCGGACGCTGCCGGTCTAGGAACACAAGTTGTACCGGACGAGCAGCCGGTGGAGGTCAAGCTACCTCGCAACATTCTGGTCGTGGATGACGACAAAACACAGACCGAAGTGTTAGCGTTTCGATTTCGCAAACTTGGTTATGAAGTGCGAGTTGCCCATAGCGGGGAAGATGCACTGAAATTCGTTGAGCAACGTCGGCCCGACTTGATTCTGCTCGATGTTCAGATGCCAGGCATCGACGGATTGGAAGTCTGCCAGCAGTTGAGCGACGATTGCGACACGTGTGATATCCCAGTGATCATTCTTAGCGGAACGGAACGGCAGGACATTATTCGTCGTTCACGAAACGTCGGTTGCCGCTATTTCGTCTGCAAACCCTACGATCCCAACGCTTTACTGGTGTTGGCGGAATCGGCGTTGTCTGACCCAACGGACTGGTAAATCAGTCGGTTTGGGCAGTATTTTTCGGGGTGAATTTCCCCCGCACTTGCTGGCACCAAGAACCGTGTGTTAGCATTGCACGATTGAGAATTGATCAAAGTCGATAATAGCGAGTGCCTGCCGTGGGGTCGGCGACGCGATCGACATCACACCGGAGTCCATTGTGGGAACGAAAAAAACGGGAAAGGGCCGTCGCAAAGTCGGACGCAAAAAGCGTCGCATGCGAGCCAAAATCCGCCATCGCAAGAAATAAGTATTGCGTGTCTTTTCTGGCAGTCGCTAACTGCAAGTAGATTCAGGCGAATCCATCAAAGCCTTAGTTGCGCTGATGGTATGCGCTTGCGCAAATCAGCTCTCAATTCCTCGTAACATGGACTTCTCGTCCGTGAGCGAGTGTGTAGTGGCATGTTTTCCCCGCCTGGCTGAACGAGTTGCTGCGGCGCCGCAGCTTTGAGTTCATGCCATCCCAGCCGCCCATGTTACTTAGCGAGTTTTAGACGGTGCAGATTTCGACACCTTGTCTTAACGAAGCAATCTTGTCTTCGCGTTTGGGGATAAACTCTTGCCCCACAAACCCTTTATATCCCGTGGCGACAATCGCCTTGGCAATCGCTGGGTAGTTGAGTTCCTGCGAGTCATCAATCTCCGCTCGCCCCGGCACGCCCCCGGTATGGTAATGGCTGATGTGCTTGTGATGCTTGCCAATTGTGGCAATGACGTCGCCTTCCATGATTTGCATGTGGTAGATGTCATAGAGCAGCTTGAAGTTGTCTGAACCGATGGCCTTGCACAGTTCAACAC
>CAYYHV010000189.1:0-12172 GCA_964471695.1 uncultured Pirellulaceae bacterium
CTCCAGCCCCTCGTCTGATGTGGGTGCTTGATAACCTTCCGATTCGACGAGGACTTCAACCTGAAGCAACTCGAGATTAATTTTCGAAAAGTCGTCAATCGGATGGGGTGACATGTCGAGCAATGCATCCAGCGCAGCAAGCGCATCCTCGTCTCCCTCAAACAGATCGACGACTTCTGTTTCACCCGTCAGCAGTTCAGGATCCAGGGGAGACGCACTGTAAAGAATCCGGTCTTCGAGTCGATCGCAGTCCAATCTCGGAGGAGCCAAGGCTCCCATTGGGTTCGGATCTGGATTCTTATCAGTCTTCATGGTATTCGGCCGAATTCCTAGGTGGGCTGTGCGCGCACGTTGGGCACGGAACCTTCTAAGTGAAGAATAGGCCCAAAATCGACGTGGAGCTGCAGTGAACCACCGATAATGACGGCGACTTACTTTGACATTGATGCGCAAAGTCAACGCACGGCGAACGGGATGATGCGTTCTTGAGTCGAACGAGCGTATTCCTTCAACCGAATAGGATTTTCAAGATTAGCAGAGGCCCAGTTGCATTGCCCGGCTATTCGTGAGACGGCAAAGTTTACATGCCTATTCGTCAACGGCTTCTTTGAGCAATCGGACGAGTTCCACGGGCTCGGGTATAATGGACGTGAGGCGTTCAGTCTCGACGCCGAGGAACTCGGCCAATCGAATGGCGAGCTGCACGTCGTGAATACCTTCGTATTGGTTGACAACCTTTCCGTCTTCGTAAATTGTTTGCCAATCCGACCGAAAGCCAGATTCGTAGCCCTGCGTCAATTCGCTAATCCACGACTCGGGTATGCGCTTTTTTCGGCAGTAATCGACTGACCAGATGTCACGGCCGGTACATTCGGCAAGCAGAGTCAGCGCGAGGATTCGTTGCATGGCTTCGCGTTTTGAGGCCTCGGTGGGTTGGTCAGTTGAAATACGCAGCGATCACAGACTATCTTTAAGGTAACGGGACCCGCTACTTACGCATACCTTAAGTGATCGACACGCCCCTATGAACCAACGGCAAATCCCGCGACTCAAGGATGTTGCTCGTGAAGCCAAAGTCTCGATGGCTGCGGCATCTCGAATTCTTCGAGGCGAACGCAAGGCTTTCGGGTCTGATACGTGCCAACGCGTTATTGAGACTGCGCAGCGACTGGGCTGGCGTCCCAACCTTCTGGTGAGTGGCCTGCAGACGGGCCGAACCAAAACGATTGGAATTCTCATTCCACCATACGATTCGTATTGGGTAAAAGTTCTCTCCGGTATCCACAACGCGTTGGCTGAGTCGGATTATCTACCCATCACCGTATGGATCGGTGATGCGTTGGCTTATCCGAATGAGCGTGAAGAGAGCCAGGGGGTCAAGTTGATCAATCGTCTGCTTGACCGGCGAGTCGACGGGCTTATTCTCTGGCCGCCGAATGGGGTCGCCTACGACGAACATTTCCGGGCGTTGATCAAACGCAAGGTTCCCGTCGCGGTCATCGACTATGACTATTCGAATCGCGAACTTGGCGATTCGATCAATACGGATGACCAACAGGGCGTTATCCAAGCCGCAGAGCATTTATTGTCGTTGGGACATCGCCGCTTTGGATGCGTATCGACCCTCGAAGCCAATTGGCAAGCGTGGGCCGTACGGCGTCGACGCTATTTTGAAGAAGCCGTCAAGGATCGTTGCAGCCAGGTTGATTACTGTTGTGTCGAAGGAAATACGCCGACAGCAGTCGCCAGCGTGAAGAAATTACTTTCGAGCGAAGATCGCCCGTCGGCCATCTTCACAGTGACTGATCATGAGGCAGCCGCCGTGTACCTCGCGGCTCGCCAGCTCGGTCTGTCGATTCCCAACGACCTTTCCATTGTCGGGTTTGCCGACTTGGAATACAGCCGCATGATGGAACCGCCTTTGACAACGATTCGTCAAAAGCCGGTTGAAATTGGCAGACAAGCAGCAAGGGTCGTACTTGATCGCTTGAATGGCGTCTCTGACGACGAGAAAAGCGTACGCATCAGCATCGATACCGAATTGATAATTCGCGAATCTACCGCACCACTAGGCGACGGTTGAGTCGGTTGTCGTTTTTTCCAGGCTCCACGCAAGAACGTAGGAGCCGGCCAGAACAACAACGCCAATCACCGCACTCACGTACCAACACAGGTGACGGTCAGTATCATAGGCAGCCATTCCCAGCAGCGGCGCTATCACGAACGCAATCGAGTAGGTCGTCGAGTACCAGCCCATATAGCGTCCCTGATCCTTTCCGGCACTGCGTTGAGCAATCCAGCCACTTGCGATGGGCATCGAAAGCATCTCGCCGAGCGTTAGCACAAGCATCGACAAGATGGCCATCGTGGCAGTCGTCCCAAAAGGCAACAAACCGAACCCCAGACACGACAAGGCGTTGCCCCAGCCGATGACTCGAATCATGGACCAATTGCGAATCCTCTCCACCAATACCATTTCAAAAATGACAATGATTATTGTGTTCACGGCATAAAGTCGCCCAATCTGCGGCTTCGTCATGCCGTAGACGTCTCGCAGGTAGATCGGGTAAGTCGCGTGGAACTGAAAGAAGACAAGCGACGTCAGGAGAATCAGCGCGAGGAAACAAATATACATCGGGTCGCTGGCTGGCCCGACCAACTGTTGCTCATCCCCTTTGGACGACTCCGCGTCCGTCTCTGCCCTGTCGTTTTCGATTTCAAGTTCCGTAGCGAGTTGTTTGGCAGTTGAGCGTATGTGCCTTGATCTACGAAGCAACGTGCTAAGACAAACTGCACAAAGCAGCGTCGTACCAGCATCCACCCAGAATAACCACGCGAAAGAAACCGTCGCCAGCATTCCGCCGATGGCTGGTCCGAAGGATACGCCAAGATTCAAAGCCATTCTTTGCAAAGCGAATGAGCGTGTCTGCAGTTCCGGGGGCGAGAACTGTGCAATCGCCGTGGCGTTGGCTGGTCGAACGCCTTCGCAAAAGAGACTGAGAAAGTACAAGCCGACTGCGATAGAAACCCAATCGCTCAACCTGGGAATCAGTAGATACATCGGCACGGCAAGCAACAACAGAATGACTTGCAACCGAATGGCTCCGACGCGGGCCACCAATCGACCGCCCATATAAGTACCAAATACGGAACCGATTCCGTAAACACTCACCATCGCACCCGCACTAAAGGCGGAGTAGCCAAGCGATTCGACAAGGTACAGAGACAGAAATGGCAGCACCATGGTGCCAAAACGGTTCACGAACAGCGCACCCGAGATGATCCAAATCTCGCGAGGCAACCCATAGTAGGCTGTCCGGTACGCTTGGACGATGGAACGGATCATATTATATCGCGTTGTTAGTTGACCTGACGTCATCTCTTGACTGATAAGGGCAGGACAACTTTGGCGGAAAGAGGTTCGCGAAACAAGCCTGAAAGCTTGGGAGTCAATCACGTCCCTGCATTGGAGTTCGTACCAATCAAACTCCAGGTCGGAAAAAAATATTGAGTAGCTTTCCGTAACGCTCAATCGAGTTCGGCTGTGTTCGTTTTCGATCGCGTACAATCAGTGCATCCGCGACTTTATTCGTCGCGTTTCTTCTTCGGGTCTACGGATCGGCCAACATCCTTCAAGGCTTTTCGTAGAATAAACTCCATTTGCCCGTTAACACTGCGAAGATCATCTGCAGCCCACTGGCGCACGGCTTTGAGCACCTTGGGGTCGATCCGCAATAGAAATGAATCGCGTTGTGCCATCTTGATTCTGCCTCCGTTCGAGGGGCCCCACTTCAAATAGCGAGGCCCCTCATCGGAACAAGCTGTCGTTCGTCGCGAAGAACGAACGTCACAGCCGACTAGTTGTAGATCGTTCCCGTATTGACCACCGGTTGTGTATGGCGGTCACTGCAAAGAACAACCAACAAGTTGGATACCATGGCGGCTCGGCGATCATCATCCAGTTCGACGATTTTGTCGGCAGCCAATTGATCCAACGCCATTTCAACCATGCCAACCGCGCCTTCGACGATCTTCGTACGAGCCGCGACGACTGCTTGAGCCTGCTGCCGCTGTAACATTGCGGCTGCAATTTCCGGTGCGTAGGCAAGGTGGCTGATGCGAGCCTCAATTGTCTCGACACCTGCTTTGTCCAAACGCGCCTGAATATCCTCACGCAGTTGGTTGGATACTTCCGTTGTATTTCCACGAAGGGAGATGTTTTCATCTTCGCAATCGTAGGGGTGCCGGCTCGCGAGGTTTCGCAGAGCCGCTTCACTCTGGACTTCGACAAAGTGTTCGTAATCATCGACTTCGAACAGTGCTTCCGCAGTGTCCACGACTTTCCAAACAACCACAGCCGAAATCTCAATCGGGTTACCATCGCGGTCATTGACCTTGGATGGCCTCATCGTTGTCCTGCTTTTCGGAGTAACCGTTCCGTCTGGTTTGCGCACTTCGGCGATCGACGAACTACCCGTCTCAAAGTTTCGGACTCGCAAGGAGACCTTTGTCTTTGTGTAAAACGGGTTCACCCAGTAAAAACCGGATTTGCGAATCGTACCAACATACTTACCAAACAGTAACAACACCCGCGCTTGATTCGGTTGTACGGCAATCAAGCCGAACAAGCCGATAAATCCAGCCAACATCGTTGGTGGCCACACGACCAACCATCCTGGCGAAGGTCGCCCTACCAACAAACCATGAGCGAACATTAACGCCGGACCGCATAGGATCAGTCCCAAGCAGCCAAACAGGTATGGCCAGCCTGATCTTACTGACTGATAGTCCCTCTCCCTGATCATTGTCATCACAGCCTCACTTTTGCCCGAAATCGCCGCGATATCGCTTGCATATCAAAGTGATATCACTCGGCATGTGAAAAATGCCAGTCACAACTTCAATGACTGGCGAGAGCAACATCTCATGCCCTCACAATAGCAAGCGACGCTACCAGCCTGGGACGCCAAGAATTCGCCCGAAATTGCAGCCGCTGCATGCAGTCAAGCGATTTATGTAGTTTTCCACACAGATCAGTAAGGCACCGATATGCGCCAACGTCGCCATTTCGTTGGGGTACGACTGCGCGAGCTGACGTGCCACGAGAATTCCAACTTTATGCATCGCCTTGTGTGCCCGCTAACACACGACCAAGGATGGTTCGACGATAGTGCGGCCGGCAGAATTTAACGGAGGACAAGATGTCTACGAAGACCAATAGGAACGTTGGAATCATCATTCTCGCTCTAGTGCTGATCGCATCCAACCTGAGTGCCGCAACCGTCGAGTGGCGCCCCAACATACAACTCGCGGCATCTGAATCGGCGAGTTCAGGTAAGCCAATGTTGATCAAGTTCTCCACCGAATGGTGCGGATATTGCAAGAAAATGTCACGCGAGACGTTTACCAATCGGCAAGTCGCTTCGCATATCGCAAACTGCTTTGTCCCGGTCGAAGTCGATGGTGATCAACACCGCGACTTAGTCCGACGATTGGGCATTCGAAGCTACCCAACCACCGTCGTCGTTTCGCCCAAGATGGAAGTCGTTACACAAATCAAGGGATTTCGAACGGCCAGGCAATTGACTGCCGATCTCCGAGGACTTTGTGAACATTCGACAAAGACCCCAGAAAAGGCTCCACGTCCTACCAAGTCTCGCAAAGCCATCCCCTCGGTGTTCGGCGACTACTGTCCCGCTTCGCCGATTGAGCACGCGACGCTCAGCAAGGGCGACAAGCAATACCAACTCAACCATCGCGGATTTGAACTCACGTTTGCGTCTGCCGCCTTGCGAGATGCATTCCAAGAGAACCCCAATCGCTATTGGCCTGCCATTGACGGATACTGCGTGATCAGCGCGGTCGACGAATCGAAACTAAAGCTGGGGAACCTGCAACAAGGCCTGCTCTACATGGGCCGACCCTGGTTCTTCGCCTCGGCAGAGCATCGCGAAAAGTTTCGCAGTCGCCCGGAATACTACTACGAGCAACTCCGAGCCATGTACGAACAGCAACCTCAGCGCGCAAATCGCTGAGCAACTCGACCGCGACCATCCCACGTGCGATTGTCGCATTTGAGATCACCTGCCCCATGAGGACCTGAAAGGCAAGTCCATGTGGACTCTGCTATTTCATTTCGCCCCAGATTTCCTGAAGTAGAACGAACATACGAGGATCATGCTGCTTCAGCTCGGCTCGAACAAACGGAAAGAAATCATTCACACCGAAATAGGCTTCCGTCGATTCCGCAAAATACTCCATCGGATTTGACAACCCATAGTGCTCGACCTTATCGCCGGTGTGCGCGATGACTTCCTTGTAGATGCCTTGTTCTTTGGCGGCATCATACGCAGCCCTGATTCGCGCGTTGTCAAAATCGAGATACTGATCGTGATACGCATGCGCCAGTTCGTGCAAGATAACGTAAGGATGCTTAGCCCACATGTGCCGAGCGAATAACGCCTTGGCATGAGGAATATGGACGTGTTTTACCAGCGACGGATCGTGGCGGTTGGAGACTAACCATTCACGGCCTGGGTGATATTGCATTGACTGGAGCCGTTGGTTCTCGAGTTCAATCCAAATCGGCAGCTTCCTGAGTTGAGCGAGTCGCTCTGGCGCAACGATATACTCGATACGTTGCAAGTGGTTGGCGAGCGCCTTGAACGCTTTGTCGGCGACTTGCTGGTTTTCGGATTTCTCAAGCCGCGGATCGACTTTGATCGTCCAGCCTTCAAGCTGCCTGACACTCGGCTTGTAAAACGTTGCCGGCGATGCAACTGGCTCGACCGCCTCTGCTTGCCAAGGCGTGTAGGAATCCGATTTCTTGTTTAACAATGCATCTGCAAATGCCTTCCCCATCCGCAGATGGCAGCGGGCACTGCCGAGGTAGTGATACGGTCGATCCGAGCCCACAGTGTTCCACTCTTCGAGATTCTTCTTCCAGCCGCGACGGTAGACTGTGTCCGCCTGCTTGTCCCAATACTGATCCGTCCGAACCAGGAAAACGTTGTCCTTGAATTCCGGGAGAGAAACCGGTTGGGCCTGAGCCGCCTTGAACGCCTCCCTTTTGGGATTCGGTTTCCCATTCCCTGTTCCATCCCCGGTCCCGTCGACTCCTAACTGACCGATAACAAAAGGAAGCTGCGGTTGCGAAAGGTCTTTGCGAACATCACGAATAAAATTCGCCATATGCTCTGCGTACTCAGCGGTATACGAATCATTCACCATGTCGTTCCAGCCTTGAAACCATACAAAACCAGCCAACTCGGTGCCCTGCCCTTCCAACTCGGGGAACAAATCACCCAGCTCCTTGAGCGATTGGTTAATATCCAACAACATGGCTCGATAGTAGAAACCAAACGACTCGCGAATCTCCTCCATCGTGATGTCGGGTTTTCTCTTCTGCGTCCGCGCCAACAGCGACTGGAGCACGACGGCTTCCGGCATCCCAGAACTAGGTGGGCGAAAGTCGCGATAGAGGCTTTTGCCACCCCAGGCAGTTTTGATCAGCAAGACTGGTTGTTCAAAATGGTCGCCCATCGTCCAACCGAACTGCAGCTCGGGCCCGATACAGTCGCGTGAGCCGTAGCCCACCGTCAGCTTTCCTCTGCGCCCAAGGAATTTGATCAAGACATCGTCGCGTTCGATCCAACTGCTGCCAGCTCGAAGATGCTTGTAGTCCTCGCTGAAACGCTCGGATGCGGCCTGAGCCTCCATCAACTTCACACGAGCCTTGCCTTCCATGTTGGATTGCCCAGCCAGAATGAACACCTTGATGGGATCGGCGAAAACTTGCGAAACAAAAGCCGTTTGAAGCAAGGCGAAAACGAGCAATCCGACAACGGTGTTTTTCATGGTGTGTCCAATGAATTTGATGTGAAGCCGTCAACCATCAATTCCGTCGCCTGATATTACTCGACAGTCCTGGTCGATGCGTAGGAGCCGAGCACTTCGAGGATATGCGTTTTCTTCTGCAATGCCGTCACTGCTTTGCGAACTTTCAAATCCTTTTCGTGCCCCTGCATTTCGATAAAGAAGAAGTACTCGTTATTTTTGTCCGGCAGAGGAAACGACTCGATCCAAGTCAGGTTCAATTTGTTACGTTTGAAAATCATCATTACATCCGCCAAGGCGCCCGGTTGATGCAGCACCTGCAACAGCATCGCCGTTTTGTCGACGCCGGTTCGCGTCGCGGAACTTTGTCCCAGCACAGCGAACCTTGTCACATTGTCGCGGTTGTCTTCAATATTGGCCGCGAGCACATGCAATCCATAGTTAACGCCCGCTTGATGGCTGGCGATCGCAGCCTTGGTTTCATCCGCGGCAGCCATCTCGGCAGCAGCCGTCGTGCTGGATGTTTCAACCAACTCGACAGCAGGAAGATGTTCGGCCAACCAGCCTCGGCATTGCGACAGTGCTTGCGGCTTACTAAGCACATGCGTAATCTTCGAACGTGCACCTTTGCCGAGCAGGTTGTGATGGATTCGTAGATTGACTTCGCCACTCACGCGCACTTGGACGCGCGTAAACATCGTGAGCGTATCGCTGATTCGTCCATCCGTACTGTTCTCCAACGGTACGATTCCATAGTCCACATTGCCCGCGGCAACTTCGCCAAACACACCGGCGATCGTTCCCAAGGGCACCAAGTCGGCTGATGTGCCAAAGCGTTCGATGGCCGCTTGATGGCTGTAGCTGAATCGCGGGCCAAGAAAAGCAGCCCGAGTTTGTCGAGTCAGCTTACGACAGCCACTCATCAGTTCACGAAAGCAGCCACGCAAGGCGGCTTCCGGCAGCGGACCTTCGTTCTGTTCAAGCAAAGATTCGACATCGTGATTATCACGACTGATAAGATCGACATCCGACAGGGACTCAAGCCCCGCCAGCTGCTGGGCGAGTGACGCACGCTTATTCAGCGACTCGGCAAGTTCACGGTCGAGTCGGCTGATTCGCGACTTGAGCTTGGAGGCTTTTTCCTTGTTCACTTTGGAATCGGTCGGTTTCGGCGTCCGCTTCTTCGCCGGTTTGGACGTCGTTCCGTCGGTCTCTGATTTCCGCTTGGCCATGAATTCTCCCAAAGCCTGTTAATTTTGACGCTGCAGCATGGGCGATTCGCCGTTGGACTGCCAGCCTGACACAGTTCAATTGGTCGGGTTCGGTCTCTGATTCTCGGTGTCAATTTGGCAGTTTCTGTTTTGGCAAATTCGGCGGCAAGGAAAACTGCCCAACCTGACTCAGCCGCAAATGCATACAACGAAACGACTTACATAAATGCCATTTCCTCAAACCGCCGACTGGCACGACCTTTGCTTTTGCTCAGATCGCCCCCAAACATAAACCGGGGCTGATGAGGCACAACCCAAGCCGAACGTCGGCTGAGAATAAGCAAAGCAAGCAAGCGAAAGCACGAGGGCGAATTCGCGACTTCCGAAGGAACAGACGGAAGTCGCGGACACTCGCTGGCTCGAAAAGGAGAATCGGATGGCTTCAGGTGAAAAGATCATCGGCATCGACCTCGGTACCACCAACTCGGTAGTTGCCATTATGGAAGGTTCGGAACCCACGGTAATCCCGAACCCGGAAGGCAATCGACTGACACCAAGCGTCGTGGCATTCACGGACAAAGGCGAAACGCTCGTCGGCGAACCGGCTCGTCGCCAAGCGGTGACCAACCCTGAACGCACCGTTTACTCCGTAAAGCGTTTCATGGGTCGTCGCCACAGCGAAGTCCAATCGGAAGAGAAGATGGTGCCCTACAAGGTCACCGGTGGTGCGGACGATTATGTGAAAGTCGGCGTCGGCGACAAGGAGCACACGCCCCAGGAAATCTCGGCGATCACGCTTCGCAAGTTGAAGGAATCGGCCGAGGCATACCTCGGTCACACGGTAAACAAGGCCGTGATCACCGTCCCTGCGTATTTCAATGACTCGCAGCGACAGGCCACGAAAGACGCCGGTCAAATCGCTGGGCTTGAAGTCGCTCGTATCATCAACGAACCGACGGCAGCCGCTCTGGCATACGGACTTGGTAAAAAGACTCAAGAGAAAATTGCCGTCTTCGATCTTGGTGGCGGTACCTTCGACATTTCAATTCTCGAAGTCGCCAGCACCGACGGAGCCGACGGCAAAGATGTTACCGTTTTCGAAGTCATCAGCACAAATGGTGATACACACCTTGGTGGCGACGACTTTGACGAAGTCCTGATCAACTACGTGGCTTCTGAATTCCAGAAGGATAACGGGATTGATCTTCGTAGCGATACGATGGCTCTGCAACGTTTGCAGGAAGCCTGCGAAAAGGCCAAGAAGGAGCTCAGCTCGACGGCTTCGACGGATATTAACCTGCCGTTTATCACGGCAGACGCATCAGGGCCGAAACACTTGCAGTTGGCGATTTCCCGATCCAAGTTCGAAGAGTTGGCCGACGAACTGATTGATCGTTGTCGCAAGCCTGTCATGGCCGCTCTGTCCGATGCCAAGATGTCGCCCAGCGATATCGACGAAGTCGTTCTTGTCGGTGGTTCAACACGTATCCCACGCGTTCAGCAACTGGTCAAAGAAGTCTTCGGCAAGGATCCGCACAAGGGTGTAAATCCTGATGAAGTCGTGGCTGTGGGAGCCGCTATCCAGGGAAGCGTACTGGCTGGCGATCGAACCGACGTCTTGTTGCTCGACGTGACACCATTGTCACTGGGCATTGAGACTCAGGGGGGTGTTTTCACCAAACTGGTTGAGCGTAACACGACGGTACCTACCGAACGTAAGCAAACGTTCTCGACGGCGGAAGACAACCAGACTGCCGTCACAGTCCGAGTCTTCCAGGGCGAACGCCCCATGGCTGCGGATAACCGGCTGCTGGGACAATTCAACCTCGACGGTATTCCTCCCGCCCCACGTGGCATGCCTCAGATCGAAGTCAAATTTGACATCGACCAGAACGGCATGCTCAACGTCTCGGCGAAAGACCTTGGCACCGGCAAAGAACAGACCGTCACGATCGAACAGAACAGTGGTCTGTCTGACGAAGAAATCGAACGCATGCGTCGCGACGCCGAAGAGAACGCTTCGGAAGACAAGGTCAAGCGTGACTTGGTCGAACTTCGCAACCAAGGCGAACAGATGTGCTTCCAACTTGAAAAGCTCATCAACGAAAACGAAGACAAACTCCAGGACTCGGACAAGGATCCGTTGAACAAAGCCATGGAGAAAGTCAAAGAAGTGTCCAAGGGCAACGACCCGGCGGCTATCAAGTCGGCGATCGAAGAACTTGAACAAGCTTCGCACGCAGTCAGCAAGACGCTGTACGAATCGTCGGCTGCTACGACCGAAGCGCCAACAGGCGACGCACCGGATGGTAACGAAGGTGATGCGGCTGCCGACGAAGATGTTGTTGATGCAGAATTCGAAGTCAAAAACGAGTAACTGATCGACAAGAATCGTCGCTCTGCGGCAATGTTACATAAGGTTACCGATGTGGGTAGCTGAGATTGAGCCCCCTTGAATCTCAGCGCCCTCGGTAGCCTTTTTTTATGGACCCACGGTATCACGCGAATCACAAATTTGGATCGTAGTGGCGCGACACACACCCGATGCAACTCACTTTGACTCCGCAAGGGTGGCAGAACTTTTCCTACGACATCAAACCGTGGGTATCGGGAACAGAACGAAGTAGCCCCCTAGGGCAGCAGCAAAGGAGACTTGGCATGACATTCCGATTTGAAAAGCTGACAATCAAGGCACAAGAAGCCGTCGCTGCCGCGCAATCCCTCGCGACTCAGCGTGGGAACCCAAGTGTCGAATCCGCACATCTTTTTTCGACGCTCTTTGAACAAGAAGACGGACTGATTCAGCCGATCCTGGAGAAGATCGGCGTTCAAAAATCGCAACTGGCTACGATGATCAATTCGGAGCTGGAACGATTGCCCAAAATATCCGGTGGCGCAGCACCCGCTGCTGGCCAGGAGCTGTCCAAGGTGCTCCAACAGTCGATGACGATCGCCGAAGAGATGCAGGACGACTACGTTTCAACGGAACACTTGCTATTGGCGTTCGCAAGGACCGAGGGAACGGCTCGCAACCTGCTGGAGCTCAATGGCGTCAACGAACAAGACATTCAGAATGCGCTCAAAGCAATCCGCGGTAGCTCTCGTGTGACCGACCAAGCCCCGGA
>CAYYHV010000189.1:12182-13726 GCA_964471695.1 uncultured Pirellulaceae bacterium
CCGTGGAACGAACCGGGTCACCGATCAAAACCCCGAAGGCAAACTTCAAGCCCTCGAAAAGTATGGCATCGACCTCGTCGAACGAGCCAACTCCGGCAAACTCGACCCCGTCATCGGTCGCGACGGCGAGATTCGACGCGTCATCCAAGTCCTATCACGCCGTACCAAGAACAACCCTGTTCTGATTGGCGAACCGGGCGTTGGAAAGACGGCAATTGCTGAAGGCCTGGCCTTGCGCATTGTCCATGGTGACGTGCCGCAAACACTCAAAAACAAGCGAGTGGTCGCTTTGGACATGGGAGCCCTCATCGCCGGCACTAAGTTTCGCGGCGAGTTTGAGGATCGTCTCAAAGCCGTCTTGCGCGAAGTCGAAGACGAGCAGGGTAAGGTCATCCTCTTCATCGACGAACTCCACACGGTCGTAGGCGCCGGTGCAGCCGAAGGTGGCTCGGACGCAGCCAACCTTTTAAAGCCGGCGCTGGCTCGTGGCGAACTGCATTGCATTGGGGCGACTACCCTGGACGAGTATCGCAAGCATATCGAAAAGGATGCAGCGCTCGAACGACGATTCCAACAAGTCTACGTTGGCGAACCTACCATTGACGATACGATCGCGATTCTCCGAGGACTGAAACCGCGCTACGAAGCCCATCATGGCATCAAGATCAAGGACTCGGCCCTCGCCGCCGCCGCTAAGTTGTCGGCTCGTTACATTACCGAACGTTTCTTGCCCGACAAAGCAATCGACTTGATGGACGAAGCGACAAGCCGCCTGGCGATGGAACGAGACAGCGTCCCTACGGAGATCGACCAAGTCCAGCGCAAGTTGACGCAATTGAAACTGGCCGAAAAGCAGTTGGCCGAAGAGAACGAAGATTCGGCTCGCGAACAATTGAAATCCATCCGTGAAGAAATGGATTCGCTGAATCACCAACTTGCCAGCCTCCGTGAACAATGGGAGTCGGAGAAACTTGGGCTGGGCGATGTCCAACAGGTTCGCGAGGAACTCGACCAGGTCCAACGTGAGTTTGCTCAATTGGACGCTGCCATCAAGGAGAAATCGGCTGCTGGCAAAGCCGCCGAAGAGGACTACCAGCGACTGTATGAATTGGACGTGCGGCAACGCAAATTGCAGGAGCGCGTCGAAGCCGAACAACGGGATTCCGAGAATCAGGAAAAGAAAGCCGACGAATCGACTCGTCGACTGCTCCGTCAAGAAGTCACCGAAGATGAGATCGCGGAAGTCGTCAGCGCGTGGACCGGCGTCCCCGTTTCTCGCATGATGGAAACGGAACGAGCCAAGTTGCTCGTACTGGAAGAGCGAATTCAACAGCGAGTCGTCGGCCAGGACGAAGCTGTGACTGCGGTCGCCGATGCGGTTCGACGCAGCCGCAGTGGACTCCAAGACCCCAATCGGCCGGTTGGATCATTTCTCTTTCTTGGCCCCACAGGCGTCGGAAAGACGGAACTCTGCAAAGCCCTGGCCGAAGTCCTCTTCGATGATGAGAACGCAATCGTTCGCGTCGATATGAGCGAGTATATGG
>CAYYHV010000190.1:0-4033 GCA_964471695.1 uncultured Pirellulaceae bacterium
GGCCTTGCCACTGAGGACAATGACTGCGCCCTCGCCGCTGATGTCTACGTCTTCTGGCGGAGCAATTGCGTCGATAACCCGTTCGCGAAGAAACTCGATGCCGAGCGAATTGTATGATTGCCAACTTGATGACACTCTGCTGGTGTCGATGGAATACTCACTTAGCAGTGCCTCAGGGTCCGCTGCGGCGGGGTCTCGCAGGCCAGCAATAAGATATGTATTTCCGGATACACGTTGTTCGGTGACGACGATACCCGATTCGTCCTTTAGTCGCTGGACGTATTCCAGCCACGGGGCGTCGAGGTTTTCCAAGCCGCTGGTGTCCAGTTCGCTCACATGTTTCATGCGGTGTGCGGTGCGTTTGACTTCCTCAATCCAGTCGTGTTTGGCTGGGCCGATCAAAGCAAGTCGACCATCGTCCAATTCTGCGTGGACCGCCGGGGGAACGCCCAGTGAACGACGGATATCCGATAATCGGCGAGCCGCGACGGACTTCGAGATCCAGTAGCTGGCTCCCGCAACCAATCCGATTAGTAGCATCGCCCAAAGCGTCTTTTTCCACAGGGGCTGAGCTTCTTGCTGCGTCTCTCCATCGTCATCATGCTCATAAGCCGTGAGCAGGCAGTCTTGCATTAACGGTCGAGCTGGAGCAAATTCCGCATCGTTGCCCTTGTACGAATCAAGAGGCTCGCGAAGGTCGACATGGATCGATTCAAGGCAGCCATTCAGTTCATCGCGGAGCGAGGAAGGTGCTTCGCCTTCAATCACGGCTGCGAGAAATGCTCTTGGTCCCGTTTCAATCCAGATTGTCTGATTGCCGAACGCCATCGTCTTGAGGGATTCGGTTTCGTCGGCTCCAAATGAATCTCGCACAAAGTCCTGAATCGCGGTTAACATCCCAGACGCTAAATCAACGTCACGGATATCCTCGTCATCGGTGACATGCTGCAGCAGCAGACCGGACTCGCGATGAATCAGAAAGATCTGAGCGACGCGATATCGTAGCGTGTGTAATAGAACGACTTCGGCGAATTTCTTCCCTGTGGTAAGGGCTTCCCATCGCCACCGCAGGCCCTTCGTGGAAACACTGTATTCCAGTGTCTTGTTGAGCGATTGCACCATTCCGCGAATCGCCTGCCGAATCGAATCGCGAATCGCGGGGCCCATAATTGGGGAAATCGCGTCCACAATTGTCTGCGGATCCTTTTTGATTGACGTCTTCAAAGCCGAGCCAATCATGGGAGAAATGGACTCGGACAAGCGATCATCACTGGCGTTGGCTGAACGAAATGCGCCCGGGAGCAGTTTGGCTAGGTTTTCAGTGTCGAATTTGGTCGACTCAATTTCGCTCGCCAGTCGCTGTAGCTCCGCCTTTTCGGCGCCGAACAACAACTCCTTCAATGAATCCATGTCACCATCGACCGAGCCATTTCCGCTTCCATTGCGGTGAACACTGCCTGCTGACATTGCGGCACTATCGCGCAATAGCCCTTCGGCATCAGCTGGGGTCTTCTCGGGTGGTCGGGAATCAGGCATCTTGTTGATCGTTTGGCGATGTGGCGGACAACGGTTCTCGAACAGCTCACGAGTTGTCGACAGCCGACTCCACATCGTTCAGTCGAGCCGCCATTTCGCGGAACATTTCACCCAGAGCTGTTTTGGGAGTCGCGGCTTGTTGAAGGGAAGACAGTTCATGCTCCATTCGCTTGTTCAAATCGTCGTAGCGTGCCTGAAGGTCGTCCCAGATATTCTGAGTTTGCTTCTGTGTATGCTCTCGCAGTTCGTTCTCTGTACGTTGAAGCGCATTGGAAATGTCCAACGTTCGACTGGTAAACTGATCCGTTAATGTTGTGGTCAACTGCGTGAGGCCAACCTCCCGTTGCGACTGTTCAGAGGTAATCATGTCCCGTGCAGCACGAAGCTCGTTGCGAATCGTTTCCTCAAGGGATGACAGTTGATCTGTAAGTTCCTGCTTCAATTCGCTGATGTTGCTTTGCAGTTCTTCACGAACACTATGGACTTGTCGCTCAATGTCACGCGTTTGTGCACCAAACAACAGTTCGCGAACCTGCGCCAAGTTTTGATCTGGGGCGCCATTATGTGGCTCGTGATTGTCACTCATTGAGGACCTCATCCGAAGGGCATTTGAGAATCAGCATGTCGATGGTTATCGACAGATATCACCGTCCGGGTGGTCCCGGAAACTCAGGATAATCCCAGACGTTATTATGTGCCGGCACGCTCCTAACCGTAAATGTACTACAGTCGGTAAGATCGGTCATTTTTGAGTCGACGCGGACTGTTCTGGGCGTAGCCTCCGTCGGGCCGCCTCCTGAATCAAAGCCAGTAAGTGCTTAGTCTGAAAAGGCTTGGAGATGAAGAAGTCCATTCCAGCGTCGCGACAACGCGCTTCATTCTCGGGCATAGCATTAGCCGTTACGGCAATAATGGGAAGATAAGCCCCGTTCGTCGACTCGATCTTGCGGATTGCTTTGGAGGCGTCATAGCCACTCATGATGGGCATTTGGCAATCCATCAGAATAACATCAACATCGTGTGTTTCTAGAAAGTCGATGACTTCCTGTCCATTCTCAACCCAATCCACGAAATGTCCATTCTTCTCAAGAATGTGAATCAGGAACTGTCGATTGACGCGGTTGTCCTCGGCAACCAGGATTCTGAACTTTTCGGGTTCGTAGCTGCTTGGGCTATTCGTGCGATTTTCATCCAAAGCTTTTGGAGACGTAGGTAGAGAAAATCGAAATTGACTCCCAACTCCGGGGGTACTGGACAGCTCAAGGTTTCCGCCGACGGCGCGAATCAAACGTTGGGCAATCGTCAGCCCAAGCCCCACTCCGCCGTATCGACGTGTAATGGCACTATCGGCTTGCTGAAACATCTCCATGACTTTGGATTGCAGCGCATCAGAAATCCCAATCCCAGTATCTCGAATCGCGAATTCAACCAGATCAGCATCATCTGATTTCACAAACTTCAGTTCGATGGCAACGTGTCCGTCATTGGTGAATCGAATTGCATTGTCGACAAGATTGTTGAGCGCTTGTCTTAAGAGGGGTAAGTCACTCACCAGTGATTCGGGTACGTCATCAGGAACGATGATCTTGAATTCAAGGTTCCTTTCTTTGGCTGCTTCGGCAAAATTCGCCACCAGCTCATCCGTTAGTTCGCGCAACTGGAATTCGCAATGCTGGGCGACGATGCTGCCTGATTCGAGTCGTGCCACATCAAGAAGGTTACCGACGATACCCAGCATGCTTTTCGCAGCTGCCTTGAGCTCTTGGAGGTTTGTCTGTTGGCCTTCACTCAGCTTCGACTCGCCAAGTAACTCTGCGAGACCAAGGATACTGGTAAGTGGAGTCCGCATCTCATGGCTGACCGTCGCCACAAATTCAGATTTTGCGCGGGCAAGTTGATCTGCCGAGACGCGCGCGGCCTGAAGCTCAATCTCCAGCTGGCTTCGGCGAGCCGCGTCGCGCAGGCGCTCGAGCTTGATGCCTCGACCTTGTTGGATTGAATTGCGTTCAGCGGCTTGGGAATATTCGCGAAAGGCCAACGCCTTGCGAACACCATCTGTTAGCGCAAATGACTCGAAGAGAAATTCTTTTCCCTGATTGTCATTGAATTGCCAGATTCCCGAAGACACGCGTGCTGGTTGTGTTGAATCCCAAACTTGTTCAGCATCGACAAGAAAGTTATCGAGGAAAGGATGCAGACCCAAGAAATCAAATTCCACATCGTCAACAAAATTGGGTGCAAACTGCAGCCACCATTGGGGTGGCTGCCCACACTGAAGAAACTTCTTTGTATCCGTTCTTTCAAAAACGGCGACGTCGAGCAATCGGAAGATATCGGATTCGAGCATGGGTGGGAGCGCGTATTGATCTGGTGGTTATATCCAAAGTCTAGCAGATTATTTCGCGTCTCTGTCTAGCCAAGAAAAAAGCGGGTTCGAAAATCGAACCCGCTTGGAAATTTTCAGTTGCAGTCGATGGCTTATCGACGGCGTTTTGCG
>CAYYHV010000190.1:4043-6578 GCA_964471695.1 uncultured Pirellulaceae bacterium
GAAGAATCCGATCAAACCGATGAGTAGCAGTCCTAAGGTGCCAGGTTCCGGAACTGCGGCAGCATCTGACGAAGCCGTGAACTTATTACCGTTCCAAATGTTGAAATCACCGACATCCGTCACGCCATCAGCATTGAAATCGGCAAAGCACCAACCATCTGTGGGCTGGAACTTGTTCGAGTTCCAGATGTTAAAGTCAGCAACATCCACCACGCCATCAAGATTTGCGTCGCCTTCGAGGAACGGAGCACCAATGTTGGCATTTCCGCCTTCGACCAACCAAGCGCCCAAGTCGGCGGAGTCAACCAATCCATTTCCGTCGAGATCAAAATCAGCATTGTTCGTCGACCCGGCAATTTCACCAACGAGTGCGTTGACGTCATCGCAATCGTAGTCGCCGTCGTTGTCAAAGTCGCCGTTGACCATATCCACGGGCATGCCGTGTCCAACATCCAGTCCGTTGAATCCCGAGAAGGTTTCAGGTGTATACCAGATTCGCGAGGAGTCATCAGCGATGCTGGCAGGATCGGTACTTGCGCCTTCGATGATGTTAATGTCGCCGCCGAATGAAGTGAAGAAAAGGTCTCCGTCCGGTCCAAGCGTCATTTCTCGAATGGTCTGCGACGAAGTGCTTAGATCAATTTCGTTAACAACGGAGTAGTTATTCGCTGGATCGAGAACAAACACTGTGTTGAAAGTGTCTGGATCGACAAAGTTGCTGTGCGCAGCGAATAAATAGGGTGAAACATCCGAGTTGTACGCCAGCGATGTATACGGCGATCCAACCCCGTTCGTTCCCATGTTGGCAACGACTGACTCGGCCATTGTGGTGGCGTCGACTTCGTAAAGGAATCCGTCACTCGCGAAAGCCATTACCGTATTGTCATCCAACCATGCCGTGCCCTGGGTATCCCCAGTCAGAAGAATGTTGATCTGACTCTCGCGGATGTTCGTCAACGCACCGCCACTGCCGGCTGTGTTACCAGGCGTGTAGTCGTATACGATAACGCTTCCGCGGTCATAACCCATGATCGCGACTTTCGAATTGTCTGGACTGACCGACAATGATCCGATACGAGATACGACGGCCGGATCGTTGGCATCAAGTCCACTGGTGTCAGCAAGGAATTGCCCGGCGGTCACACCCGCATCGGTTGTCGAGAAACTAAAAATCGAGCCGCCCGTTGCAAAGGCGCCGAAGTTGCCGCCCAACAGATTGCCTTGGGCGTTGTGTTGAATACCACCCGTGTTGTCAAAGGCTACGGACTGAATGAAGGAATCGTCGTTCCAGATATCGGAGACAACCGCTCCGTCACCCGATGCAGGTCCTCGAACCAATTCGAGGGTTAAAGCCGCGTCCCCGTTGCTGAGGCCAAGTACGACATCGCCCGACTGGGGTAGTTGCGCTTGGGTAGCAGCGACACACCCAATCAGCATAAGCAAGGTGGTCCAATAGCGACGTTGTCTCATCTAAAACTCTCTTTCTCGTTTCTGTGCGCAAAATTGACTGTGTCTAAGCCGAAGAATGCTGGCTTGACGGGCGTAGAATGCTCTCCTGTTAAAATACACGCACTGTCCTGATTTTGCAGTCCTTTTTCAGGGATTACTGAAACTTCCAAACGCAATCTTCATACTTGCCCCCTAACAATTTGCTAAGCAGTAACCCTATTTTTCTTGGTTTCGAGGTCGTTTGACGCAATTAACTGACAAGTTTGGTGGAAAGTGTGAGTGGCAGTCAAATAGGCCGGGCGATAGAATAACTTACCCGTGTGGTTTCGGGGCTAACTGTTGGGGCTTGGCTGGAGAATCGAACAAATGGACCGTAGGGCGACTCTGAGAAAATCTGGTTTTACCCTCGTCGAGTTACTCGTCGTGATCGCAATCATTGGGATTCTCGTCGCGTTACTGTTGCCCGCTGTGCAACAGGCGCGCGAAGCGGCTCGACGAACCGAATGTGTCAACAACATTCGCCAAATGGCGCTTGCGGCAATTAACTACGAGAGCGCACAAAAACGTTTCCCGCCGGGTCGGCTCTCGCCGGATCTCGTGCAATCCGGGAATGCGTTGGCAGGCTACACCAACTATGACAACGTCGGGCCTAACAGGTACGAATCCAGTGGATTCAAGTCGGTTCATATTTGGATTCTTCCCTACATGGAAGCCAAGAATATCTACGACTTGATCGATTTCAATGTTGCTGCTGGCAAACGAATGACGATCGGCAGCACACCTGTCAACGTAAACTACGAGGCATACTCTAAAGCAGAATCGCTTTTCCTTTGCCCGAGTGACCCCAACACGGGTCGAGTCATCTCTGAGAATAACTACCGAGTCAACTTTGGTGGATCAACTCCCTATGGTGGAGCGGAATCACACTCCAAGCAATCGACAATTGACTCCGTAGACAGCAACGGGTTTTCAGTTGGTGGAAACGGCGCGTTTACGATTGGTGAAAAAGGTTTGCGTACCGGCCAATTCAAGGATGGGTTGTCAAAGACGGTTTTCTTCTCCGAACGAGTCAAGGGAAGCGGCGGA
>CAYYHV010000190.1:6588-13717 GCA_964471695.1 uncultured Pirellulaceae bacterium
CCCAATCAACATCGATATGTTCTACCAGTCGTGCGGTTCGGCTACTCCCCGTGTGGATCGTTACAACTTCACCGGAGCGGGGCGCTGGCCAGATTCAAGTGACTGGTCCAATGGTTGGCCTTTCGCCGGTTATGATTCGACGCAATACAATCATGTGGCTCCACCAAACTGGCAAGCCCTTGATTGCGGTGGGTTCAGTTCGATTCCAGACACACCAGGTGAGCACGCAATCGTCTGTGCCCGCAGTGAACACACCGGTGGCGTAAATACTGGCTATGGTGATGGTCACGTCGGATGGGGTTCCAGCGGAATCGATGTCCTGGTCTGGCGAGCCATAGGTACCCGAAACGGTGCCGAAGCCATCAGCGAAGAGTAATTTTTTCGTGGCATCGGCTTCCTATCCGGATTCCTCAACTTCCTCAGAGTTGTGGACCTTGGCGTGTGGACCACGGCATGTTCGATCTTGGTTACCCGAGGTCGAACCACGCTGCGCCATCGTCATCGTTCATGGACTAGGTGACTATAGCGGTAGATTTGAGGCGCCGGCCGCTTGGTTGCGAAATGCGGGCGCAGCCGTTTATGCCTTCGATCAAGTCGGGCACGGTCAAAGTCCCGGCAAACGGATGTGCATACCGTCTTACCAATCGCTGCTTGACGATATCGGCTACGTGCTCGCCGAAGTAGCCGATCAACATGGGAACGTTCCGCTTGGCCTGATTGGTCAAAGTATGGGGGGGAACCTTGTTCTGAACTATGCGTTGCGGAAGATGCCACACGCTGACTTTGTGGTAGCGAGTTCTCCGATGCTGCGGTCGCCAGGGGCTCCCGGTCCTATCGCTGAATTCTTCGCGCGAGGGATATTGGCCATTATGCCGGACTTCTACCTTGCGGCGCCTGTTCGTGTTGAACGGCTGGCGAAGAACGAGCAAGTTCAGAAGCGATTTATTGAGGATAATTTGGTTCAGCACAAAGTTAGTCTTCGGTTAGGTGCCGCCCTTATTGATTCGGGCAAGTGGGCACTGCAAAACGCGTCGCGCTTGGCGATGCCGGCTCTGGTTATCCATGGCGACAAAGATGAGATTACTTCGCCAACCGCCTCGGAGGAATTTGTCCTTGGCGCGAAGGATTGGGCCGAATTGAAGATTTGGCCAAATGGATTGCATGATCTCCATCTGGATGATGAGCGTGAGTCCTATATGCAATTCATGTGGGATTGGATTCGTCGTCAGATGGTTTGTTGATGTGCGCTTTTTGATGTGCGCTTTGGTTCTTGCTGCCACGAAATGCTATACGGCCGCAAATTAGTCTCCAAACCGGCGGCATTCAAAAAAGAAAAGCCATCGCCGCTGACTGAGGCGATGGCTTTGTGATTTCAGCACATTCCGCGGTGGCTTATCCGCGTCGACGAACTGCGAACAGGCCGAGTATGCCAAACGCAACCAATGCCAATCCCGAGGGCTCTGGAACCGCCGCCGCGTCGGAGCTGCTCGTGAACTTGTTCGAATTCCAGATTCCGAAATCGCCGACGTCGGTTACGCCGTCTGCGTTGAAGTCACCTTGGCACCATGCGCCAGTCGAAGTGAACTTGTTGGAGTTCCATGCGGCAAAGTCGCTAACGTCGACAACGCCGTCAAGCGTCGCGTCACCGTCAAGGAAAGCAGCGCCAATAGTGGCTGTTCCACCTTCAACCAACCAAGCACTAAGATCAGCCTGATCCACCGTGCCATCGCCAGTCAAGTCGAATGAAGCGGTGTTATTGCCCGCGACAATATCGGCAACCAGAGCATCAATATCCGCACAGTCATAGACGCCATCGTCATTGAAGTCGCCATCGGAACTCGGAGGCACGGTGCCAAAGAAACCAGGGCTGCCAACGTCTCCGCCAGGGTGGTCTTCCTGCGAGTCGATGGCGGCGCCATGGTTGTACGAGAGGCCATCACCGGGATCGCTAAGATTCCAGCTGAATCCGTTGGTAGGATCGGCATCAAGTGCATTCAGATAGATCGAGCTGGTACCGTTGTCAGCTGGGAAATCAGGGTCGTCGGTATAGGTGACCGTCGCGACGGCATTGTCAAAAACCGAGTCGGCTTCGTCGGTGGTATAGTCGCTGAAGTTGCTCCAGATACCAATCGAATCACCGCCGTTGGACAATCCCGACCAGGAACTGACGGGAATGAAATTGGACTCTCCCGTTAGCGCGTCCTGTACATTCTGTGCGGAAATCACGGCGTTGTAGAGAACCGCCGTTTCACCATCGGCAATGGATCCGGATGTAATGTTCTCCTCGGCGAGTGGTCCGCTGTCGTCATCGTCTAAAACGTAGGGTGTCGCCGCGAAATCAATCGTTGCTCCGGTGTTGTTGTAAACTTCAATCCATTCCCAGTCCGCTTCGGGGGAAGCCGGGTTGTACATGATCTCGCTGATCAATAATCCACTAGCAGCCGCTCCGGCAGGAACGAGCCCAGCGTTACCGGTGTCTGCCGAGTCGTTGATCTGGGTCATGGTCGTAAAAGTCTGGAGACTGGTCCTTGCGCCATCCGTCCCGTCGTTCGCGACCAGCCAATTGGCGCCATCCGTGAAACTGCCATTGCCGTTCCAGTAGATTGAAGCATCGGTTGCATTGGGAAATCCGTTGCCCCCGTCATAGTTGACGGTGGCCACAGAATTGGTGAACCCAGTCACGTTGATGACACCATCACCATCCGGGTCGCCTTGGTCGAGAAGGTAACCGGACGGCGTCCACAATCCAATTTGATCGCCGCCATTGGACAAACTTGGCGGAGACTGAATTCCAATAAGGGAGACAGACGAGTCTAGCGACCAGACATTGCGAAAGCGTTGTGGTTCAAAGTTAAGATTGCCTCCATTGTAGAATACTGCCAAACCGCCAGCCGGAACAATCGTATTCGCACTCATTCCGCCGTTTGCGATACTGACAATATTTGGGTCGACAATCGCACCGTCATCGTCATCAAATATATACCCATCTAGATCAATGTCTGCTCCGGTAGGGTTGCGAACTTCAACCCACTCCCACTTCGGTTCCTGAACGGAATTGAACATGATTTCGGTTACCTGCAATTGCGCTGATACCGAAGAAGTCGCGAGTGCGAATAACGCACTAGTCCACAGTATATTTCTCATCCCAGTTCTCACTCTTGAACTCCCAAGATTGCCTCATTGAAATACCTAACGTCGGTCGTCAGTGACTTGCCAAGCGCAAACCAGATACCGGCACGGAGACGACCTTCTATTCTGTCAGAATGCTACGATCGTTCCAATGATCCAAATTTGCTAGTTCCAAAAAAATCATGGAACAGACCATGTCTCGAGCCGAGCGCACATAATTGTCATGTTAATTGTGACGCTGATGCAGGGCTGCTTTGAGTTACGGCTTGAATCGGTACCCAATATAGGGGACGGGTTGGACAAAATCCCAAAAGAATCCGAGCTTATCGCGAAGAGACCTGACCAAAGATCGCAGCGATTCCTCGGTCTGGTCTTCAGGCAGAGTCCCATCGTTGAGCTCATTCAAGATCTCACGTTTGGAAAAAGCGTGATATGGCTTCTGTGCGAGGAACGTAAGAAACTTGTATTCGACAGGTTCCAGACCGATTGGTTTGCCACCGAGAACGATCTGATGAGGCAGCAGGTCCCGCTCGACTTTGAAGTCAACTTGTCGTTGATGCTTCTTGCGTCGAAATACCTCCGGCGCAAGCTCAAACTCTTCACGACGCTGTTCTTCGTAACCAGACATGTACACCATTATCGTAGGGATTCGAGATAATGGAAGGACGATGTGGCAGACGTTACAGAACGCTGTAATTTGTGGCTTAACTTACCCTTGCTCGATCCGACTGAGGATAAACTCAAAGGGGACAGTTTCGAAGATGCCAAATAGGGACTCGCGAGTCAGTTTTGCCCGAGTCAGTTTTGGTGTCTTCATTCCACAGAGGAACCGGGCAAACATTCCTGGTGAGCTCAAAACATCAGAGCTCTGTCGGAAGGTGATGGCGTTCTGCCAGTCTTCGGAATTGATCTCTGGTTCTGCGGCTTCACGCATACCGACGGCGGAGTGGGTGACGCACCAATTGCAATGGCCGCACTCGTTGTCTCTTAGCTCGCCAAAGTGTGCGGCTAGTTGATTGGTTTGGCAGCCGGAATGTTGCATGAGGTCCACGATCTGTGCCAAGCGACGAAGCTCTTGCTCCTGACGACTGAGGCAACGATCGAAGAGGTCCGTGGCGAGCGCTTCCAGATCGTCTGGCGTTATCAGCCGCCGGTAGTTGTGCATGACCTTCGAAGTGCGCAAGTCCAACCAGCCTCGTTCCGCCAAATAGTCCATGGCGCGGACGATACGCGAGCGAGTCGTATTCAATCGAGAAGCCACCTTATCGATGTCGATCCCAAAGAACTTTTTCGCTTTCTCTGAATTCTTCAGCAGCGAGGATACGAACTCGCGTTTCTCGCCCTCGAAGTGTGAGAGTATTTCCGAAGATGGCACCAGAGGAATGAACTTGTACTCACCGTAGGTCGGTGTACCACCTTGCAGGTATTCTTCCAATTCCAGATAGGTCATCAACGTTCGTAAGACCAGTGCGCGAATATCGTGTTGCTGGCCGAGGGTGTACAGGCTGACAGAGAACTGTTCGTTCTTCGAGAAGAGGTCGTCGACGAGGCCGCGGACAGAATCAAAATCTGGCGTATCTCCGTAGACAAAGTTCTCAAGTGTGCGAAGATCCTCGTTACACATGAGCGTCTCGCACAGCGATGATTCACCATCACGACCGGCGCGGCCAATCTCCTGCGAGTAATTCTCAAGGCTCTTGGCGAGATTGTAGTGGTAGATATATCGAATATTCGATTTGTCGATTCCCATTCCGAAAGCAATCGTTGCTACGATGATTGCGTTATCACTCTCAAGAAACCATTCCTGCGTAGCGGCTCGAGCGTCATTCTCCATACCCGCGTGATAAGGTTTCGCCTCGATGCCTGCCGCGCTGATTCGTTCGGCGACTTCGACTGCGGTTCGTTGTAGAGTCACGTATACAATCGTCGCGCCTGGGTCGCGTTCCTGAAGTCGCTCGATCAGAATTTGATCGCGATCATCTTCGTTGACGGAAGAAACACGCAATTCAAGATTGGGGCGATAGAAACCCGTCCTGACCGCATGCTCCTCGTGGATTTCGAATTCTCGACAAATGTCGTCGAGGACTTTAGGAGGCGCCGTGGCCGTCAGTGCAAACTTCCTTTCCGCGTTGCATTGTTGGGCATAGCTCGCCAACTTCAGATAGTCGGGACGAAAGTTGTGACCCCATTCTGAGATACAATGGGCCTCGTCCACCGCGAATAGTGAAATGCGTGTTTGCTGTACAAGTTCGCGAAAGCGCTCGTTGTTAAATCGCTCCGGAGCCACATACACCATGCTAAGTTCTCCCGAACGCATCCGATCCACCGCAGAGCGATATTCATCCGTTGTCAGGGTCGAATCAAAACGAACCGCAGAGATGCCTTTTTCCGCCAAAGCGTCAATCTGATCTTTCATTAGTGCGATGAGCGGCGAAACAACCAGCGTTAATCCAGGAAGCAGCAGAGCAGGTAACTGATAGCACAAAGACTTGCCACCACCTGTCGGAAAAACGGCGGCAGCAGAGTGTCCTGCCAACAAGTGTTCGATGGCTTCTCGCTGCCCGGGCAGAAAATGATCGAATCCGAATCGTTCAAGCAGAATTGCGTCCAAATCCTGCGAAGCGTCAGAAGTCGAGGATCTAGCGGTTGCGTTCGTCAATTGAGGCTCCCTGGTCAAACTCATGTCGCGGATTGTTATTCGATTGCCGTAAAAAACGCTTGTTGTATCGCTGCCAGCATTCTACAAGTGCATTCACACTGAAGCCTTAAATTGTCTAAAATCAAGGACATCATTCCGAAGGCCAGTGGATTCCCTTATGTCGTCGCATGCTCCGCACGAACCCAGCGATTCAGTTGAACAGTCGGCTGGCGCATCGATCGAACGACCCGCCCGGAAAAGTTCATTTTTTCGCCGCGAGTTGCCGCTTGAATCGGAAACCAATTTCTTCATCCTTGCCAATGCTCTGGATGTCTATCTGACTTACTTGCTGCTACAAACAAATGCTTTTCGTGAATCGAATGAAATCGCAAATCGGATTCTAAATCGGTTCGGTTTCAATGGCATGATCGCATTCAAATTCGCCATGGTGGCATTCGTTTGCGTCGTAACCCAAATCATTGCAACAAAACGGTTGAAGACGGCACGCTTCGTTCTGTATCTCGGTATCGCTGTCGTTCTTGGAGTCGTCATCTATAGCGCGAATCTGTACTACCAGTACAAGTTTTCAGGATAGACTCTGTGGGGCCTGGCGATAACTGCATGGCATCCACCGGCGAACAGAACTAGCCAAGGACGTGTCGCTCGCAATGGTCCGCAGAGCCTCAAATTCTGACTCGCTTGACGGTTAGTGTACAAATGTTCCAAGCCGAGTCAAGGCTTTGTGCGCATTCTGTTGGTGAAGTGCACGATGGCTTCGGCGAACAGCAGTTGAACAAGAGTCGTTATGCCCGCGAAGCACACGAAAATCACCAGATTCAGAATGATGTCTTCTTGCTGTAACTCCTGAGCGAAGCTGGTTTTGGTGGTCGTGACAATCAGCAGTCTGCCGATGGCAAAATGGATCGACAAGAATATAGTGATCAGAACCAACGTACTTAACTGGAATTTTCTTAACCCACTCTTCTGGTGGTGTAGTCGCACGCAGAAGGCTCCGATAAGCGAGATGAGAATTGCCCAGATAGCGAGGGTAAAAAGGGCGGTAAGATAAACCGGCTGTTCCATCAAGAATGCAGCCGAAATTGTCTGCAGCCACCACCATCCAAACCCAATGATGATGAACGCCATTCGTCGAATCATAGGGGCCAATCTCGAGAGCGGCGAATTGCTGGGTAAAGTTTATCGTGGGTGATTGCAGATACGAGCTAACCGTTCTTCTATCTCTACGAGCTGAGCGTCCGTTGGGTCGGGAGAAACATCGGTATAGTAATTATCCCCAATATCCAGAATCTGCTTAAGCACTTGGGCGTTATCTGGATCCTCATCTTCGACAAGGTATCCCAT
>CAYYHV010000191.1:0-13698 GCA_964471695.1 uncultured Pirellulaceae bacterium
CATTCTTGCTGGCGGCTTCGTGCTGGATCACCGACGCAATCGAAATATCGTGGCTACCGATGACTCCGGCGACATCGGAAAGCACGCCGGGATGGTCGTCGACGTTCAGTCGCAGGTAATAACGGCTTGGCACGAGCTCAGAATCGCGGGCTTCGACGCGGGCTTCGCGATCGGACCAGAGGTTTAACGTCTTGAAGGTCAGGGCAGTGCGTCCTACCGCCGTGTCGATGAGGTCGGCGACAACTGCCGAAGCCGTGGGCATCTGCCCGGCTCCAAGCCCATGAAAGAAAACAGGGCCAACGGCATCGCCGACGACGCTGATCGCGTTGTTCGCACCGCGAACTTCGGCCAAAGGTGTTGCTTTCTTCACAAGCGTTGGCGACACATGCAAATCGAGTTGGCCGCGTCCGATCAGCTTGGCGACGGCTAACAATTTGATACGGTATCCAAGCTCGCCAGCGAATTTAATATCTTCGGTGGTCAGGTTGTCGATTCCGACTCGGGGGATGTCTGACCAATGGACTCGGGCCCCAAAGGCCAGGTGCGCGAGGATCGCGAGTTTCTGGGCGGCGTCGGTACCGTCAACGTCCATCGTGGGATCGGCTTCGGCAAAACCTTTGGCTTGGGCTTCGGCGACGGCGTCGTCGTAATCGGCTCCCTCTTCTTCCATTTGGGAAACGATAAAGTTGCTGGTACCGTTGAGAATGCCACGGAGCGAAGTAATCTGATTGGCGGTCAGGCATTGAGAGATGCCGGTGACGATGGGGACTCCACCAGCCACCGAGGCTTCGAACGCGATGGAACGGCCTAGCGACCTTGCGAGGTCGAAGAGTTCCGGCCCGTGGACAGCCAGCAAGGCTTTGTTAGCGGTGACAACATCTTTCCCGCTCTCCAGCAGTTTACGCATGATCGTGCGGGCTGGTTCCAAGCCGCCGATCAGTTGGGCGACGACTGAGATTTCGTCGTTGTCGGTGACTGCCGCGAGATCATCAGTCATCAAGCCATCGGGAAGATGATAGTCGCGTGGTTTGCTGAGGCTGCCAACGACGACTTTTTCCAGCCACAGGGTGCGTCCGGCGTGAAGGGCTGTGCGGTCGCCGTGATCGATAAGCAAGCGGGCTACGCCCGTCCCGACGGTTCCCATTCCTACAATTGCGACTTTTGTTTTCTGCATTATGTTTGCCACGACTTGCGTGAATCTGTGGGATTGCGATGACTGACAGAGTCCGCCCTTTTTATCGGCAGTCGAATCGTGCGGCTGCGTCAAATTAGCGGATAGAGTGCCTTTAAGGTTGTCTCGGCTTCGGATCGCATCGAATCGGACTGTGAAATGACCGGTTATACGATTTCGTTTCGTAACCGAAATATCGTAGTCGCCGCGATATGCGATTGCACGCTCTCACGATCGCCATCGTGCTCGATTCTCTCAGAAAACAGAATCGTTGGCTGGTCAGGGTTATCCGGGTTTACGCGGCAGCCGGCGATGAAGGCAAACGGCGTCTGGACCCCGTCGGGCGGCGAGGGCTCGGCGTAGCCCGTTGTAGCGATGCCGAGGCTCGAGTCGAAAGCGCGGCAAATGCCGGCTGCCATCTGTTCCGCCACGAGCTGGGACACGCAGTTGCAGCGTTGGGCTTCGTCGCGATCGACGCCTAACAGTGTGGCTTTGGCCTGGAGGTGATAAGCCGTCATGCCGCCGAGGAAGAACCTTGACGCACCTGATTGGGATGTGATCAGCGACTGGATTCTTCCACCCGTCAGACTTTCGGCAGCCGCGAGGGTTAAGGCTTGTTCGACGCAATGGTCGCGAAGTTCAAGGATGGTTTCGTGGATGTGCATGCCAGGTTGATGGGGAGATGGTTTCGATGGCGCGGGTGAGGTTTAGGGTAGCCGATGGTCGAGGATCGTTGAAGGATTGGTGGGGAAGTGGTTGTGGGTGTTTCTTGCATGGTTGGCCGTGGTGGGATGCTGGATCATCGCAATGTCTTCGTGAAGTAGGAGGTGTTTGGTGATTTTGGGGCAAAGGTGATTGGCGACTGAGGTTTCGGCGTGAAAACGTTGCTAGTTGCCGGCCTACGAATTTCGGGGAGTGCCACGGATAGAATGCCCATGGTACGGAAGACGCGGACGGGGGTGCCCATATTTGCGATGGGCGAATAGGATAGTTTGCTGTTGAATGAACTGTCTCACTCTAGGTGAAGGAAGAAGCATGGAAGCCGCGGCCAAGTCTTTTTTGCAGTCGATATTGGAGCAACCCAGCCCGTCTGGTTACGAACAACCGGTACAAAAGCTGGTGCGGGATTATGCCGACGACTTTGCTGACGATGTCTCGACGGATTTGCATGGTAATGTGATCGCCAGCTGCAATAGCGACGCGGGGATGCGAGTCATGTTGGCTGGGCATTGCGATCAGATTGGTATGCTGGTGACGCAGATTGACGATAACGGTTTTCTGTACGCCCAGACGATCGGTGGCTGGGATCCGCAACAGTTGATTGGTCAGCGGATGACAGTGTGGGCGAAGGATGGACCGCTTGATGCGGTGATTGCGCGAAAGCCGATTCATCTGCTCAATGCGGAGGAACGCAAGCAAGTCGTGAAGCTCGAGGACTTGTGGCTGGACATTGGTTGTACGTCCAAGGACGAGTCAAAATCGCTGGTCCGAGTCGGGGACCCGGTGACTTTGCGGCTTGGGTATCAGGAGATGCGAAACGGTTTGGCCAACTCGCCTGGGATGGATAACAAAACGGGGCTGTGGGTCGTGATCGAGGCGCTGCGGCGCGCGGCTGGGCGACTGAAGTGTGCGATGTACTCAGTCTCCACGGTCCAGGAAGAGATTGGATTGCGTGGAGCCCGCACGAGCGCTTATGGCATTGATCCCCATGTCGGAATCGCTGTCGACGTCACGCATGCGACGGACTGTCCCAAGATTGACAAGCGGCAGAATGGTGAGATCAATTTGGGCGGCGGACCGGTGATCTATCGTGGCCCCAACATGAATCCAGTGGTCACCGAAATGCTGATTGCGGTCGCAGAGAAATCGAACATTCCCTATCAGTTGTCGGCAATTGGTCGGGCTACGCCTAACGATGCGAATTCCATTCAGGTGACACGCGGGGGAGTCGCAACGGGATTGGTCGCGATTCCGAATCGGTATATGCACAGTGCGGTGGAGACCATTTCGCTGGACGACATTGATCATGCGGCGAATCTTCTGGCTGAGTTTGCCGCTGGTTTGACGGGAAACGAAGATTTTCGGCCCCAATAGTAGGTGTGCGCTTTTCTCGCTTGCCACGTTAGACTCAAATGGATGAATTCATCTTTGTCGTTAGAGGAGAATCTGATGCGTACGATCCAGACGATGTTGCTGATAGTGATTGCGGGCTCGTCGGTTTTGGCTGACACGGCGACTTATCGAGTCGACATTGAAAACACCTGGAGCACGACGACGCATCCCGGATTGTTTCCATTCGAGGCCCATTTTTCGTGGTTCGGTGGCGGTACGCATAATAGCAACGTGGACTTTTGGTCGGTTGGCGAAGTCGCAAGTCCCGGCATGGTGCAGATGGCCGAGACGGGTTTCACGATGGACCTGCGAGCTGAGATGAACGCGGAACGTCAAAATGGTAACGTCGATGTGGACATCAATCAGAATCACTGGTTCTGTCCCGTTGAGACGACGGCGAGCAATTGCGGCGACTTGAGTTTCGAACTGGAAGTCGATTCGGCGCACCCGCTGGTGACTCTGGTTTCGATGTTGGGGCCCAGCCCCGATTGGTTTGTCGGCGTGGATGGGTTGTCATTGCGAACGGGGACGGGAACAAATTGGCAGAATCAAGTCGTTGCGGAGATGGTTCCCTATGACGGTGGCACGCGTGACGCCAATGTGTTCGCGCTGTTTGGCCCACGCACGACGCCGCCCGATCCGATCACGCTGATTACGGAAGCGTCAGGGCAGATTATCACGCCACAATCGCTCGGTACGATGACTTTTACGCGGATCAGTCCCGATGGCGATTTTGATGACGACGGCGACTATGACTGTACCGACATTGACGCGCTGGTTGCGGCCGTCGCATCCAACGGTGGCGACACGGCTTTCGATATGAACGGCGATGGGAGCCTCGACTTCACCGATGTATCGGCATGGCTAAGCGAGGCTGGTGCGGCGAACCTACCGTCTCAGAACCCGTATCTTATCGGCGACAGCAATTTGGATGGCGTTGTGGATGTAGGAGACTTCAATGACTGGAACTCGAACAAATTCTCGAGCGTGGCTGCCTGGTGTAGCGGCGACTTTAATGCGGACGGCAACGTCGATGTCTCCGACTTCAACGCATGGAATGGCAACAAGTTTCAGTCGAGCGGATCGGACGCGAGTGCAGTTCCGGAACCCGATTCGGCTGTGATGTTGTGTCTGGCCGTGATCGGCTTGGGATTGTTACGTCGTTCAGCGGATTGAAGTTACAGCGTCGAAAGTGAAACTGAGTGGCTGTTAATTGGAATCGAGTTGGTAGCACACGGCTTCTTCGCCGTTGCGTACAAACAGTTTTCCGTGGGCAATGACGGGGTGGTTCCATGTCTTGCCGGATACGGAAGGCATCTTGGCAATCTCGACACCTTTTCGGTAGTCGGCTTTGACCAATGCCAATTCTCCCGTCTCGGAAATGACGAGTAGGAGTTCCTGATCAAGCAGAAGAACGAGTTGGCCGTGTCCATAGCCACGCATCTTCCATTGGCGTTTTCCGGTGTTTCCGTCGATGCACGCGAGCATGTTGCCATCGAAACCGTAGAGGAAGCCGTTGTGCAGGACAAAGTCGTTAAAGTACGGTTTGAGGTGACGCGACGTCCACTCCTCGTCGATGTTCCAATCCTCTCCGTCTTTACTGACAACGATGCAGCGAGTCCCGTTACCGTAGCCGGTGCCGATGAAGATGGCTGAGTCGGTGTCGCTGACCTTGAGAACACTGGGTTGGACGACTCGTGACATACCCGGGATGGGCCATTCGTGTTCCCAAAGTACAACGCCGTCGGTTGGCGAAAGACTGGTGAGTCCATCTCCCGTGAGCATCAAGATTTGATCGACACCACCAATGTTTTCGAGCTGAGCCGAGCTATAGCTTCGTCGGCCCGTATCGCCTTGCCACTTGAGTTCGCCCGTCGACAAGTCGTATGCTACCAAGCCGGCGTTTTCGCCATAGACGATGGCAAGTCCATTGACGATTAGCGGCGAGCTGGAAAACCCCCACTCGGGAACTTCGGCTTGAACGTCGTCTTCGAGACTGCGAGTCCAGACTGCCTTTCCGGTCGTGGCATCTAAGCAAGTGATGACCCCCGTGGCGCCAGTCGAATAAACGCGTCCTTCATGAAATGTGGGAGTCCCTCGTGGGCCTGCGCCGGCGACGGTTTCATAAAAACGAGCTGGGTAGGAGTGTTGCCAGATCGGTTCGCCCGTTTCGGCGTGGTAAGCCACGATGGCCTCGTCATCGCCGCGTTGCTCTTGGGTGTAAAGGTAGTCACCAACGACACTGAATGACGACCAACCCAATCCGATCGGATGTCGCCATAATTCCAAGGGCGGGTTCGCTTCCCAATCGGTGGCAATCGTGGCTCCTTCGATTCGCCCGTCTTGATGGGTATTGCGAAAACACGGCCAGTCGCCAGGAGATAGCGTAAGTGGAGTCAACGTTGGCGTGGTTTCGGTCTCCGTTGCGGTCACCATAGCCGTCGCGGGATTGGATTCCAGTCGTTGCATCGAAATCTGTTCTGGCGTGGGACTCCATCGCCAACTCATATCGGCGTTTAAGAATCCGTCCAGTCCATCACAGCGGATGAGAATCCAAAAGAGACAAGCCGCAACCATGAGTATGGCGGTAGTTATTCTACGTGCGTTCCACGGCCAGCGTCGAGTCGCGAGCAACCAGAGTGTCACCGAGCCACAAAAGAGGGGCACGCCAAACACGATCAATCCAAGAGGCGGTTGATCGGGTGGTGCGATGGTCTCGTGCGAAAAATAGAGTGAAACGACAATTCCGATGGCTGTGAAAATCAAAGCCGCGATCCGGTCAAACCATGGAGCCCTCGAGAATAAGAGGATCCACAATCCGTAAAGAGCAATGATACCCAGCGGGGCGACCATCATGCCGATCATATGTGCGGCGGATCCCGGTGCGATGTGTTTGATTCCGAACACACAAAATATGACGACCAAGGCGAGCAACAGCGCCGGCCAGATGCGAAGTCGCCGAGCCCCATTGGCATCAAGCGGTTGTACACCGATCAATCGTTGAAAAAAGGTCTCTGAAGTCGCTGGATTTTCCGCCTGATTCATTGCAAAGCTCTTTCGCTCATAGTGCTGGGAACAGACACCGGCAGACTGGGCTGTGTGGAACAATGGTGAGCGGCAAGCCACTAGCCGCCGGTAATTGCAGCAGCATCCAAAGCAGGCGCCTTGCTGCTCACGGATGCCACGCCGGTTTTGATTGACCCACGGAGCCTAATCGTTGAGTAAGGGTAACATCTCCGCATGCAGTTCGGGGGAAGCGGCGATCAAGAATTCGGGACGTTCGAGGTCAAACTCGTTCCCCTCGACGTTCGTGACTGTCGCCCCGGCTTCGCTGGCGATGAGCAGTCCCGCGGCAACATCCCAGGATTTTGCGGTCGTCCCCCAATATCCATCAAGTCGCCCGCAGCCGATGTAACACAAATTCAAAGCCGTCGCGCCGTTGCGTCGAATCGTTCGACCGCGGTCGAGCATTCGCAGGAATAACTCGACTTCACGCATCGTTCGATCGACTTCCGCAGGGAAGCTGGCTACCAAGAGAGACTCGTTTAGTTGCGTAGTTCCACTCGTCGCAATGGGCTCGCCGTTTAACGTGGCTCCACCGCCGAGCGCTGCGCTGAAGCATTCGTCTCGCGTGGGATCGTAGATTGTGCCGGCAATCGACTTGCCTTGGTACGTCAGCGCGACGGACACGCAGTAAAAGGGGAACCCGTGCACATAGTTGGTGGTGCCATCCAAAGGGTCGACGATCCAGCGATAGTCGGAAGTCGACGCATTCAACCCTGCATCGGATTGTTCTTCACCCACGAACTGATGATCGGGAAAAGCATCAAGGACCGTTTTCTCGATGGCCTTCTGTGAGGCCAAATCGGCCTCAGTGACCAGGTCGGAAGGCGCTTTGGCTTGGACTTTGAATTTGCCTTGCCAATCTCGCAGGACTTGCCCGCCGATTCGGGCTGCGGTTTCGCTGACTGCGAGAAATTGTGCGTTTTGTGCTTCTATCACGGAGAAAATGCGCCAAGAAAGATGTGTGGAATTTGTGAGCAATAGGCTGACTGCGTAAAGTTGATGCAATCTCATGGCGGCCAATCGAGCGTAACAACGTTACACGCATACGAAAGACTGGACACAGCATTTAGAGTTGTTATTATCAGTTAACAGAGAGATGAGCCAAGGTGGGTTGGCGGCACAAGGGATTTTTCACCAACTTCATCCTGATTTGGCAATTGCCAAACGGACTTATACTTATCATACGTCGCAGAATTTTATTCGGCCTCTTCTCTGTTCCGGCCCCGCCGCTTGCACTTGTGTAGACGGCGGGGTTTTTTTGTGCAAACTGTTGATCGTATCGTTGTGGAAATCTAATTCTCAACAGGGAACCAATGGCTGATAAGTTTGAATGGAATCTTTCTGAAGACACAGCTTCGTTTAAGACAAAGTCGCTTGTTGCTTCGGTGAAAAAACGGTTCCCACACGAGGGCTTGGTCGATGTCGAATACGATGGACTCGCGGTTCAAGCCGATCTTTTGCAGCTTTCGCCTCATCCGCCGGCGCCGGCGACTGGCGAGACGATCATCGATGAATACGCACGCGGACGCGATTTGATCGTTACCTACGCGCAGACACCGGCTCGCTCGGTTCGCCCACGGCTCTATTGGCGCATCTTGGAAGAGTTTTCCGGGGTTGAGTTGCTCATTGCGTTGCAAACGAGTCTTCTCGACAGCGATCCAACGATGCGGGCACTGACTCGCTTTGTCGGAAAAGACGCTGAATTCCTTGCGGCTGATACCGAGCTTCAGTTTTCCGAAGTCCAAGTGTCCAGCAAGCCGACGAAAATCGACTCCGTAGGACTTTTTCTGATACGTCCGTTGGGTGCAGAATACAGCTACGCCGAAATGGTCTACCCGTCGGATTTTCAAGGGGCTGAAATCGGTGACGAAGATGGTCCCTATGTCCGATATGAATTGGCACCCGAACCGCTCGAGAAGGGCGTCATTCGAAAAGCGCGTGTCCGTGGGGTCTTCATGCCTCGAGAAAACGATCATGCAATTGCCGTTGCGGCTTATAAAGACTTGGCAGCGGCCGCTCCACCTCTGACGACGTAGACTTGCATCGCGGCGATTATCGCCATTCATTCAATCGACGCGGGCTACGATGGGCACCAGCCCACTAGCCGACGTTGTCCGACAGTATGAGCTTCCAGGGACAGGGCGGTATGGATTGGAGGGCTATTGGACGCTCCATGGCTGGTACCAAAGTGGCTGCCAGCATGAACAACGCTCTATTGCAGTCCCAAGTGTCTGGAAGTTTTCAAAATTTCTTAAATCAGAGCGAACCAAACCTCAAGTAGGTCGTCTTTACAGCGTTGTCCGGCAGATTAGCGACAGATTTACGGCGGGACGGTTCGCAGCCGTTTTGTGAAGATTTGTTTTGACGGCTGGCGACGACCTATAGAATACAGCGGCAGATCTGGTCTGACAGTTCAGGCCCTGCTTATCCTTTTTCTCTCTCACCTTGCGCACCGCGCCCGGGAGGAAGTCATGCGAATTACATCAACAACTATCTCGAATTGCACCAGCTGCTTTAAAGCTTGCTCCAGCAATATCCAGATCGCGTTGAACGGCATGTTTTCACTCCTGTCAGTGACGTGCCTCAGAGACTGGTTCCCGCAAGGGACGTCGATTCAACGCGATCGCCAATCACTTCATGTGTATGGCAGTCGTTGGGCGGCGGCCTTGCAGCCCGCGGCGGCGTCACCCCTACCGGGGCTGCCTGCCAAACGACCGGAAACGCGGTCAAGCGTCGGGCGCCGTTTACGGCAGATACGAAGTTAACTCGCTTCCTCCAAGCTCAAAAAACGTTAACTACGACTTCTGCTGAATCCGGCTGCGGATCGAGTGCACTTACGCGCGTTGATCTGCATGTTGCGGTTTCAGTATGCACTCGTTGGTTCCTCGAAGGGCCTTCAATAGAGAGAGAACGATCATGGCGAAATTTATAATTACTCCCGAGGAAAAAGCTCGATTGAAGCAACTCGTTCTCGATGCCCAAAAGGGTAACCGAGAAGCGTTTGGCGACTTGTTCCAACGATACGAAGGCATGATCCTTGTCATTGCGACTCGCAAGTTGGGTAACAACGCGGATGCACAGGAATTGTGCCAGGACGTATTTGTTCAGGCGATGCAGAAGTTGCCGCAGTTGCGAGCGCCGGAAGCCTTCGGTAGCTGGTTGAAGCGTATCGCGCACCGCATGGCGATTAACCGAATGGTTCGCAAGGGACCGGTGATTGCCACCGATCCAGCCAACCTGGTTTCGAAGTGTGACGACTACGGTGACCCGATTCAGGGCGCATTGGACGCGGAACGTTGCGAGCAAGTTCGAGCGGGCTTGAGTCGGCTGCGTGACTTGGATCGCGAGACGCTTGAGGCGTTTTACATCAAGGGACATTCGTTGCGTGAAATGAGCGCTTCGTTTGACGCTCCGTTGGGAACCATCAAGCGGCGTTTGCACATGGCACGTAAGCGACTGTCGGAGGAAGTCGAAGAACTGATTGCGGTTTAGGCCGTGCGTTCTTTGAAATCATCACGTTGGCGCAACGGCGTGGCGAGTGCCATGAACACGATGCTCTTTTAACTCGACCCTGCGGTATAAACCTCTCCCCCATGGTGCCGCGGGTCGAGTTTTCTTATGCGCTGCCGAAAGAGGGATCGTCTTTGTTCTCGCTACCTGTTTTCCAGTCGAGGATACCAAAAGGCCGACAACGCAAAGAGCAACCAAGAAACGATCAGCGTGATTCCGCCGAATGGTGCGACGTGGGCAAACTGTCTGTTGCCCGTAAAAGCCATCGCCAACAGGGCTCCGCTGAACAGAAGGGTCCCGAGGATGAATCCGCCGCCAACGACGTACCACGTACGGATGAATCTTGCTGCGAGCGAGAGAACGGCGATCCCCATCAGCGCGACGGCTTGAGTCAACAGGTAGCGAACAGCCGTTTCGCAGAGGTCCAATCGATAGCCAATTTCCGAGCCAGATATTCCCTGTTCTTCGAGCATTCCGTCCATGCCGTGAGCGTGAAATGCTCCCAACGCCACACCTGCCGTTCCAAACAAACCGGCAAAGAGAATCCAAATACGCGTACCCATGTTGCTTCGTAGCCTTCGATGCTGAGTCTCCCAATGACAAAGTCAATTGGGTCTGCCATCATGATATCCGGGCCTTGTTTGTACTGGGCTCGGTTTCCGATCACTTAGCATGTGCCATTCTTCGAAGATGAACAACCCTCGCTATATCCGCCAATCCCTTTTCGAGGGCGTTGGCGAAAACGGCCAGCGGCAGATTGGCGAATCTGCGGTTCTCGTTGTAGGTTGCGGGGCTCTTGGGTCCGTGATTGCCAATACGCTGGTACGAGCCGGTGTGGGGTTGGTGCGAGTCGTGGATCGCGATTTTCTCGAACTGAACAATCTGCAGCGCCAGGTCTTGTACGACGAAGCGGACGTAAAATCCGAGTTGCCTAAGGCTATCGCAGCCGCCAATCGGCTTCGCCGCATCAATTCAGATGTTATCGTCGAGCCGATTGTCGGCAACGTATCATTCGACAACATTGAGGAACTGTTGGATTCGATCGATGTCATCGCGGATGGCACCGACAACTTTGAGACTCGGTTCCTCATTAACGACGCGGCTCATAAGTTTGGCATTCCGTGGGTTTATGGAGGCTGCATTGGTGCGGAAGGACAAACAATGTCGATCGTGCCTGGCGAAACGGGCTGCCTCCGCTGTTTGATGCCCGAAGTTCCGCCGCCCGGGACCACGCCGACTTGTGACACGGCTGGTATTCTGGGGCCTGTTGTCAACATCGTCGCTTCGTTTCAAGCGGCTGAGGTGTTGAAGCTTGTGTCAGGGAATCAGGACAAGCTGAGTCCCCACTTATCGGTCTTTGATTTGTGGGGCAATCGCATTCGTCAGATTGGATTAGAACAACTCAAAGGCGAGACTTGTCCGACATGCATAGAAGGGCATTTCGACTGGTTGAGTGGTGACCGATCCAGTCAGACGGCCGTACTTTGTGGCCGCAACGCGGTGCAGTTGTCTTTGTCTGAAAAAGTCACAGTTGATCTGGAGTCACTGGAGTTGAAGCTCAAAGAGCTTGGCGATGTGCGACGCAATCCATTCCTGCTCCGCGTGCAGATCGAAGCGTTTGAGTTGACGATTTTCAAAGACGGTCGAGCCGTCGTGGGCGGAACCGACGATCCCAATGAGGCTCGATCAGTATACGCTCGTTACATTGGAACATGACGACTTGGTCGTGAACGCTAGCACCTATGTTAAGGAGTGACGGTTCGCGTGGTCGTTCTGAACGTATCGTTGCGGCTTGTCCGATGTAATGAGAAACGTCTCAGATTCTCACCTTGGATCCGCCGCCTTGACGACTCTGCAATCCCATCAAGCCCGTGACATTCGGACAAGAGCCCTTCGGCCCGCCGCGACTGCGGCGCAACTTGGAAGTTGGGAGTTGGTAGCATCGGCGGGGCAGGGCAATACGTCAGACGTATTTTTCGTTCGCCCGACACATAGCGGCGAAGACGACCCAGCCGATTATGCGCTAAAACGCTTGCGAACGGATCATGCGTCAGATCGGTTGGCTCTGCAGATGTTTCGACGGGAAGCGCAGTGTGGTCATCAGGCAAGTCATGCGAATCTTTTGCCAACGTTGATCTCTGATTTCTCGGCGTCAACGCCCTTTTTGGTGATGCCACGACTGCAAGGTGCAACGATTGGTGAAGTGCTCGAAACGGTGGACCGAATCACGATCCCTCGAGCCTTGTGGATTGCTCGTCAAGTCGCGGAGGCTTGCCAGGCTTTACATGAAAGTGGTTGGCTGCATGGCGATATCAAACCGTCGAACGTCTATGCGGATTCGACGGGACATGTCACGCTCTTCGATTTCGGATTCTCTCGGCCCATAGGCGAATCGGCTTTGAGTCATGAGCGGATGCTCATGGCAACGCTGTGTTACGCGGCTCCGGAGTTGTTCACTTCATCGCGCGTTTCTGGCGCGGCGAGCGATGTGTATAGTATTGGCGTGATGCTGTACGAAATGCTCTGCGGGCAAAAGCCATTTGACGAATCGTCACCGGAAAGGCTTTGTGAGGCACATTTAACGTCTCCGCCACCCAGTCCCCGAACGCACCATCCGGGGATCCCAACGGACGTATCCCAGTGCGTTACGCGTATCCTGTCGAAAGAACCCGATCGACGACCATCGTCAAGTGAGTTGGTCGAACAGCTCGTGCGTCTGGAAGTCAGCACGTTCTCGCTTCGATAGCCGGGTTTTGAAGCGTAGGTATCGTTCTTTTCTCGCCCTTGCTCTGTTCTGGACTTACCCGGGAAATGTGTGGCTTGGTAAGCTCTTGGGAGTATTCAAAGAAAGGAATGCCATGAAGGGACCGTTTGAGCGACTCAAATACGATCTCCAGCGCATCTGGGAATGCCCGGAATGCCACCATCGGGAACGCACACTTGGAAATCGAACTTTGTGTTATTGCGAGTGCAAGGGCACCGGAATACGTGAATCGCTCCCAATGCGTTTGATAGAAGACGGCGTTCGCCGAACACCAATTTCCTCGCACGTGGAATCATGAACGAACCATTGTACTATGAAGACATCGAAATTGGAGCGACGTGGGAGAGTGGTTCTCGGACCATGACCGAAACGGATGTGGTCATGTTTGCGAGCATGACTGGCGACTATAATCCGCTGCATGTCGACCACGAATTCGCCAAAGCGACTCCCTTCGGCAAGCCCATTGCTCATGGTCTGCTCGGCATTGCCTGGGTAGCGGGATTGGGTAACTACGCACCATTGGTGCAGACGGAAGCGTTCGTTGCGATTCGCGAGTGGAAGTTCGTCAAGCCGTGTTTCGTGGGCGACACGGTACATATCTTTACGGAAGCGGTCGCAAAGGAGGAGCGAGGTAGGAAGCGGGGCAGGGTGTTGTGGAATCGCAAACTGGTGCGCAGCGATGGGCTCGTATTGCAGGATGGGATTTTTGAATCGCTGGTGAGAAAGCGGAAACCATCCAAGCCCGTAGAAGATTCGTCAGAATAGATCACCGGCGATTATTTTGCTTCGAATGCGGGGTGACGCAGGCTCGCCGAACGAAAAAAAAAGCTCCGCTGAAATTCAGCGGAGCCATCGAGTTTTCTTCCCAATCCCGAGTTTATCGCCTCGGCTTCTTTGATCGAAATGGGACTTCCGGTGACTGAGAGGATCGAGCAGCACTGGCAGATTCAGCCAGTTTCTTTTGGACCAGAGAATGAGCCCCAACATCCGTTACCGGATTGTATCCCGGTCGTTTGGATTCCGTCTTAACCGTCGATGGGTTTACGTCTGTCTATTATAAACATATCCGAGCCCA
>CAYYHV010000192.1:0-3101 GCA_964471695.1 uncultured Pirellulaceae bacterium
GACACCACGGTTGGTAGACGCACTGCCCAATGGGCCGAGAAATCATCCTACCGTTCAAGTCTTCATGGCAGGCGGAGTTCCCGAGGTAATGTGCCACCTCCGCAACATGGGCTTGTTGAATACCGACGTAATAACAAGCAGCGGCGAGACGCTGGATACCGTGCTCGATTGGTGGCAAGACAGTCGTCGGCGACAAGGAGTTCGGCAGCGGTTGGCTTCGGCGGGAGAGATTGACCCGGACCACGTGATCATGGATGCAGATACGGCGCGTCGGTCTGGATTGTCCAGTACCGTCGTTTTTCCTACGGGTAATATTGCGCCGGAGGGGGCTGTTATTAAAGCCACCGCCATTGATCCGAGCGTTGTTGACGAGGATGACATTTACCGGCATATCGGACCGGCTCGAGTCTTCGCGTCGGAGAAAGATGCCATTGCGGCAGTGAAGGGCGTTTCGGAAAACCCTGTCCAATCGGGCGATGTGCTCGTACTAATCGGCGTGGGACCCCAAGGTACCGGAATGGAGGAAACGTATCAGATTACGTCTGCCCTCAAATACATTCCCTGGGGCAAGAATGTGCCCGTACTGACGGACGCCCGATTCTCGGGTGTTTCGACAGGCGCATGTATCGGGCACGTTGGTCCAGAAGCCCTAGCGGGTGGCCCAATAGGAAAGCTGCGGGACGGGGATACCATTGAGATCGTTATCGACCGCACGGAATTAAGCGGCTCGATCAATCTGGTAAAGACGATTGATGGAGCAAGCCTCGATGCGCGTTCATTGCACCCAGCGGTACATCGCCACGCCGATTTGCCAGATGATACGCGTTTGTGGGCGGCGCTGCAGCATGCCAGTGGCGGCACATGGCGAGGCTCGATCTACGATGTAGATCGAATCGTAAGAGTCATTGAGGCTGGGCTCGCTTCTGAAAACCGATGACTTGTCGCGGTAACACCCGGGTGCTCTGTACGCTTTTGAATAAACAGGCTTCCGTAAAAGAAGAAAGGCCACGTCATCAAGTGATGACGTGGCCTGTTCTAAAATGGACATTGCCCGAGGCGGCTTTCGCCACATGCCCAGTATTGGCACGCGCGTTGTCCTACCTGCGGATAAATCCTAGTAGTCCAACCAATGCTAAACTGAGCATAACCCCAGTTGCTGGTTCAGGTACCGCGTTGATTTGCAGATCAAACGTTACCCATTCTCGTGTCAGGTCCGAATTTGCGGCCGGGCTTTGGCTGGACCAATCCAGTTGTACACTCGAGACTCCCGTTGGAAGCGTGATTTGCCACGTATCCGAGTCGTTGAGTATACGAATATCTGAAAAGGCCAACATTTCGCCTGAACCGAACGTCGCACCATCGCTGAGGCCAGCAAATTGGTTGTCCGGGTCTGTCAGCGTGGCTTCGCCACCGCCACTCCAAGTAATTTGGAATTGAGCGGCTTCAAAATTGCCACCATTCCAAGTCCAAGGAGCGTCGAAGTATGGACTCTGCGAAATGGTCAGAATTGGGTCCACCGCTGCATCCACCATGTTAAGGGCGAATGTAACAGTGTTGGTATCATCCGAACCGAGTACTTCATTTAACATGACGTACTGCAGTCCAGAGTCACCACCAGTTACTGCATCATTTGAGAAATCCGTACCGCTGACGGTGCTTGTCAGGCTCCAGTTCGCAGCAGTCCCGCCGGCTCCATCAAGGAAACGACCAACTGCGTACGCGTTTGCTTCTGATCCGGACACGGCGTCAATTGACGTCATTGTGGCCGACGACGTTGTTGCAGCAACGATCGTCAAAAGGAGGGAAACAATCAGGCGAGCCTGAACAAACGAATTGTAAGTGTATTGCATTATGCAACTCCAGGTGAAAGACAGGTTGAGGTGAAACGCAGGCTTCGGGCAAAGGCCCTCCGCTCGCCCCACGCTCAAGCGCACATGCATAGCAACAGACAAGTCGTTGCAGTGGGCGCACAAGCGTCAGCCGAACAGTTGGGAAACCGAGAGACTGCCATTGAATTGGCTAGAAGGGTTGCGTGAATGTTCAGCCGCAATTGCCGATTGGACCGACGCGATAGAGCGCACAGGCGCAGCTATTGATCGGGAAAAGTCTCGGGAATTCGTGCGAGAGGAACAGGATCTTACCCAAGACTTGCTTGAGGGATCATCTGCAACCTGTTCACATTAGCACGTAGTTCGCGGCCCCTTGGGCCGGCCTTAAAGAATGATGAGTGAAGAGATCCTCACTCGGCTTTACCTAGTTTAACTTCGGGGTTCAACCAATGCAACTGAAACAATCGCATTTATTTGAATAATCCTTCGTCGCGGTAAATTCCTTTAAGGTAATGGTTTACGTTCGGTGGCTGTATCTGCACCGAGAGCGTGTTTCCCCCCTTTCAGGTGTCGAGATCGCACTTTTCTTTTTGGAAATTACAAGGAGTCTGGACAGTGGCGATTCAGGGCGCAGCTGTCGAATTGGTAGATGCAATGCGGTTCAGGCTAACGGATGAGCCGGCGTCCCGATTTGCGGATGCCGAGCGAGAATACCAGAACGCCAACGGCGAAGCCAAGCACGATCGTCGCCATGCCAATCATCTCCCATAAATCATGAAACGAACGGTCAACAGCATAAACCGTCAATACGACGAGTGACGCCACAATGGTTGTAGCAACGATCCAATAGCCAAGCCGGATGTGGTCAGTCGATTCGGACAACAATACCCGATGGTAGACGACGCAAACGAGCCAACCGAGGATAACGATTACGGGAATGGAGATCATCGCTTGAAGTACTTCTCGAACGTTGTCGATTCCCAGAAACCCGAGGCAGGCATAGCGCGTGGTCGAAATGATGAACGCAGCGATTGCCGTTACCCACAACAGATTTGCAATGCTGAGATGAAAACTATTTGTCCTTCGACTTGTCGCGATGTGCCATCCGAAAGCGATACGCATCAGCCAGAGCGGCAATTGAAGGCATGCGCACAGCGCAGGAAGCATCAGTCCGCTCCCTAACCAATCGTCCATCAAGCTATCCGACAGAAAACTACCCAACCAAACGGCAGCCGCGAGGAGCGAGACCAAGAGAAACCCGTAGACGACTGC
>CAYYHV010000192.1:3111-7062 GCA_964471695.1 uncultured Pirellulaceae bacterium
CAACAGAACGCTCAGGCTGGCGAAATGAGCCGCCGACAGCACGAATCCGAATCCAAAATAGACGAGCAAAGCGCCTTCGTCGTCCGGAGAAAACGTGTCCATCAAAAACGGAAGCAGCGCCGCGTAAACCATTGCCGATGACGTTGCGAGTTGGGCGATCAACAGATCGGAAGCGGAAGTTCCTTGTTTGACGTCATCCATGGAACACCGCCCTTGCGTATTACATTCTTGGATCAACCAAGGCTTTGACGAGCGAGCCATCTTCGACTGCAGCCAGCGCTTCGTTAAGTTGGTTCAGCCCGAACTTTTGACTGACGATACTCTCCCATCCGCCGCCCTGGAGCCGGTCTCCATGCCGCGCAAGGACATGCACCATGCGATAGAAATGGCTGAAGTCACTTCCCCAGCAGCCGCGAATGTCCAAATGTTTTCGGTTGATTTGCGTATGAGGGTTCACAGGAATCGTTCCCTGGTCCGTGTAGTGCCCGACGATAACGTAGCGTCCACCGTCTCGAGTCATCTGCATCCCAGCCGGAACAGCCGCCGGAGCCCCCGTGGCCTCGATCGTGATGTCAGCGCCGCGACCACCAGTCAGCTCACGTACGAGTTCTGTGGCTTCATCAACGGCGTCGGCACCCGATGATTTCAAACAGATGGTTTCGTCGATGCCAAGATTCTTGCCGACGGACAAACGGTTCTCGCGACGGTCGATCAAAACGACTTTGCCAGCCCCTGAAAGCATAGCAAGAATCGCCACATTCAACCCCACGGGGCCACTGCCCTGCACCGCAACGGTATCACCCAGTCGAATTTCTGCCCGGTCGATTGCATGAATCGAAGTCGGCAATGCACAGCCGGCGGCGATCAGTCGATCTGGTGGGAGTCCATCGGGTAGCGGGATAATCTTTACGCCCGGCTTCAAGTAGACTTGCTCCGACCATCCGCCGAGCAACCCGTCGTCGGCTCCGTAGGTAATCCCGTAGACTTTGCGCTTGGGGCAACGCGTCGAAGCCTTGGCGACCAGACAATACCAGCAATGTTGGCAAGTCTCATGGACGTCGAGGAAAGTGACGACCATGCCTTCCTTTATCGGTTGGCCATCGACAGAATTAACCTTGCCGGCCACATCACAGACTTGCCCCACCGAGACGTGACCCGGCAGCAGCGGATAGGGAACGCCTGAGAGTTTACCCTGTTGCAGGTGGACGTCCGTCCCGCAAACTTCCGAGTAAAGTGTGTTCATGAGCACACTGCCCGCTTCCATCGGAGCCTCAGGGAGATCAACGACTTCGACCGGAGATTTCGGGGCAGGAATAACGGCGGCTCGAGGCATGATAGTTTACTGTGCTTGAGTTGAAGGAAGTGATTGAGGCACACTTGGTTTTCGCACAATCGTAACACGGGTACGATACGACGGAAGCCACATGGTAACGCACAGCCGCAGCGACTTCACCAACCCTACCCGCGATCATATTCTGACGAGTCATCATGTCTGCTGAACATACGTTTGTACCCTATCGAATGACACCAATATCCGCTGACGAAGCTCGCGTTCGCGGCGACCGTTTTTTTGAACAAATGGACGAGCGACGAAGCGTCCGATTTTTTTCGGATCAACCTGTGTCGCGGCATCTGATTGAGTCTGCTATTGCTACGGCTTCGACGGCTCCGTCGGGCGCGCATCGCCAACCATGGCAGTTCGTTGCTATTTCTGATGCGTCGATAAAAAGGCAGATTCGTATTGCCGCTGAGAAAGAAGAGTACGAGTCGTACGAAGGCGGTCGTATGTCGGATGAGTGGCTCAGGGCGTTGGAGCCGATGGGAACGAATTGGCAAAAGCCATTTCTTGAAACGGTACCATGGATTGTTGTCGTGTTTGAAGAAACGTACCGGGTTGGTGAAGATGCTTCCAAATCTCGAAACTACTACGTTAAGGAAAGCGTCGGCATCGCTTGTGGTATGTTTATTACGGCGTTGCACAATATGGGATTGGCGACCTTGACGCATACACCCAGCCCCATGGGGTTTCTCAGCGAGATTCTGCAGCGTCCCAAGAATGAAAGACCATTTATTCTGTTTCCCATTGGCTATCCTGCGGATGATGCGGTCGTTCCCAACCTGCAACGCAAACCGCTTGAGGAAATCTCGACTTGGTTTGATGCAGGCGATGGAAACTGATGGGCGCGCGATCCGCCTACATTCACGTTCCCTTCTGTCGCCATCGCTGTGCGTACTGCAATTTCACCGTCGTGGCGGGACGTTCTGATTTGGAATCAGCCTATCTCGACGCCTTGGAAATGGAAATGCGTGGACTGGACGGGCCTCGCGCTGTCGACACCGTTTTCGTGGGAGGTGGAACGCCAACCGAGCTGTCGTATGCAGGGTTGGAGAGGCTGTGCGAGCTGATAGACGTTTGGTTCCCTCGCGATGAAACGCTTGGCGAAGCGACGTTCGAAGCCAACCCGGAAGGGTTGGATGAGCAGCGAGTCGCAATCTTGGCAGCGCACGGCATCAACCGACTGTCGCTGGGTGTGCAATCCTTTTCCAACGCGAAGCTCCAGTCACTTGATCGGCAGCATTCGCCCAGCCAAATTTATCATGCGTTGAATCTGGCGCGTCCGCACATGGATTCCGTGTCAATCGACTTGATCTTCGCGGCTCCGAACGAATCGCTCGACCTTTGGCGGTCCGATTTGGAGGCGGCGATCGAGTGCCGTACGGAACATATTTCTACGTATGGATTGACGGTTGAGCAGGGAACGCTGTTCTGGAATCGTCGCAACAAAGGCCAGCTAGTCGAAGTCGAAGATGGTATTCAGGGAACCATGTACGAGGCTGCCATTGATCGACTGACTCAAGCTGGGTTCGAACACTACGAAGTCTCGAATTTCGCCCAGCCGGGCCATCGGTGCCGACACAACGAGACGTATTGGGCTGGAGAAGAGTATTACGCGGTGGGACCTGGCGCCTCTCGATTTATTGAAGGTCGGCGCGAAACGAATCATCGCAGTACGACGACTTATATTCGCCGAGTCACTTCTGGCGCATCGCCGGTGGCGGAATGCGATTCGATCAGTGACGAAGAACGGGCTCGCGAACGTATGGTTTTTGGATTGCGACGACTGGACGGTGTGCATGTCGCGTCGTTCGATCGCGACAACCCGCTTTCGATGAAGCAGATTGGAGGTGACGCTCTCGACCGATTCGTCGAAGCGCGTTTGCTGGAGATTTCAAGTGACGGCTTTCTGCGGCTGACGCGCAAGGGTTTGCTCGTCAGCGACTCGATCTGGCCGTACTTTCTTTAACGAAGCACAACTTGCAATTTGGCAGTCTGCAGGCCGGCACCAGGCGAACGTGGTTCGTGCCGTATCTTCGGTCGCCAATCGTCTTTGGCACGAAACCACAAAACGCAATTTCGTTCACGAGGCAGTTGCGTTGCTCCGGGCGTTCGGCGACCGTGTTCACGGCCTACGTCGAGACTGGTGGCGTGACGATCATCCTTGCTGCTGCGCTTTAGCGCAACCGCTTGATGATATGCCAACCGTATTTGCTGGTAGCCGGGTCATGTTGTGACATGCCGATCTCGCCAACAGCAAGTGGAAAGCCTACGTCTCCAAAGGCTGGCACCATCCCGGCTCGAGGGAAAACCATTTCGTCTGGATTTTGAGCCGCCATATCGCCTTGGGCTCCATGGTTTGCCATCTTGTAAATTCCAGGAGCCGAATCGTCGGTGTTTTCCGCGACCAAGGCGTCAAAGTCGGCGCCGCCCTGCGCTTTCTTGAGAAGCTCAGCCGCAAAAGCCGCGGCTTCTTCTTTGGTTCGCGTAATCGGCTTGCCCGGGACCGAGCCCTCAAATCCGATCAGAATGTGCTGGACTTCGATATGGCTGGCTTGGCCGTTTTCCATAATCTCCTGATCGAACCCGGCAATCTTGACGCCGGTAGGACCCGT